>CBFGSY010000076.1:0-10875 GCA_965651545.1 uncultured bacterium | reverse complement strand
CCGAATTTTCGACCGTCCTCGCTGATACGCCGCGAGTCCTGCCAAATCGCACTGTCATCGCGCTTAGGCGGGCCGGTCGGCGCCATTCCTGCCAAATCGCACTGTGATCGCGCTTAGACACCGGATCGCGGGCGCTCCGAGCTCGCTCTGAGCTCGCGGAAGCGCGCGGAGCGCGGGTTCTCTCGCGTCCGCTCGCCTAAGGTCACGCACATCGCGATCTGGCAGAACCTAGGACAGGAGCAGCCCGCCACCGCGCGACCGCCAGCGGTTTGCCCGTAGTCACGCCGCAGTGCGCGGCGCATAGTCTCCCCGCATGACCGCCCAAACGGACGCCCAAACCGACGCTCAACCAGCGTACGCGACACCCGAGCAGCGCCGGCTGCCTGGACCGATCCAGCTGCGCGCCATGGAGCTCGGCCTGCGCGGGATCAGCAAGCGCTACGGGGCGCTGCAGTGGTTCCTGGAAGTCATGCCACCCGGCCCGGCCGACGCGTTCTCCACCGCGCGGGCGATCCGGGCGGCGCGAACGGCTGGGCGAGAGGTGCCGGCGTATCGGACCATCCTGGGCGAAGCCGGCATGGACGCGAGCGACATCCGGAACCTGGACGAGCTGCCGGAGACGGACAAGAAGACCTACGCCGACCGCTTCCCGCTCGCCGAGCGCTGCTTGAACGGCAAGCTGCCGCTCACCGGCACCACCCTCGACGAGAGCTCCGGCTCCACCGGCAAGCCCTACAACTGGGCGCGGAGCGACCAGGAGCGGCAGCACGTCCGCCGCATGATCGCCTTCTTCGCGCGCTATACGTTCGGCGACGAGCCGCTGGTCGTCCTCAACACCTTCAGCATGGGTGCCTGGGCCACGGGGCTGACGATGGCCATCGCGCTCGAGAAGCGTGGCCTGGTCAAGGCCACCGGCCCGGACCTGGACAAGGTGCTGGACACCATGGTCGAGCTGGGGCCGGGATTTCGGTACCTGCTGGTCGGCTATCCGCCGTTCCTGAAAGTGCTGATGGACGAGGGCACGCGGCGCGGCATGGACTGGTCGCAGTACGACATGCAGGCGCTGCTGGGTGGTGAAGGCAACTCGGAGGCGCTGCGCGACTACTTGCGCCGCCACTTCAAGACGGTCTATTCAGGCTACGGCGTGACCGATGTCGAGATCGGGCTGGCAGCCGAGACCCCCGTCTGCATCGCCCTTCGCCGGCTGGCACGCGAACGGCCCGATGTGTCCCAGACCCTCTTCGGCGAATCCGACCGCAGCCCAATGGTCTTCCAGTACAACCCGTTCTTCCATCACATCGGGGTCAACGCATCGCGCGAGCTGCTGTTCACCGTCACCCGCCACGGCACCCTGCTGCCCAAGATCCGATACAACCCACATGACGAGGGCGGCGTCCTCCGCGACGACGAGCTCCGATCCCGGCTGGCCGCCCTGGACATCCGGCTGGAAGACCTGGCGCCGCCGGGTGGCCGTCGCCTGATTCGGATGCCTTACCTGTTCGTGTTCGGGCGCAAGGACGGGACGGTATCGGTCATGGGCGCGAACATCTACCCGGAGGATGTGGAAGCGGCCATCTACTCTGAGCCGTCGTTCGCCTCGCGCATCCTGTCCTGGCAGCTGTCTGTCAAGGAGGAGCGCCCGGGCGAAACGCGGCCGCACGTGGCCATCCAGCTCGTCCGCTCTGACGCTGACGCTGCCGAAGCCTCTGACCCCGCCTTCCGCGACCAGGTCGCTCGCTTGCTGACCGACCACCTGCGCCACACGAACCGCGACTACCGCGAGGCGTTCGGTGAGTACCCGGCGCTTATGCCCGTGCTGGTCGACGTGTGGCGCCGCGGGGAAGGTCCCTTCGCCGGCACCGAGTCCCGGATCAAGTTCAAGTACGTGGCCCGGGGCTGAGGCGGGCTGCCAGGCTGGGTATGGGGGGTGGCCCCGCCGCAATCCGGGGCCTCGCGTGCTGCCGGTGCAGCACGAACGGCGGCTGATAGGCGCGCACCCGCCGCTTTCGGACCCCTCAGCGGCTGTGCAGCACAGGCACACGGCTGCACGGCAGTACTCACAAGCCCGACATCGGTGCCCAACCTATGCTGTGCGCGAAGGAGGGCTCATGGCTGATCCGCTGCCGATCAAGGGCGCCCGATTCGGACACGTGAACGTCATCGCCGAGGACTGGCGACGACTTGCGGCTTTCTACACCGATGTCTTCGGATGCGAGTTCGTCCCCCCGGAACGCAACTACGAAGGCAACGACCTCTCCAGAGGGACCGGCGTCGCCGACGCTGCCTTGCAGGGCGTCCACCTTCGCCTCCCGGGCCACGGCGAAACAGGTCCGACCATCGAGATCTACCAGTACGGAACTTCGGAGCCTCGCACAGCCCGATCAGTCCCCAACCGGGTTGGCTTTGGCCACATCGCCATCCAGGTCGATGACGTCGAGGTTGGAAGGGAAGCTGTGCTCGCTGCCGGCGGGCGCCCCATTGGCGAGGTTGTGACCCTCACCACGGCCGCGGGCTCGAAAGTGACCTGGTGCTACGTCACCGATCCCGAGGACAACATGATCGAGCTGCAGGCCTGGAGCTAGGGTCGCCGGCGCGCCCGTGCTTCGCCCTGGGGATCGGTCCACCTCGAGCCACCGGCTGCCCATCAGGGTCCCGTCGTGCGGCACATGCGGCACGAGGAGCCGTCGATAGGCGCGGGCCAAGCGCTGTCGGACCCACTATGGGCGGCCTTGCTGTCCTGCTGCCGTGCGGCCGTGCAACACAGCTGCAGCACCGGGCTTGGCAACCGGGTTTCCGACCTAATCCGCGGACCCGCGCGCGCATCACGCTCAGCTCACGCACGGTTGGACATCCGCGGCTGAGAGGCGGAAAATAGTGGTTGCCGGACGGGCATCGGGAGCGGTCCACAGGGATCGCCGCACTGCGTCAAAGCTTCGACGCAGCCGATCAGATCCGTTCGCAGCAGCCAATCTAAGCCAGAGCGTGGCAGGACGCCGTTTTCTGTTGGCTGCCCAGGAGGATTTCCGATGCAGACCTTCCAGACTTTCATTGTCGAAGCCACCAACCGCCCGGGCGAGCTCGCCCGAGTGGCCGATGTGCTTGCCCAGCGGGGCATCAACATCGAGGCGTGGAGTCTCGGCCACGGCAGCACAGGTGCCTTGGCGTTCCTGGGGCATGACGAGCGGGGCATCAAGAGCGCCCTGACGTCCGAGGGGATCAACTACAAGGAGGTCCCTTGCCTCACGATCTGGCTCGAGAACAAGCCAGGTACGGTCGCCAAGACAGCCAAGCGCCTGTCCGACGCCGGTGTGAACATCGACTTCTTTGCCCCGGTTGAGTACAAGACCGATGGGCGGGCAACCGTCGCGATCGGCGTCGACGATATCGACGCTGCGCGGACCGTGCTCTCCGATCAGTTGGTCGAGTGGATGATCCCGGAGCCGGCACTGGCCGGAACCGCGACCCGCTAACCAACCCATTGCGTGGCGCCGTGCCGACCTGTCCGGCACGGCGTCGCTGTGTCCGGCGCTAGGAACCGGCGGCGAAATCAGCCTGCAGCTCGCGAGCCTGGCGGACTGATACGACGCTCCCCTTCTGCTCGTAGACACTTACCGCGCCGGCTAGCGCGTCCCGCGCTTCATCGGCCCGGCCTGCACTCCAGAGGACCCTAGCCAGATCAACCAGCGCGTCGCCTCGCAGGATGAGATTGTCGGTCGGGTCTGCGAGGCCAACCGCCTCCCGCGCGGACCGGATCGCTTCCTCGCGATAACCTCGGCCGGCAATGATCTTGGCCCTCGCGCGGTGGATGAGCACCTGGGAGACGACGTCCTCAGCCAGGGAGGCATCGGCTGCCTCATCTGCATAGGCCGCGGCCTCTTCGAACCGTCCGAGGTCAGCGACGACGATCGCGAGCATGCCCGCCAGAGTGGAGCGGAACATGTCCTCGCCCATGCGCTGAAGCTCGCGGTAGCCAGTAAGGATCACCCTCTCGGCTGCCACGACGTCGCCCGCGTACAGCTCGACTTGCCCCAGCCGATTCGCATCGGCCGTGACGGCAAGGACGTCCCTGCCGAGCTGCCGCAGGATCTCGCTCGCTCGGCCCACGTAGTCGCGAGCGGCGTCAAACTCGCCGAGCATCGCTCGCAGGAGGCCAAGAGCGTCCAACACCTCCGAAAGGTCGCTCTGGCTGAGGCCGGGGTCGTCCGCAAGGGCCTCCAGCTCCCTAATCCCCTCCGCTACCGGCATTGATCCCTCGGCGATTGAGGTCGGCACGTAGTCATCGAGCCGGCCAAGCGGCGGGCGCGCCAGCTGTTTCGACAGGTCTCGGGTTCGCGTGCTCGCTGACGCAGCGCGACCCAGCTGGCCGACAAGCCACATCACATCGGCTTCGAGCGCCCACGCCATGGCCTGTAGTTCGACATCCCCGTCGGCCTCCGCGGCTGGCCGGGCCCGATCGATCAGGTCGACGCTTGAGGCGACCCAACCGTCGGGTGCATCCGCCGAACGGATCCGCGCTCCCACCAGCGCGGTTCGTGCCTCGATGCGTGGGTCGCCCGCGCGGGTCGCGGCGTTGGTCGCCTCGTCGAGGAGCCGGTGCATCTCGCCGAAATCGCCGGTCTGGCCGGCCACATCGGCAAGGCCCAGGTAGACGTCGATCCGCTGCGGACTGTCCGCTTGCAGGAGCACACGAGCGCGTCGGAACAGCCCGTGGGCGGCGCTGATGGCGTTCAGCGCAAGGGCTCGTTGACCAGACACGGTGAGGAGCTGACCGGCTCGTGCGGCGGTGCGCCGCGTCTCCTCGTCGTCCAGACCAAGCTCTCGTTGATAGCGCGCTGCCTGCTCCAGGTGATAGGCCAGGATCTCCTCGAACTCCATGAGCCGATCGCCAGCAGCGCGGTCGAGCCAGCCGGCGAAGCGCTCGTGAAGGGCCGCACGCTCCGCCTTGGGCAGCATCTCGTAGGCAGCGTCACGGATCAGCACGTGCCGGAAGCGGAAGGCGTCACCCGGGGTCAGATCGCCGCGATCGGGATGCAGCAGCTCCTTGCGGACCAGCGCTAGCAGGTGCCGTCCCAGCTCGGAGCGCAAAGTGGCCGGTGCCAGCTCGGAGACGGCTGCGGCCTCGAAGGTCCTCCCCACCACCGACGCCCGCTCGGCAACCGTCCTCTCCTCGTTCGGCAGCCGGTCGAGCCGCGCGGCCAGTAGGGCACGGATGGAGGTGGGAACCTCGACGGAACCAAGGGCCTCGCCGGCGGCTCGCCAGCCGCCGTCATGGCGAAGGAGGAGGCCGTCCTCGCGTAGCATCGCCACCATCTCCTCGATGAACAGCGGATTGCCCTCCGCCGCGTCCAGGATTCGACGGCGAAAGTTTTTCGGCACAGCCTCGCCGCCCGCCTGTGCGTCGAGCAGCTCATCGCCTTCGCTGCCGGTCATGGCATCGAGCCGAAGCAGGCTCGCCCGTGCGCCCATCGCCGCCCACTCGGGCCGCGATTCGATCAGCTCCGGCCGCGTGGTTGCGACGAGCAGGATCGGCGCCGCCGCCAGGTCGACGGTGTACTGGAGCAGGTCCAGCAGCGTTGGCTCGGCCCAGTGGAGGTCCTCGACCACGATCAGGGTGGGCTCGGCCGCAATCGTCTCCAGCGACCGACGAATGGCCCAGAACAGCTCGTCCTGCGCGGCACTGATCTCCGCCAGCCCGATGGCGCCGTTGACCAGCTCCGTCAGCTTCGGCCCGTCCGGGGCCTCAGCCAGGAGATCGCTGACCTTCTCGCGAGCCACCTCTACCGCATCGGCCTCGTCAACCCCAGCCGCGCCGAGGAGCAGCCCGCGGATGGGCCAATAGGTAATGCCGTCGCCATACGGGAGGCATCGGCTCAGGAGCACGCGCCCGGCATCCTCGACCTCGCTGACGAGCTCGTGCACGAGGCGGCTCTTGCCGACGCCCGCGGGGGCAACCACCGTGAGGAGCCTGGGTATCCGGTCGGTGTGCACCGCTTCCCAGGCCTGCCGCAGCTTCATCATCTCGGGCTGCCGCCCAACGAGGCGCGCCTCGAGGTGCCGACGTCGGCCTTCGCCCGACTTCAGCCCCGTCAGGCGGTAGGCGGGCACCGGCTCGGCCTTGCCCTTCAGGACGAGCGACGCCACTGGCTCGGCAACGACGGCATCGGTCACCAGGCGGTAGGTGGCTGGACCGATGAGGATCGTTCCCGGCTCGGCCGCCTGCTCGAGCCGGGCGGCGGTGTTGACGGTGTCACCGGTTACCAGCGTCTCGCCGCTCCCCTCTTCGCCGGCCACCACCTCGCCAGTGTTGACACCGACCCGCATCGCGACGGTAGCATTTGCTGCGGCGTTGGCGTCCTGCAGCGCGACCTGCAGGTCGAGCGCGGCCCGCACCGCGCGGAGGGCGTCGTCCTCGTGGGTCTGCGGAACGCCGAAGACAGCCATCACCGCGTCGCCGATGAACTTCTCAATCGTTCCCCCATGGCGCTCAATAACCGTGCGAATCGCCGCGAAGTGGCCGGTCAATAGTCGTCGCACGGCTTCGGGATCGAGCGACTCGCCCATTGCGGTCGAGCCGGCGATGTCGGCGAAGAGGATGGTGGCGAGCTTGCGGCGCTCGCCGCTGCCTCTGTCCTCCGGCACCGGCGCCCCGCAGGCCGCGCAGAACTTGGCGCCCGGGGTGAGCTGGGATCCGCAGTTCGCGCAGTCCAAGACGGTGGAGCTCCTCGCGAGCGGGAGGCCTCGGTCGGCCGTCGCATGGACCGTACACGACGGTACCCGCCATGCATAGGCGCCCCCGATTGGCGCCGGCTGCCGGTGGGCCGCGCGATTTGTCGTCAGGGCCTTCAGTGCAGCACAGCCGCACGGCCGCACGGCCGCACTGAGAGTTCTGACACGGGCGACTGGGGGTCGACCTGCTCCCCGGCTCAGGCGACGGACCGTGCGCGATATGGATCGAGTCGATCATCGGTTGCAGAAGATCGACGGTACCCGCCATGGATGCGCGCAAGGGATGGCTCCCCTTAAAGGTGAGCGGTTCTTAGTACGCGGCTGGATGCGGTGGGCCTATATCAGCCCACGCTCAGAGTGACGACCTCGATGGGTTCGGACTTGCCCTTCAGCTCGAGCGAGCTGTGCGGCAGGCCGGGCTCGAGCCCTGCCAGTTCAGCCGCCTCGGCAGAGACGAGGATCTCCCCCGCCCCTGCCTTCGCAGCGAGCCGCGCGGCAACGTTCACCGCGTCACCCACCACGGTCATCTCCACGTGCACGCCCTCCCCCACCGCGCCAAACCAGACGCGTCCCGTGTGAACTGCGGCGCCGACCGGGACCCACGGTCCTTCAGCCGTACCATGCCCGGTTGCACGGAGCAGCTCGCGGGCAGCACTGACCGCCCGCTCCGGGTGACGATCGGCACTGAGCAACGGCGGAAAGACGGCGACCAGCTCGTCGCCCACGAACTTGTCGACCATCCCATCGTGCGCGAACACCACACCCGAGGCCGTCGTGTAGAAGCGATCGAGGACGTTGCGGAACTGGGTCGGCGACATCGTCTCGGCCAGGGTGGTCGAGCCGCGGATGTCCGCGAACAGCATCGAGCCCTCGACCTCGGCTCCGCCATGATGCTTGATCAGCTGCTTCTCGCAGGACGTGCAGTAGTTCGGATTAACCGTCGACTGCCGCTTGCCGATGACCCGCATAGCGGCTCCGCCTGCCCCGGCGAAGGGCGCCGAGCAGAGGCGGCACCGGGGATTGGTTGGCAGCCGGCTGAAGAAGCGCCGCCCGGTCGCCATCAGCGTGTCCGGGTGCGTCAGGAAGTCGCGCCAGTACTCCTCGCTCTCCTGCTCGGCCGGACTGCCCGTGGACATGCGCGTAGTTTGCGACAGGAGGGCTGGCGTGCGAAGCGCGGGGCGGCTTACGGTACAGGATCAGCCCTTGAACACGAACGCCGCCGCAAAGGCCGCCAGTCCCAGCGGCAGCAGCGCCACGGTGCCGAGGGCCACGTTGAAGGCTGCCAGCACGAAGAGCACCACGGCTGCGATCAGCAACAGACCGCCGGGAGACATGTCAACGCTCACGATCCTCACCTCCTGTTGGCGCCCGGCCATCGGGCAAGCGCTTGCGGTCACCATGAGCATGCCGCGTGCCGGATTCGCTGGCGGGTCCTAGACCCAGGGCAGCGTGACCGGCAGCAGCGCATTCAGCAGCAATCCAAGGATCAGCAGCGCTCCGGCCCTCCGCGTGTGGATGAACGCTGCGCCCACGAACCAGAGCGGCCAGCCGACGTATGAGTGCGGCGGCACGACCGGCCTCGGGTTCGCGTAAACGCGCAGCACCTCGATCAGGCGCGGGATTCCCAGTAGGACCAATGCCACCCACGGACCGATGAAGCCGACCAGCGCCGCACCGATGACGATCGGGTAGAAGGCGATCATGAGCACGCGAGCGACAGCACGAGCGTTGCGCTCGCCCAGGATCACGGGCAGCGTGCGGATGCCCTTCGCGGAATCGGCCTCGATCTTGTCGATGTGCTTTCCGAACAGGACGGTGGTCACCAGGATGGCGTAGGGCAATGACGCCAGCCAGACCCAGCCGGGCAGCTCGCCGGTGGCCACGAAGAAGGTGCCGGCAACCATGAGCGGTCCCCACACCACGAAGACGCCGGGCTCTCCCAGCCCGATGTGCTTCAGCCGAATGGGTGGCGCCACGTAGAAGACCGAGATGAAGAGGCCGGCCAGCGCGAAGGCGATCACCAGCGGGCCGCGCTGCGACGCCAGGAACAGCATGATGGCCAGGTCGATGGCGTTGGCGATGAGGATGGCCGTGGCCAGCTGCCGCTTGGTGACCCAGCCGGACAGGATGGGGTGCGGCGCGTAGAGGGCGCGGACGTACCCCTCCTCGTCCACACCCCCGGTGAGGTCGAAGTAGTCGTTGATCATGTTATTGGCGGCATGCGCCACCACCAGGCCAACGACCGCCAGCACCAGGAACGGCCAGTCGATCCGGATTGCCGGGTCCAGCCTGGCCGCGCCGATCGCCAGCAGGCCGCCGATCAGGCCCGAAGTCGCCGTCATGCTGAAGACCGCGGCGCGGGTGATCACCAGCCACTTGCTGATCGCATCGGGCGGGCTGGTCATGCCCTCCGGCAGGTTGGCCGTGTTGTAGGCCGCGCGCCAGACGGCGCGCCGCTCGCGCCAGCTCATCGGTTCAGACCCCGCCTGGGCTTTTGCTGTAGACGCTTCCGGCGTATGCATTCGTGCTACCTCGTTGGAGCCACTATTGTACGCCGCGCGGAATACGGTTGCCGACAGACACCGCGAGCGTGGACAATCAGCCGCGATGGCGAACGGCGGCGTCGACCTGCATGCCTGTGTGCTGGCCCTCCAGGAGGCCGCACGCCGTGGGGCTGCCGCCGGCCGGTTCCAGATCCAGACCGAGGAGCGCCTCCTCCAGCTGATCGTGGACGCCACCGTCAGCCTTTTCGGGGCGCAGGCGGCCTCGATCGCGCTCCTCATGAAGGATCCGGACCGGCTCGAGTATCGGGTCGCCGGTGGGCCGCAGACGGGTGATGTGGTGGGCATGTCAGTGGCGCCCAGCCAGGGCATCGTGGGCTACGTGTATTCCACCGGCGAGTCCGTGGCGCTCACCGACCTGCCAGGCGATCCCCGCTTCGACAAGACCATCGCCGAGCAGACCGGCTACTTCCCGCGCTCAGTCGCTGCCGTGCCGCTGACCAGCGAGGACTCGGTGGTGGGTGTGCTGGAAGTCTTCGACAAGAACCTTGACGAATCGTTCTCGGTGCGCGACATGGAGGTGCTGGCTGCCTTCGCGGCGCAGGCCGGGGCGGCCATCGGCGGCACGCGCGTGCAGCACGACCTGCCGCTGCTGCTGCGCAACTCGCTGCGCCAGATCGACCCCGGGATGACCGACGACCAGGTGCAGGCAGTCGTCAGCAAGACCACGCAGGAGCTGGACGCCGACGCCGAGACGCCGTTCTGGACGCTGGTCGACCAGGTCAGCCGGCTCCGCGACCTCGGCGAGAGCGAGCTGGAGCTGGTGGGTGACATCCTGGAGGTTGTCGCCTCCCACCGGACGCACCGCGTCCGCTACAGCCGCTGACCCAGGAGCGATGCAGCGCTTGGGGTCTTCCTGACCGATGCCCACGTCGGATGCACTGCCTGCCTGGTCCGAACCGTTCACCCCACCCTCGCCGGAGCGCCTGACACGCCTCCCCGCGTTCCATTCCATCGACCGCGACTGGGCGTGGGGCGGTTCGACCGGCGCCGGGGTAACGGTGGGAATCGTCGATTCAGGCGTGGAGGGCGATCACCCGGCGGTCCAGGGCCGACTGATCGAAAGCCTCGCCGTAGAGCTGCACGGCGAGGAGCCGGAGATCGTGGAGACCGAAGCCACCGACCTGTTCGGTCATGGCACCGCCTGCGCCGGCATCATCGTGGGCATGGCGCCGGACGTGGAGATCGTCTCGATGCGCGTCCTGGGTCCTGATCTGAAGGGCAAGGGGCTTGCCTTCGCCGCCGGGCTGGACGCACTCATCCAGCGCCCGGTCAACGTGGCCAACCTCAGCCTGTCGAGCAAGAGCGAAGCGCTGTTGCCACTGTTCCACGAGCTGGCCGATGACGCCTATTTCAACAAGGTGGTCCTGGTCAGCGCCGCGAACAACGTGGTCGGACCCAGCTATCCATCGCTCTTCAGCTCGGTCATCAGCGTCGCAGCCCATTCCGAGCCGGATCCCTGGCGCTTCTACTACAACCCCCACCCGCCGGTCGAATTCGGGGCGTGGGGCGTGGAGGTCCCGGTGGCGTGGCGCCGCGGCGGCCACACGGTTGGGACCGGCAACTCGTTCGCTGCGCCTCACATCGC
>CBFGSY010000075.1:0-10893 GCA_965651545.1 uncultured bacterium | reverse complement strand
ATGATGAGAGAGCCGGCCAGCAGGTAGACGAAGGCCGGCGCGATGCTGAAGAACGTCCCGATCAGCGCGAACAGCCAGCGCCCGATCATCTGCTGACGGATCTGCAGGTCCCCCAGCCGCCGCGACTCCCTGCGGAACTTCTCGATACTGGCCCGCTGCTGGCCGAACGTCTTCGACAGCAGGATGCCCGATACGGACAGCGACTCCTCGGTGATGGCGCTCACCTCTGCCAGCGAGCGCTGGGTCATGCCGCTCACCTCGCGGCGCACCTTGCCGACCCGGTAGGTGATGTAGGCGAAGATCGGCAGCATCCCCAGCGAGAGGACCGTCAGCCGCCAATCCAGAATCAGCATGGCGACCACGGTGGTGGCCACCGTGGCGAAGTTGCTCAGCAGGGACGCCGCCGTATCGGTCACAACCGACTGCACGCCATTGACGTCGTTCCCGATCCGGCTCTGGATCTCGCCCGTGCGCGTCTCGGTGAAGAAGCGCAGCGGCATCCACTGCAGGTGGGTGTAGAGGGCCAGCCGCAGGTCGTCCATCACCCGCTGGCCGACGACGTTCGACAGGTAGGACTGCCAGACGCCGATGCCGGACGAGAGGAACGGCAGCACGATCATCAGCGCGCACTGCAGGTAGAGCAGCCCCAGGTCCTTCGGGCCGAGCAGATTGTCGATGACGAGCTTCAGCAGGATCGGGTTGATGACGCCGATGCTGACGCTGACCAGGATCAGCCCGCCGATGACGGTCAGCCGCGCCCGATACGGCCCGAAGAACCCGGCGATCAACCGCAGCGTCTTCGGGCCGCTGCCGGGCCGCGCGACCAGGTTCGGCTCCGGGCCGCCGCCCCACGGGCCCCTGCCGCGCATCACGGCAGCAGGATGGAGAGGAAGGCCTGCGCATGCGGCAGGCCGACCGCCTCGCCGGCCTGGGCGGCACGCTCGCGCATCCGCTCCTCGACCTCGAGCGGGTCGTCCAGCTGGCTGGTGTGGCAGCGGAGCGCCTCGACTCCGCGGTCGAGTGTGGCAGCGACGTCAATCCACAGGTTCGGCTCCTCGCTGCCCGAAACGAGCAGCTGGCGCACCTTCCACGGCTCGAGGCCTTCATCCAGGAGCTCTGGGAAGTTGAGCCGGTCGCGCGCGGCTGGGTAAACGGCGGCCATCGTTGCCTCGCCGGTAGCCAGGTGATCTGGGTGTGCAATGAAGCCGGCACCGTCGCGGCGCCGCTGGGGGTTCTGGGCGATGACCAGGTCGGGCCGCAGCCGGCGGATGTGCCGCACGATGTCGCGCCGCAGCTCCAGGCTGGGAGTCAGGTAGCCGTCCGGGTAGCCGAGGTGCACGATCTCGCGGACGCCCAGCACGTCCGCCGCCGCGCGCTGCTCGGCGGTGCGGGTGGCGATCAGCTGCTCTGGCGTCACGCTCGGATCGTCGGTGCCCTTCCCGCCATCGGTGGTGACCAGGTAGTCGACCGTTGCGCCACCACCGACCAGGGCTGCGATGGCGGGCGCAGCCAGGAACTCCGCGTCGTCGGGGTGGCTGAACACGACCAGGACCCGCTCAAGGTCGTCGATCAGCGCGTGACGTTCCTCGTCGCTCATGGGGTGGCGCATGCTACCGCCGATTGACCGCCGATGCCGTCGCTCCACATACTGCCCCGCAGTATGTCCGCGAACTTCCGGCACTCGTACACCAAGGACCGGCGAGAGCTCCTCAATCGGCTCCGGCGCATCGAAGGACAGGCCCGTGGCCTGCAACGACTGGTCGAGGAGGAGGCGTACTGTCTCGACCTGCTGCAGCAGGTCGAGGCGCTGACAGCCGCTGCCGATCAGGTGGGCCTGCTGCTGCTGGAGGACCACATCAACGGCTGCCTGGCGCACGCCATCGAGACGGGCCAGGGTGAGCCATACGTCGACGAGGTGATGGCGGTGGTGCGCCGGACCATGGGGCGACCGCCATCGAGGCGGAAGAAGCCCGCATCGGCCCAGCCGATTTCACAGGTGGAATGAAAGGGAGTGCCGCAGGGGGGAACCACGGCACTCCCCGCAGAGCATAGCGGTCAGGTCAAGACTCGACCGACCGCTTGCTCACTCACCGAACATCGTCAGCTGCTGGCCGCCGCTCTCGATGAGCGGATCAAGGCCGAGCAGCGGCTCGAGTCGCTCCAACCCTGCCTGGTCCAGCTCGACCAGCGTCTCAAGGTGCTGCCACTTGAGGAAGTGCCAGTTCTGGTCGCGCACCTCCGCCTGCAGCCACGGTGAACGCTCGAGCTTGAGCCGGACGAGCTCGGTTCGCTCCGCCGGGAAGACGATGAAACGCGCCTGCTGCTCTCCCGGCGGGATCTGCCGGCCGCGTCGCAGGATCGCCTCGCCGACCATGGCGGTCCACTCCACCTCGAACAGGAAGGCGAGGCGCCCGCGCCGGTACCAGAGCGCATCGACAGCGCCGAGCGCCTCCGCCGGCGCCCGGATGACGAGCGGCAGGTAGGCGCGCCGCTCCTCCTCGAGCAGGCGATCCAGCAACGTGGCGCCGGCGTACGGCCGGTCCTGCTCGCGCTTGCTGACCCACGCCCGCAGGCCGATGCGGTGCGCGTAATCGACCAGCAGGCCAATGATCCGCGCGTGATCCTCCAGGCGGTTCGAGAGCTCGTCGTCGGTACGCAGCTGACCGTGCTCGCCGTGCGCCGCGTAGGCAGCCAGGCAGGCGCGCACGAGCTCCTCGTCCGGTGAGTCGAGACCCGGGAAGAGCGCGTAGATGCGATCGAGGAAGCCCGGCTCGTCGAGCCGGCCGGCGGTCGACAGGATCGAGAAGGTCGACCACTCGACGCGGTCGGCCAGCGGCGACTCAGCCAGCTCCGGCTCACGCAGCCACCACTGCGGCCGGTCCGCATCGCCCAGCCTGACCAGCGACCGATGCTCCTCCCGCCACAGCTCCTCGCGCAGCAGCGTCGCCAAGAGGGCGGCGCCGCCACGCTCCAGCCTGGCGTCCGGCACGGGATCATCGCCGTCGCCGTTGGTCCTGCCGGCTGCCACCCGGCGCAGCAGGCCGGAGCGCTGCAGCCCCAGCACGACCGCCGCCGCGATGCGCGTCAGACCGGCCGGCTCGCCCCGGGCGCGCAGCAGCTCGACCGCCGCCCGGTCGATGGCGTCCGCCAGCTCCGGATAGGTCAGATGGCCCTCATCGGCGCCGAGGCGCAGCGGGCTCGGCTGCACCGCGTCGCGCAAGCGGTCCTCGGCCGACGGCTTGCGAAGGTGGAGCGTCACCGCGTCGCCGGCGCGTCGCGACTCGCGGTGGATGACGTCGACCAGCTCCAGGCCAGCTGCCGCTCCGGCGGTGGCGGCGGCGAGCAGGCGGTCGGGGTCGTCTCCCTCCAGCAGCACCGCGAACCAGCCATCCGGCTTGAGAGCGCCGGCCGCCGACGCCATGGCGTGGCGCAGCGCGGTCGCCTCGGCGCCATCCGAGCGCGCCGGTGCCGATCCGAACAGGGGCTCCAGGCGAAGGGTCTCGGCAGCCTCGCGCCCGATCAGCCAGCCGGTGGCCAGGTACTCGAAGCTGAGCTCATCGACGCTCGGTGCGTCTGGCACCGAAGCGAGCACCATGTCCACGTGGTCGGGTGGCAGATACTGCCCGATCACCGCCGGCCGGCAGCGAATCCAGAGCACGTTGGCGGCGGTCATCCCACCGAGCTCCTCCAGACCGGCGGCAAAACGGGCCGCGCGGCGGTCGCGCCCGAGCGCGGCGACCGCGATGCGCACGTCCTGGACGGCCGACTCGAAGAGGCGCCAGACATTGGCTTCGCGCTGGTAGCGCGAAGCCGGCTGACGCACGTGGCCGCCGCTGATGCGCAACGAGGCGACACGGCCCGGATAGCCGTTGAGGCGGCTGGCCGGCAGCAGGCATGCCGCCAGGGCGAGGCGGAAGACGGCGGCCAGCGCCGGGTCGCGCAGCTCGGCGTCGATCTTGATGGCGATCGTCTGCAGGGCGTAGAGGTTCCGCGGCGTGTAGAGCTCGAGCAGCTCCTCCACCAGCTCCGTGCGGCCATCGAGGACCGGGAAGCGGTCGCGCAGCTGCTGGTAGTGCTGCCCCTGGCGGACGTCGGTCGCCGTCAGCTTCTGCGCGACCGGCTCCGGCAGCACGGTCGACGCGTAGCGCGGTCCCTCGGCGCCCGCGCCGGTGGGTGCGTCGGCGGCCAGTGGCGGTGGTGGTGGTGGCTCCCCCGCCTCACCGATGGGAGCTGCCGGGTCATCGTCGAGCGACGGCGCCGAGGTCAGGCCAACGGGCGCGGGCGGCAGTTCGTCGTCCAGGTCGGGTTCGTCGGCGTCGTCTTCGGTATCGACCGTGCCAATCGGTATCGGCTCCGCTTGCTCGACGGGGGCAGGTGCCTCGGACGGCTGGCGGTCGATCCCGAGCTTGGCGAGGTCGATCTCGTCGACGGCGGCAACGCGCTCGACCGGCCCGCCGATCGAAAGGTCGCAGTTCGCGCAGCGGTACATCTTGCGTCCCGGCGCGTCCGCATCCCGGGGCCAGATGAACTGCTCGCTGACCACGGGACGACGGCAGGTGGCGCAGCGCGTGGCGTACAGCTCTTCGATGTGCTGGCGCAGCGGCACGTCCACGCGACGGGAGGCGGACAGCTGGCCGAAGGCCGCCTCGATGGCGGCCGCGTCGGGCGTCAGCAGGAACGCCTGAGCGGCGAGCTGGGCGAACGGGCTGGGATCGCTGGCCACCGCCCTCATGCCGGCCGCGATGGCGCGCCGCGCCGTCCAGCCGGTGCCGGCCCAGGGATCCAGGATCGTGTCACCCGCACGGGCGAAGGAGGCCAGCTCGGCGTCGAGCTGGTTATCGGCCGGCGACGGGAAGTAGCGCTCCAGGAGCGCCAGGCCGGGGAGGCGACGAGGAAGGACGACGTGGTCGAGACGCTTCCGTTGGGCCTCGCCCATCGGGCCTCCTACGGTTCCTCGAGCAGCTCCTCTTCGAGCTCGGGCTCGGCCGAGAATTCCGGTAGGGTGGTGTCGAGCTCCTCGACCTCCTCCGGCTCCTCTTCGAGCTCCTCGCTCTCCTCCTCGTCATCGTAGCGGAGCGCGCTGCCCCGGATGTCCGGTCGGACGCCACCGGGTCGGGCAGCGGCGCTGCCCGGGAACGAGACCTTCCCGAAGTTGTCGGGGTGGGCGAACGTCTCGCGGATGATGATCCGCACCTCGTCGCCGTTCACGCCGGTGATGGCGGCCTCGTAGCGGTTGCCTCCCTTCATCAGCTTGCCGATGCGGGCGCCGACGCGTGGCTCGACCTGGCCGATGGAGGCCTCGCCGACTCTCGCGACCAGCAGGTCGCCCTCCAGCGCCAGCTCGACCGCGTCGCCGGGTGAGAGGGGTGCCAGCTGGCGTGCCGGGCCGACGTTGACGACCCGTGCGTGCCCGGTCTTGCCCATCTCCTCGATGAAGTCGGCGGCGGACGCCTTCTCGGGCTTCCCGTTGCCGGGCCCGCTCCCGTCGGCGCCACCCAGCAGCACGCGCAGCCGGGCGACGTTGCGCTCCGCGATGCGGTTGGTGGCATCTCGCGCCAGGGCGCTCTCATACGCCTCGAGCGCCTCGTCGTGGTGGCCCAGCTCGGCCAGCGCCTTCCCGAGCCGGTTATAAGCGTCGGTATCGGGCCCCAGCTCGAGCAGCTGCCGATTGGTCTCGACCGCAGCCTCCCACTCACCGCGAGTGGCCTGGGCGATGGCCGTCTCGGCCAGCTGCCGTCGCTGGCGCGTCGCCGTGTCAGTATCGAGCGTCATGGGTGGCTGATTCTCCCCGCCAAAAGCGGATCTGAAGCGCGTTGGAGGCCTCGCTCGAGCCTCTCCCCGGCCCGAGGGCGCCTTGTTGTAGCACCGGCCGATGGGGGTGTCAACGCGAGGGTCAGCTACCGTGCAGGAGCAGTGCCACCACGAGTCCGAGGACGGCCAGTGCGCCGAACTCGAGGATCACCGATCGCGGCGAGGAGCCGTCATCCAGGGCCTCCGCCGCCCCGCCCCAGGCGTGGAAGCCGAGCGCCACGATGGCGGACCCGACCACGCCAGGCAGCTGCAGCAGCGCCATGGCCGCGCCCAGCTGGGCGAGCACCACCAGGTGCAGGATGGCCTGCCCGACGGCTTCGATGCCGCTCCGACCGCGTGCCTCGGCGGCGCGCAGGGCCGGGACCGATGAGATGAGCAGGAGCGGGACCAGCGCCGGGGGCCAGGCATCGGGCGCGATGATGGCACCCAGGCCCGCGGATGCGGCGAAGACGGTGCCGACCATCGCGAGATCGATGCCGACCCGGTGAGCGCTACCCTCGGCCACATCCAGCTCCAGCCGCAGGACGGCCCACAACAGGAGGGCCACCACGGGCGTCAGCAGGAGGCCCGCGCCGGGCGTGACCAACTTGCCGAACAGGGTCAGGGCGACGGCAGCCGCGGCCAGCGTCGCGTAGCGGGCGAAGCCCAGCTCGGGCCGCGCGGGGCCGATCAGCACCACGGCGCCTACGCCGCCGATCACCAGCTGGGCCGCGACCGTGATGGCCAACCAGAACGGCGTTGCCAGCCAGCCGGCGACCGCCACCGCCGCCATCACCAGCACGATCAACGCCGCCTCAGGGCGGTCGATGCGCGACAGTGCCTGGGTGGCCGTCGGCCGGCGGCGGATGAGTCGGCCGATCATCGCAGCGTCGCCAACAGCGCGTCGGGGCCCAGGGTGCCGGCCAGCTGGTCACGGGTCAGCCAGGCGCGTCGCGCCATCGAGACCGCGTAATCGAGCTGGCTCAGCTCCTCGGTCCGATGGGCGTCGCTGGCGACCGTCAGCCGCACGCCCGCTCGCGCGGCCGCGCGGCCCAGGGAATCGTCCAGGTCCAGCCGCGGGCTTCCGTTCATCTCCAGCATGGTGCCCGTCCGCGCCGCCGCCTCGAAGACCGCGGGCCAGTCGAGCGGCATCGGATCCCGCCGATTGACGATGCGCCCGGTGGGATGCGCGATCACGTCGACGTGCGGGTTCTCGATGGCGGCCAGGGTACGCCGGGTGAGCTGCTCTGATGGCTGGTTCCGGGCGGTATGCACCGATGCGAGGACGACGTCGAAGGTAGCGAGCAGATCGTCCGGGTAGTCGAGGCTGCCATCGGCCCGGACCTCCATCTCGGTGCCGTGCAGGATGCGGAACGGGGCGAGCTCCGCGTTCAACCTTGCCAGCTCGGCCCGCTGCTCGTCGATGCGCTCCGGTACCAGCCCACGCGCGACACCGAGCGATGGCGAGTGGTCGGTGAGCACCATCCACTGCTGGCCGCGCGCCCGAATCGCGCGAGCCATGACCTCGATCGAGTCCACGCCATCGGTCCAGTCCGAATGCACGTGCGTGTCGCCCTTGATGTCGCTGATGTCGACGAGGTCCGGCAGGCTGCCCTGCTGCGCGGCGGCGATCTCGCCCTCGTCCTCACGCAGCTCGGGAGGAATCGGGGGCAGGTCCAGCCGGGCGTAGACGGCCTCCTCCGTGTCGTCGAGCAGGAGCTCGCCGGTGTCCACCACCTTGAATCCCTTCTCGGACAGCGACAGCCCGCGATCGAGGGCCATCCCGCGCAGCCTGACGTTGTGCTCCTTGCTGCCGGTGAAGTGGACGAGATGGGTCCCCCAGGCCGCCGGCGGACAGACCATCAGGTCGACCTGCAGTCCCGAGGAGGCCAGCACGATGCTCGACTTGTCGGTCCCTGCCGAAAGGACGCGGTCGACCTCGGTCAGGCCGTCCAGCGCGGCGATCAGGGCCGCTGGCTGATCGGTGGCGGCCAGCAGGTCCAGGTCACCGATGGTGGCGCGTCGTCGGCGCAGCGAGCCGGCGGGCTCGATCCGGACGACGCCGCGCACCTCGCGCAGGCTGGCGAGCAGCTCGGCGATCATCTCGTCCGCCTCGTGCAGCAGGACGCGGGTGATCTTGCGGTCGAGACGGGCGATGCCGGCCAGGATGTTCTGCTCCGTCCGCGCCGAGACGCCCTTCACGCCGCGCAGCAGCCCATCGGCGGCACCATCCCTCAGCGCCTGCAGCGAGTCGATGCCGCGCTCCTCGTGCAGAAGCTTCACCGTGCGTGGGCCGACGCCAGGCACCTGGAGCATCTCGAGCAGGCCGTCCGGCACCTGGTCGTGGAGGCGCTGGTGGTATTCCAGGCTTCCCGTCTCGGACAGCTCAGCCAGCTTGGTCGAGATTGCCGGGCCGGCGCCAGGCAGCTTGGGCGGCGTGCCGCGCCGGTAGAGCGAGGCGACGTCCTCCGGGTAGCGCTCGATCGCGTCCGCCACGCGGCGGTAAGCAACCGACTTGTAGACCACCTCGCCCATGATCTCGAGCATGTCGCCGACCTCGCGAAAGACGCGGGCCAGCTCTGCGTTGGTGAGCACGGCATCGTCGGAGCGAGAGATCGCGCGCGGTCGCGGCATATCCCGAGAATTCTACGGGCAGCAAAACGGCCCGATCCCTCGCAGGACCGGGCCGTTGGTATCGATTGCCGCTTCTAGCGCCCGGAGGGGCGCAGGGCCCGTCGGATGCGGCTGGGCAGGCTCGGCGTTGTGCGATGACGGATGACGTCCGTGGATCGTCCACGACGCATCGCCTCTTCCAGCAACTCGTCCGACCGGATGGCGGCCATCAGACCTGGGTAGATCGCGCCTAGGCGCATGGTTTGCCTCCTGTCGTGTGTGTCCCCGGACTGACCAGCACCGAGCGACGTAACTTGTAGTCTTGCTGTAATCGGTTACATGCATATTCTAGGCACGCCGAGGTAACTTGTCAAGGCGGGTATAATGGTTACATGACCACGAAAGGGCGCGATGCGAGCGCCGAGCCGATCGAGGCGGATGAGCTGTTCATCGACTTCGCCAATACCCTGCGGCGCACGCGTGGCCGCGTCGACGACGTCATTCCGAACGCCGATGCACTGCTCGACTGGCTGCGTGAGCATGGCCTGCTGAGCGCGCGTGGCCGCGCAACCGAGGCCGCTCGGCTGCGGCGCGACCCCGATGAGGCGGAGCGCAGGCTCGAGCGCTTCCGGCACCTGCGTGACCTGCTGCACGTGACGGCGGCCGATATCGCGGCGCAGGGCGAGCCGCGGAGCGAGCAGGTGATCGAGATCAACCACGTCCTGCGCCACGGCCTGCACTACCACCAGCTCCGGCCGGAGGCCGACGGCACCCGGTACGAGATCACCCAGGTCGGCGACCGCCTGGACCAGGCGCGAGCCGCCGTCGCCAGCTCGTTCGCCCACTTCCTGGCCGATGACGCCGCCGCGCGGCTGCGCGTCTGCGCCAACGAGGGATGCCGCTGGTTGTTCGTCGATCGGTCCCCCGCCGGCAGGCGGCGCTGGTGCGACATGCGGACGTGCGGCAACCAGGCGAAGGTGGCTCGGCATCGGGCTCGCCTCCGCGAGCAGGCTGCAGGGGTTCCGTCCGCCACCCAGCGGGTCTAGAATGCCCCGCGGTCCGGCCGGCGGCCACCGGAGATCCGGGCCCGATCAAACCCACAACGAGGCGAACGCGATCCAACGTGGACGCAGGCTCCAGTAGACGCGCGCGCCCGTGGCTGCGACCCGGGATGATGGCCTAGCCGCCGACTCCCGGGCCCCGACCACCGGCGCGGACTCAACGCGATCCGAGCAGACGCGAGGTGGTCATGACCAGCAGCCAGACGGCCGAGCTGCTCACCGAGGTGCAGGCCCTCATCCGCGAACGTGAGCGGGAAGGGGTGGCCGGCCTCGCGGAGCGCATCGGCGCCGCCGAATGGGCGGACCTAGTCCCCGAGCTCGAGCCGAGCGAGGTGGCCGTGCTGCTGCAATGGCTGCCGGACGAGGAGATCCCCCTGCTGCTCGAGGAGCTGGCCCCGTCCGAGGCCGCTCGCATCCTGCGCACGCTGGCGGCGCCCGAGGCCGCCCAGCTGCTGGAGGACATGGACCCCGATGATGCGGCCGACGTGGTCGAGCTGCTGCCCAGCCGCGACGCCGACGAGATCCTGATCCGGATGCGTCCCAGCGAGGCGGCCGAAATTCGAGAGCTGGCCGTCTACGCGCCCGACACGGCGGGCGGCATCATGACCCCGGCCTTCGTGGCCGTCCCCCAGGACGCCACGGCGGCCGAGGCGATTGCCGCCATCCGCAACCTGGTCGACCAGGCCGAGACGGTGAACTACGTCTACGTCGTCGACGAGGAGCGGCGCCTGCTCGGCGTCCTGTCCCTGTACCGGCTGCTCCTCAGCCGCGCGACCACGCCGGTCGTCGAGCTGATGGCTCCGACCACCGTTCGCGTGCGCGCCACCGCCGACCAGGAGGTCGCCGCCCGCCTCCTGACCGACCGCAACCTGCTGGCCATCCCGGTGGTCGACGACGATGATCGGCTGCTGGGCATCATCACCGAGGACGACGTGGCCGACGTCCTGCAGGCGGAGGCCACCGAGGACATCGAGCGCCTCGGCGGCTCGCAGCCGCTGAACGTGCCGTATCGGCTCTCGAACGTCCGCCTGCTGGTCCGCAAGCGCGTCGTCTGGCTGCTGGTCCTGTTCGTGGCCGAGGCCTACACGGGCATGGTGCTGCGCGGCTTCGAGGACGAGCTGACCACCGTCGTGGCGCTCGGCTTCTTCATCCCGCTGCTGATCGGCACCGGCGGCAACATCGGCTCCCAGACCGTGACCCTGATCGTGCGCGCCATGGCGATCGGCGAGATCACGCTGCGCGACGTCGGCTGGATCATCTTCAAGGAGCTGCGGGTCGGCCTGATCATGGGGGCGGTGATGGGCCTCGTCGGCCTCGCCCAGGCCGCCTTCCTGGGAGTCCCGTCGAACGTCGGCCTGGTCGTCGCGCTGACGCTGGTCGCGATCTCGGCCTGGTCGGCCACCGTGGCCGCGGCGTTGCCACTCGTGCT
>CBFGSY010000074.1:0-11010 GCA_965651545.1 uncultured bacterium | reverse complement strand
GACCGTCTGATCGCGGAGTGGGAAGCCGCCTGACGATCGCTGAATATCGGCTACGCTTCGCCGCATGGCGATCGACTCGGAGGAAGTCCGCTCGGCGGCCGATGAGCTCCTGGACGCCGGCGCGCACGACCGGCTGGACACGATGCGCCATTCGGCGTCGCACATCATGGCGGCGGCCGTGCTCGAGCTGTTCCCGGGGGCAAAGTTGGGCATCGGCCCCGCCATCCGCGACGGGTTCTACTACGACTTCGACCTGCCGCGGGCGCTGACACCCGCCGACCTGGAGGCGATCGAGGAGCGGATGCGTGCCCAGGTCGGCGCCAACCTCCCATTCGAGCGCAGCGAGCTGGACCGCGAGGCGGCGCTGAACCAGCTGGAGAACGAGGGGCAGGATTACAAGGTCGAGATCGTGCGCGAGCTGCCGGAGGAAGAGGCACGGGTGGTGAGCTTCTACCGGCACGGAGCGTTCAGCGACCTGTGCCGCGGCCCGCACGTCGCGGCCACCGGTGACCTCGGTCCCTTCAAGCTGCTGAACTCGGCGGGCGCGTACTGGCGGGGTGATGAGAAGCGCCCGATGCTGCAGCGCATCTACGGCACGGTCTGGGAGAGCCAGGAGGACCTGGACCGATACCTGTGGCGGCTCGAGGAGGCCAAGAAGCGAGACCACCGCAAGCTCGGCCGTGACCTGGAGCTGTTCACCTTCCACCCCGAGTCGCCGGCGGCACCCTTCTGGCACCCGCGCGGCATGGCCCTCTACCGCGCGTTGGAGGACTGGTCGCGCGAGGTGCGAGCGGCTGGTGGCTTCAGCGAGGTACGCGCGCCCAGCCTGGTTCGCAAGGAGCTGTGGGAGCAGTCCGGCCACTGGGCGCTGTACCAGGACAACATGTTCGTGCTCGACGACTACGACCATGTGTCCGGCCTCAAGCCGATGAACTGCCCGCAGGAGATCCTGATCTACAAGACCCGGATGCACTCCTATCGGGAGCTACCTATCCGCTATGCCGACTACTCAGTCCTCTTCCGCAAGGAGCTGACGGGGGCGCTGTCGGGCATGTTCCGCGTGAGGCAGCTGGTGCAGGATGACTCGCATGTCTTCTGCCGCGACGACCAGGTGATCGACGAGATCAACCTGGCGCTGCGACTGACGCGCATCCAATTCGCACCATTCGGCGTGGAGCCGACCTTCAAGCTGGCCACCCGCCCCGAGAAACGGCTGGGGTCGGACGAGTTCTGGGACATGGCCGAGGGCAAGCTGAAGACCGCGCTCGATGGGTCGGGGACCCCATACACCATGGATCCGGGCGGAGCGGCCTTCTACGCGCCGAAGATCGACATATTCTTCGAGGACGCACTGGGCCGCGAGTGGCAGAGCGCCACGGTCCAGCTCGACTACCAGCTCCCGCAGCGCTTCGACCTGGAGTACCGGGCGGCCGATGGTGGCTTCGAACGGCCGGCGATCATCCACTACGCCATCTACGGCTCGTTCGAGCGCTTCACCGCCGTCATGACAGAGCACTTCGCGGGGGCGTTCCCGCTCTGGCTGGCGCCGGTGCAGGTCATGGTGGTGCCCATCGCCGATCGTCACCTGGACTACGCAGCGTCAGTCCGCGACGCGCTGGTGGCTGCTGGCCTCCGCGCCGAAGTCGACGATCGTGGCGAGCGGATGCAGGCGAAGCTGCGCGACGCCCAGGAGCAGAAGATCCCGGTGATGCTGGTGCTCGGCGACCGCGACCAGGAGGCGGGCGCCGTCTCGCCTCGGCTACGGACCGGCGACTCATCCCAGGGCGTGCCGCTGGACGAGTTCGTGGCGGACCTGACGGGCCGCATCGCGCGTCGCGAGCTCTGGCCGTACGCGGACGAAGGAGCGGCCGGCACCGGCGCATGAGGAAGATGAGGGGTGTCGGCCAGCTGGCACTGGCCTCGGCCGACCCCCATCGCGTCGCCGAGTTCTACGAATCGGCGTTCGGCTTCACCCGCCGCGCCAGCGACGAGAGTGGCGTGGACCTGGAGCTCGCCGGCTTCGAGCTGAGCTTCCGGCGGGCCGAGCAGCCAACCCGAGATGGGCTGCAGATCGGCTTCCGGCTGGAGACGGCCGGCGACGTCGACGCCTGGGCGCAGGAGCTGACGCGGCGCGGCTTCGCCGTGGTGGCCCCGCCGTCTGGCGATCGGTGGGAGGGGATGCGCTCCTTCAGGGTGGCCGATCCGGAGGGACGGCAGGTGGCCGTCTTCTATGCCTACCCGGACTGATCCCGGGTGAGTGGTCCTGACCCATCAGCGGGGCTGAAGATTCAGCTCCCCGGCTGAGCACGAGGACCGTCGCGCAAGCGGCGGTCCTCATCGTTTTGGGGATCGGTTCCGTTCGTTGACCGTGTATGCCAAAGCGGGTAAGATCCTGCGGCATTGCGCGTGTATGTCGGCCACCTGTCGGTATCGGCTGGTGGCCTGTTTGTTGAAGGAGAAGTCGCACCATAGCAAGGGACCTGCGAGTCAACGAGATGATCCGCATCCGCGAGGTTCGGGTCATCGATGACGAAAACCAGCAGCTGGGCGTGATGCCCACCGCAAGGGCTCTCGCGCTGGCGCAGGAAAAGGGGCTCGACCTGGTGGAGGTGGCCCCGACCGCAGTCCCGCCGGTGTGCCGCATCCTCGACTACGGCCAGTACAAGTACGAGCTGCAGAAGCGCGAGCGCGAGGCCAAGAAGAAGCAGAAGTCGCAGACCTTCAAGGAGATCAGGCTCCGGGTCAAGATCGACGTCAACGATCTCCGGACCAAGCTCCGCCGGGCCGGGCAGTTCCTGGACGAGGGCGACCGCGTCAAGGTGACGGTCCAGTTCCGCGGCCGCGAGATGAGCCACGCCAACCTTGGACGTGACCTCCTCGACCGGGCAGCAGAGCTCCTGACCGAGCACGGCACGGTCGAGCGGCCGCCGCTCCTCGAAGGCCGCAACATGTACATCGTGATGGCCCCGCTCGAGAAGCGGGCGGAGAAGCAACCAAAGGCCGAGGGCGGGACGGCAGACAAGCCGGCAGCGCAGCCCGCGCCCACGGCAAACGGGGGAGAGACAATAGGCGACGCGATCGCCGCCAAGGGTCAGGCGCCGACCGCTACGGTCGAGCCACCGGCCCCGGGCGACGGGCAGCAGCCAGCGGAGCAGGGATAGCGATGCCGAAGATCAAGACCCACAAGGGCACAGCGAAGCGATACAAGAAGACCGGATCCGGCAAGTGGATCCGGCCGAAGGCATGGCGCGGCCATCACCTGGAGATCAAATCCAGCCGGCGGACGCGGCGCTACGCCGGCAAGGCCATCGTCTCCAAGGCCCATAAGGGGCAGCTCGAGCGGCTGCTCCCGTACGCGTAGGCGTCTGGAGCCATGGCACGAGTCAAGCGCGGCGTCGCCGCTCACCGTCGCCACAAGCGCCTGCTGGCGCAGGCGCACGGCCGGCGCGGCACGCGCTCCAAGCTGGTCCGCCCCGCGCGCGAGGCGCTCTTCCACGCCCTGGTCTACGCCTACCGTGACCGCAAGGCGCGCAAGCGCGACATGCGACGCCTCTGGATCGGGCGCATCAACGCCGCCTCGCGCCAGCACGGGCTTCCCTACGGGCGCTTCATCGCCGGCCTGAAGGCCTCGGGCGTGGAGGTCGACCGCAAGGTCCTGGCCGATCTGGCCGTGCGCGAGCCGGCCGCCTTCGCCGCCATGGTGGCCACCGCCAAGGCCTCGTTTACCAGCTAGCCGGCGCCGCATGGCGTCGGCCCATCGGCCCTGCTCCATTTTGCGGAGCGGGGTCGTTTGCTATCACCGATGATCTCCAGCGCTGGACCGATGACCGATAAACCCGATGAACCGATGACCAGTCGCCCCGGCAACCTGGCAACCCGCCTCGAGGCGCTCAGGGTCGACGCCCGCGGGCGCCTGGAGGCAGCTGCCGACATCGCCGCAATCGACGCGCTGCGGACGGCCCTGCTGGGCCGTCACGGCGAGCTGACAGCCGCCCTCCGAGAGCTCGGCGGCGCGGACCCTGCCGAGCGCCCGGCGCTCGGCCAGCTGGCCAACCAGATCCGCGACGAGCTGGAGGCCGCCATCACCGAGCGCCTGGCGGAGATGCGAGATGCCGACCTTTCCGGGCGGCTCGCACAGGAGCGGCTGGACATGAGCGCACCCGGCCGGCAGGTCCGTGTGGGCCACCTCCATCCGACCATGACCGTCGAGCGCGATCTGCGCGAGATCTTCCACGCCTTCGGCTTCGAGATCTTCGAGGGACCGGAGATCGAGACCGACTGGTGGAACTTCGAGGCGCTCAACATCCCACCCGACCACCCGTCGCGGGACCTGTGGGACACGCTGTACGTTGCGGAGCCAGGGAGCGTGGAGGCAGGAGCGCCACGGCCCGCGGAGGACGGGACGATCCTGCGGACGCATACCAGCCCGGTGCAGATCCGCGCCATGAAGGCCCTGCGTCCGCCGATCCGGGTCATCACCCCGGGACGCTGCTTCCGCTACGAGGCGGTCGACGCCAGCCACAACTTCGAGTTCTTCCAGGTGGAGGGGTTGGTCGTGGACCGTGACACGAGCCTGGCCGACCTGAAGGGCATGCTCGAGGAGTTCGCCCGGGCGTTGTACGGTGACGGCACGCGGACCCGCTTCCGCCCCGGCTACTACCCGTTCACAGAGCCCAGCGTGGCGTTCGACGTCACCTGCCTGGTGTGCGGCGGGCCGGGTTGCGCCGCGTGCCGGCGGAGCGGCTGGCTCACGATCCTGGGCGCCGGGATGGTGCATCCCGCCGTGCTGCGGTCGGGCGACATCGATCCCGATGAGTACCAGGGCTACGCCTTCGGCATGGGGCTCGACCGGATCACGCTGCTGCGCCACGGCATTCCCGACCTGCGGCTGCTGATGGGCGCCGACCTGCGCTTCCTCGACCAGTTTCCCGGAGGCCGCTGAGCCGATGCGCGCTCCGCTCTCCTGGTTGCGGGAGTACGTCGACATCAGCCTCTCCCCCGAGGCCCTCGCCGAGCAGCTCACCGTGCGCGGCATGGAGGTGACCGGGGTCGAGGTCGGCGGTGCGGAATGGACCGATGTCGTCGTCGGGCGGCTGCTCGCCGTCGAGCGGCATCCGAACGCCGACAAGCTGTGGCTTGCGCGCGTTGACGTCGGCGACGGCGAGCCCCTCCAGATCGTGTGCGGCGCCGACAACATCGCGCCCGGCCAGCTTGTGCCCGTCGCGCGCGTAGGGGCGGTGCTGCCCGGCGGACGGCGCATCGAACGAACCCGGATCCGTGGCGTCGAATCGCAGGGGATGCTCTGCTCGCCGATCGAGCTTGGCTCGGGGGCCGATGCGGATGGCATCCTCATCCTGGGCGACGGTGACGAGCACGCGCTCGGCACGGACCTGCGCGCCGTCCTCGGCGAGGTGGTGCTCGACGTCGACGTGAAGCCGAACCGTGGCGATGCGCTGTCGATGGTCGTCCTCGCCCGTGAGATCGCCGCATTCACCGGTGCCAAGCTGCGCATGCCGGAGATCGAGGTCTCCGAGGAATCGTCCCTGGCGATCGCTGGCCGCCTTTCGGTGCGCATCGAGGACACGGCTGCGTGCCCGCGCTTCGTCGGTCGCTGGTTCGAGGGCGTCGAGAACGGCGACTCACCATGGTGGATGCAGCAGCGGCTGATCGCCGCCGGCATGCGCCCCATCAGCGCCGTCGTCGACGTCACGAACTACGTCATGCACGAGCTGGGGCAGCCGATGCACGCCTACGACGCGGATGCCATCCCGGACGGCCAGATCGTCGTCCGCCGGGCGCAGACGGGGGAGCGGCTGACGACGATTGACCACGAGGAGCGCACGCTGGACGAGCGCATGATCGTCATCGCCGACGCCAGGCGGGCGATCGGTCTGGCCGGCATCATGGGCGGAGCGGACACCGAGGTGACGTCGGGAACCACGAAGGTGATCCTCGAATCGGCCATCTTCCATGGACCCACGATTCGGAACACGGCTCGCCGCCTGGGGCTACGCTCCGAGGCGAGCATGCGCCACGAGAAGGGCATCGGCCATGCGCTGCCGCGCTACGCGGCCGATCGCGCCGCGCAGCTCATCTCCGAGATCACCGGTGCCAGAGTCGCGTCCGGCGTGGCCGACAACGATCCGGAGGCGCCGCCCCCGCAGGAGGTGGTGGTCGAACTTGCGCGGGTCGAGCGTCTCCTCGGCGTCGCGATCAACGCGTCCACCGCCGCGCAGCTGCTGGCGCCGCTCGGTTTCGGGGTGGTGGAGGCGGCGCCGGGGACGATCGGCGTCGAGGTGCCGAGCCACCGCCTGGACGTGACGATTCCCGAAGACGTGGCCGAGGAGATCGCGCGCGCCTACGGCTACGATCGCATCCCCGGCCGGCTGCCGGAGCCGCAGCTTCCGCCCTTCCGCCCAGATCCCAGCGAGCCGCGGCAGCGGGTACGGCGCATCCTGGCCGGGTTCGGGCTGGACGAGGTCGTCAGCCACGCGCTCATCGGCCCGGACGACCTGCGACGCAGCGGCTTCGACGCCGACGTCGACTGGCTGGTGCGCGCCGCCAACCCGATCGCCGTCCAGCACAGCGTCCTGCGCCCGGCGATGTATCCCTCGCTGCTGGCATCGCTCGCGGAGAACATCAGGCAGCGCCGCACGGACCCGTGGCTGTTCGAGGTTGGCAAGACCTACTGGTTCGACCCGCGAGCGTCCGAAGCGGTGCGCGGCCAGGCTGAATCGGCCGGCACCGGCCGCTGGGAGTCGTGGCACGTCGGGATGGCATTGCTCGGTCCGCGAGCCCCGTCCGGGCCGGGCGAGGCATCACGCGACGCGGACGTCGAGACCCTCAAGGGCATCATCGATGCGCTGCATGAGGCGCTCGGCGTCCGGCCGCCGACGTACCGCGCCGAGACCCCCGATGAGATCCGCGACCAGCATCCACACCTGCACCCCGGGCGCGCGGGCCGCCTCCTCGATGCCGCCGACCATGGCTACGGGAGCATTGGCGAGGTCCATCCGGCGGTTGCCGGGGCGTGGGGCATCCCGGGACGGCCGGTCATCGCTTCCGTCAACCTGGGCACCCTGCTCAAGCTGGTCTCGGACGTCCGGATGCGGCCGGTGCCGGCCGCTC
The DNA here is from genome assembly GCA_965651545.1 of uncultured bacterium. Classification (GTDB taxonomy): domain Bacteria; phylum Chloroflexota; class Limnocylindria; order QHBO01; family QHBO01; genus DASSCW01. Next base: position 3,882 of record CBFGSY010000074.1, on the reverse strand, counting down.
AGCCCGTTGACCGGGACCTGGCCGTAGCTCTCGACGAGGCGACCCCGCTGGCCGACGTGCTGCGCATCGTGCGCGCCAGCGCCGGACCGATGCTGGTCAGCGTGCGGGTCTTCGACATCTACCGGGGACCGCAGATCGGCGCCGGGCGCGTGTCCTATGCGTTGGCCCTGCGCTTCCAGCCGGAGGCGGCGGGGGACGAAAAGGGCGTCGAGCGAGCCATGAACCGGCTGAGGGGCGCCCTGCAGCACCACCTGGCAGCCCAGATCCGCTGACGGCGGCAGCGCTGCGGCGGATGCCTTGTGCCTCGCTTCTGCGGGCTGCTACCCTTCGCCAGCCCACGCCGACTTGCCTCGGCGGGGGATGAGCGCACGTAAGAGGAACCGGCAGTGGACTTCCTCTCCCGCCTGAGCCCGATTGACATATTCATCGTCCTGGTGCTGGCGGTCGGCGTGTTCGCCGGCTTCACGCAGGGCGCGATTCGCTCCGCGCTGAACTCGGTGGTCGTCCTCGTCGCCTTCATCATCGCTTCCCAGCTTCGAGATCCGCTGTTCGACCTGCTCAGCTTCTGGCAGGCGTTCACGCCCGAGCTGCGCCAGCAGATCATCTACCTGTTCCTGTTCATCGGCCTGCTCATTGGCGGCTGGTTCGTCGTCCGCGCCTTCTACCGGCGCACCCGGCTGCCGGTCGCAAAGCAGGTGGACGAGGTGATCGGTGCCGTGCTCGGGCTGCTCGTCGCCGCCCTCACGCTCACCTTCCTGATGGTCGTCATGGACAGCTTCTTCACGCGCGCCAGCGATGCAGCCGTGGCCAGCACCGGCTGGCTTGGCGGCCTGTACAAGGCACTCAACGAATCGGTCCTGATGGAGTTCTTCCGCTCCACGCTCATCCCGACCTTCGGCGCGGTTGCTCGCCTCGTGGTCCCCGGCGACATCGCGGAGCTGCTGGAGCGGCGATGATCCCGGCCGCGGCCGGCGCCCTGGCCGGCGCAGCCGCGCCACTCATCACCGATCGCACGTGGTTCGACCGCACGGCAGCAGAGGTCGCGCCGGCGCTGCTCGGCTGTCTGCTAATCCACGGCGCGCCGGACGGCATGGTCATGGGGCGCATCGTGGAGGTGGAGGCCTACCAGGGTCCAGAGGACCTGGCGGCCCACTCCTCGCGAGGGATGACCCCCCGCAACGCCGTCATGTTCGGTCCGCCCGGGCACCTCTACGTGTACCTGATCTACGGGATGCATCACTGCGCCAATATCGTCTGCGGTCCGGGGCGCAAGCCTGAGGCGGTGCTCCTGCGGGCGGCGCAGATCGTCGAGGGAATCGATCTCGCGCGAGCTCGGCGCGGCAGCGTGCCCGACGGGCGGCTCGCGGCTGGCCCCGGCAACCTCGGCGCGGCATTCGGGATCGACCGCACCATGAACGGGGCCGACCTGCTGGTTGGACCGATTCGCCTGGCGACCGGCGAGCCGCCGGCGCGGATCGAGCGTTCGGCACGGGTGGGCGTCGAGTATGCCGCCGAATGGGCAGCACGCCCGTTGCGTTTCTCGATTGCAGATGACCCGCTCGCCGCGCGACGTTGAGCCGGCGCCCGGCTCGGCCGCCGATCCGGGAACGCTGCGCGCCCTGGAGTTCGCGGCCATCATCGAGCGCCTGGCCGAGCTGACGGCCTTCGCGCCGTCGCGTGAGCTGGCCGAGGAGTCGCTGCCGGTCGCCGATGCGCGACACGTCGGCCAGCTCCAGGACCAGACGGACGAGGCGGCGCGCCTGCTCGATCAGCAGGCGCAGGCGAGCATCGGCGGTGCACGGGACCTGCGGGCAACGATCGAACGGGCGCGGCGCGGTGGACGGCTCACGGCCCAGGAGCTGCTGGACGTGGCCGAGACTGCTCGCGCGGCTGGGCTGTTCCAGGCTCGCTTGGAGGCCTGGGAAGGGCCTCACCTCACCGAGGTGGGCGCAGCCCTGGATGCCGCGCCTGAGCTGCGCGAGCGAATCGAGCGCAGCGTTGACGAGAGCGGTGAGCTGCTGGACACCGCCTCGTCGCAGCTGGCCGCGATCCGGAAGCGGCTGCGGACGGCGCAGGACCGCGTGCGCGAACGCCTGAACGCGATGCTGCGCTCAGCGGACCTGGCGGGCGTCATCGGCGAGGCGATCGTCACCGTCCGCAGCGGTCGCTACGTGATCCCGATCCGTGCCGACGCGAAGGGTCGCCTGAAGGGGATCGTGCACGACCAGAGCGCCTCCGGCGCGACGCTGTTCGTCGAGCCGCTAAGCGTGGTGGAGCTGAACAACACCTGGACCCAGGCGACGCTCGATGCGGCGCGCGAGGAGGAGCGGATCCTGGACGAGCTGTCGCGGGCGGTTGAGGCTCGGGCGGAGCGGCTGAGCGATTCGTTGCGGGCGCTGGCACGGGCGGACCTGTGGATGGCTCGCGCGCGGCTCGGGATGCAGATGGACGCGGTGCGGCCCGGAGTCGCCGCGGACGCGGTCGAGCTGCTCAGCGCGCGGCACCCGCTGCTCGGTCCGGACGCCGTGCCCATTGACCTGCGGCTGGGCGAGCGTTTCGGCTATCGGGCACTGGTGGTCACCGGTCCGAACACGGGCGGCAAGACGGTCTCACTCAAGACGCTCGGGCTGCTGGCGCTCATGCACCAGGCGGGCCTTCGAGTACCCGCTGCCGACGGGGCGCGGCTGCCCGTCTTCTCGCGAGTGATGGCCGACATCGGTGACGAGCAGAGCATCGCCCAGTCCCTCTCCACCTTCTCCAGCCACCTGCGCAATGTCGTGCGCTTCGTCGGGGCCGCCGCCCCAGGGACATTGGTGCTTCTCGACGAGATCGGCGCCGGGACCGATCCGACGGAGGGATCGGCGCTGGCCATGGCCGTCGTCGAGCGGCTGCTGAGTGACGGCGCGATGGTTGCGGCCACCACCCACTACGCGGAGCTCAAGCTCTTCGCGCAGGAGCACCCTGCGGTCACCAACGCATCCGTCGCCTTCGACGTGAAGACGCTGCGCCCGACGTACCGCCTCGAGATCGGGCTGCCGGGCAAGTCTCAGGCCTTTGCGATTGCCGAACGACTCGGGCTGCCCGATCCGATCCTGGCGGATGCTCGGTCGCGGCTGGCAGCGGAGCACCTGAGCATGGAGCAGGCACTGGCCGACATCGCGGCCAGCCAGGAGGCGCGGCAGGCCGAGCTGGAGCGAGCGCGCGCCGAGCGGGCGGCGGCCAGCCACGAGCGGGAGCGGGCGCAGAGCGGGGTTGGGCGCGCGCGACGGGAGGCGAGCGAGATGCTGACCGATGCACGACGCGCCGCCGACGAGCTGCTGGCCCGCGCCGAACGCGAGGTCGCCGAGGTGCGCCGCGAGCTGAATCGGCAGCGCAACCTGGCCGGCGGCGGGCGGCGCCCGACGGACCAGACGGCGAGCGCGAAGGCCTTCGATCAGCTGGCGGAGCGTGCCGCGCGGGCGCGGCAATCCGCCGGCGCATCCGTCGAGCAGCCGGCTCAGGAGACGGCTGAGGGTGAGCAGCCGCGAGTGGACCTCTGGGGACGCAGCCGCACCCTGGGGAGCAGCGGCCGCATCGTGGAGGTGAGTGGGCGGACCGGCCGCGTGACCCTGGAGACGGATGAGGCGCGGATCGTCCTGCCCGCCGAAGACGTGGAAGTCACCCCCGAGCCGATCCGCGGGCCGTCACCGCGCGACCGTGTGGCGGACGAGCTACGAAGGCGCGCGGCGAGCCGCATCGCCGACCGGCTCGACCTGCGCGGTGAGCGCGTGGACGCGGCCCTCGAGCGCCTCGCCGGCTACGTCGACGAGGCCTTGCTGGCCGGCCTGGACGAGGCGGTCATCGTGCATGGTGCGGGGACGGGCGCCCTGCGACGATCGATCA
>CBFGSY010000073.1:0-11292 GCA_965651545.1 uncultured bacterium | reverse complement strand
TCCGATGGTGACGGCATGACTCGGCGTGGCGCGGCGTCCAGGAGCCCTAACGCAGGCTGACAGCGGCACAAGGAGCTCGTCCGTAGCGGTCGTCGAGTCGCAGGCCGACGTCATCGGAATCTGCTGGTTCTCAATCTCGCGAGTCACATTGCGGCCGCGGCGGTGGCCTTGCCGGGGACCTGCTCCGCTGCGTGGTAGCTGGAGCGGACCAGCGGCCCGGACTGGATGTGCTTGAAGCCCATCTCGAGCCCGATCCGGCGCAGCGCTAGGAACTCGGCCGGGGTGTAGTACTTGTGCAGCGGCAGGTGCTGCCGGCTGGGGCGCAGGTACTGACCGATGGTGAGCACGTCGATGTCCGCCTCGCGCAGCAGGCCCAGCGCCTCGAGGATCTCGTCCCAGGTCTCGCCCAGGCCCAGCATCAGGCCGGTCTTGGTCACCATGGTGTCGAAGCCGATCTCGGTGGCGATGCGGCGACCCGTGGTCAGGACGCCCACGCTGCGGTCCCAGCGGGCGCGGCGGCGCACCGGGCGCTGAAGGCGCGGAACGGTCTCGACATTGTGGTTCAGGATCTCCGGCTGCGCCTCCACCACGGTGCGGATGTCGGCCTCGCGCCCATTGAGGTCGCTGATCAGCACCTCGATGCTCGTCCGCGGGGACGCGAGGCGAATCTGGCGGATCGTCTCAGCAACGATGCCGGCGCCGCCATCGGGCAGGTCGTCGCGCGCGACCATGGTCACCACCGCGTGCTTCAGGTTCATGAGCGTGGCTGCCTCGGCCACCCGCCGCGGCTCGTCGAGGTCGGTAACCGGTGGGCGCCCGGTGTCGATGGCGCAGAACCCGCAGTTCCGGGTGCAGACGCTGCCCAGCACCATGAAGGTGGCGGTGCCCAGTGCCCAGCACTCGCCCTGGTTCGGACAGCGTGCCTCCTCGCAGACGGTGTGCAGGGCCTCCGCACGCATGAGCCGATTGACCGATGCGTACGTCTCGCCGACCCCGACGCGCACCTTCAGCCACTCCGGGCGTCGACCGCCTGGCCCGGCGTTCTCAGGGATCGGCTCGCCGGGCGCCAGCAGGCCGCCGTCGACGCTCGGCCCGCCGGGATACATCACCTCGGACGGTGAGGCATGACCCGGGGGCGGGCCGATGACGGTCAGCTCGCCCAGCGACGAGAAATCCGGTTGCCGCTCGATGGCCACGGGCTGAGTCTACCGAAGGGGTGCCTGCTGCGCCGATTCAGGCAGGCTGCGCACGTTCGACGGGCCGTGGCTCCGGCCGCCGGGGGCGCAGGTCGAGGCCCCGCAGCAGCTGCGCGTTGAGCGCCACCACGATCGTGGAAACGCTCATCACCAAAGCTCCCACACTCATCGGCAGGATGAATCCCCACGGCGCCAGGATACCGGCGGCGACCGGGATGGCGAGGGCGTTGTAGCCGGTGGCCCACGCCAGGTTCTGGACCATCTTGCGGTAGCTCGCCCGGCTCAATTCGATGGCCGCCGCCACGTCGCGCGGGTCGTCGCGCACGAGGACGATCCCGGCGGACTCGACGGCGACATCGGTGCCGGCGCCGATGGCGATTCCGACATCGGCCTGTGCCAGAGCGGGCGCGTCGTTGACACCGTCGCCCACCATCGCCACCCGCACGCCGCCGGCCTGGAAACGCTTCACGGCATCGGCCTTGTCGGCAGGAAGCACCTGTGCCGCGACCTCGTCGATCCCGATCCGTCGTGCCACCGAGTCCGCAACCGCCTGGGCGTCTCCGGTGATCATCGCGACTCGCAGGCCCATCTGGTGCAGCCGCGCGACCGCCTCGACCGATTCGGGCCGGATCTCGTCCTCCACCGCCAGCGTGCCAAGGACGCCGTCAGCGGCGATCGCGTACAGCACGGTACGGCCCTCGGCCGCCCACTGGTCGGCCCTTGTCTTGACGTCCGCGGTGACCTCCGCGCCGAGCTCGTCGAGCAGCCGAGGCCCTCCGACGCTGATCTGCCGATCGTCGAGGGTCGCCCGGGCTCCGCGGCCCGGAAGTGCCTCGAAGGCGGTCGTGCTGCCCCGCGCGACGCCCCGCTGCTGCGCGGCCCGCACGATGGCGCGGGCGATCGGATGCTCGCTGTCGGACTCTACGGAGGCGGCAATGGCCAGCAGCTCGTCCTCGCTTGTGCTCGGCCCGGGGACAACTCCCGCGAGCGCCGGCTCGCCGCGCGTCAGCGTGCCGGTCTTGTCGAAGATGACGACCTGCAGGTCCTTGGCGCGCTCCAGCGCGAGCCGATCCTTGACCAGCAGGCCATTGCGGGCGCCGAGCGTGGTGCCGATGGCGATCACGAGCGGAATGGCGAGTCCAAGCGCGTGCGGGCAGGCGATGACCAGGACGGTCGCGGTCCGAATCAGAGCCTCCTCGGGTTGCCTGAGCGCGATCCAGGCTGCCAGCGTCACGACGCCAACCCCGAGTGCCACGAAGAAGAGGAGTGCGGCGGCGCGGTCGGCCAGGACCTGCGCGCGAGACTGCGAGGCCTGCGCCTCGGCCACCAGCCGCATGATCCCGGACAGCGTGGTCTGCTCACCGACGGCCGTGACCCTCACCCGAAGGCTGCCGCCCGCCGCCACGGTGCCGGCCACGACCGCGTCGCGTGGCTCCTTCGTCACGGGACGCGACTCGCCGGTGATCATCGACTCGTCCACGTCGGCGGCGCCCTCCGCGACCGATCCATCGGCGGGTACTCGGGTGCCCGGCCTGACGAGCACCACGTCGCCGACCTGCAGCTCGGCCAGCGGGACCGTCTCGACGCCGTCACCCGACAGCCGCTCGGCGGTGTCGGGAAGCAGCTGGGCGAGTGCGGACAGCGCGCCCTGGGCCTGCATGATCGAACGCATCTCGATCCAGTGCCCAAGGCTCATGACGGTGATCAGGGTCGACAGCTCCCACCACACATCGACCTCGAAGACGCCGAGCGTGGCGGCCCATGACGCGGCAAAGGCGACAACGATGGCCAGCGAGATCAGCGTCATCATCCCTGGCTGCCGATCGGCCAGCTCGGTTCGCGCACCCTGGAGGAAGACGAGCCCGCCATAGGCGAAGACGACAGTGCCGAGGAGGGCGGGGATCCAGTCCGAGCCGGGGAAGATGGGGGCTGTGTAGTTGAGCCACTCCTGGACCTCGGCGCTCCAGAAAACGACCGGCAGCGTCAGGGCGAGGACGATCCAGAACTGCCGGCGGAACGCGTCCGGGTCATGCCCCGCGTGCTTGTCGTGACCGCCATGGCCCGCGTGACTGCCGTGGCCCTCGCTACCGGGGTGGGCGGCGTGGCCCTCGTGACCACCGTGGGTAGCGTGCCCCTCGTGACCGGCGTGGCCTTCGTGCCCGGCGTGGGCGGCTCCCGCCGTCGCGTGGCCCGTGTGCCCGGAGTGCGCGTCGTGCGCGCCGTGCGCGTCGTCGGAAGGCATCGGCTCGTGAACCTGATCGTGGCCCTGGTCGTGAGCTCGGTCGTGATGCTGGCTGTGCCGCTCGTGCTGCTCGTGATCCACTATGCTCCTCGCCCTGCTCCCGGATACTCCCCACCAGTATGTGCGACTCGTCGAATCTCCGCAGCCGCGGCGCTAGAGTTCGAGGCGACTCGGCAGATTCAGACCTGGGCTGCACTGGTCGAGGACGCCGTCTCGAGGGCCGGCGAATGCAGCCCTGAGCCCGCATAAGCTGAAATGACCGGTGAAAATCACCTGTTCGCGCCGACGGATGCGTCCCTGATCTGAATCTGCCGATTTCCGCGGGAGGTGTATAGCTGCATGGTCGAATCGCCCACGGCCGCCATGCGCGCCGCCCGGCTGGAAGCGCGGCTGCGGGAGATCGGCACTCCGGAACGAGCCGCGGGCGAGAAGGCGTATCTCAAGAGCGACCTCGACTTCCTAGGTGTCACCGTCTGGCAGATCCGGGCGGAGGTCAAGGCCACCGTCGCGGAGATCGGCGAGCTGGACCACGACCAGCTGGTGGCCCTGGTGGAGGCGTTGTGGTCCGAGCCGGTCTTCGACCGGCGGATGGCGGCCACGGTCCTGCTGGAGATGCGCAGCGGACTGCTGAGCGTCGGTGACCTCCCGCTCCTCGAGCGGCTGTTGCGGGACTCGCACACCTGGGCCCTGGTCGATGGATTGGCCGGTGACGTGGCCGGATCGATGCTCGCCGCCGACGAAGATGGGACGAGCCGCGTGCTCGATCGATGGGCGGCCGATGACGACTTCTGGATCCGGCGGTCAGCCCTGCTGGCCTGGCTCCGACCATTGCGCGGTGGAGCTCCGCTCGATCGGTTCCTGGCCTATGCGGATGCCATGCTCGATGAGAAGGAGTTCTTCATCCGCAAGGCCATCGGCTGGGTGCTGAGGGAGGTGGGCAAGCGAAGCCCGAGCGAGGTGACCGCATGGCTTGCGCCGCGGACGCATCGGGCCTCAGGAGTCACGATGCGCGAGGCGGTCAAGTATCTGCCCAGGGACGCCGCATCGGGGCTGATGACTGCCTATCGCGCCCGCGTGCCACTCGCCTGACGAGGTCGCCGCCCACCGTACCAATCGGCTATGGCGAGCCGGGCCGCCGGCGGTGATCCTGCGCGCGCGAACAGGCGGCCGTCGCCCAGGCCGCGGGGAGAAACGTCAATGGCGTCGACCGATACGGATCACGCCAGTTCCAGTCGAGCGGCAGCAGCTGGGGCGGCGGGGTCGCCGCCTCTCGTCCCTGTGCTCGTCGTGGACGAGTTTCCCATCTCGCGGCTCGGTCTCACCTCGCTCCTGAACGGGTACCCCGGCCTGCACGTGGTGGCCGAGGCGGATGACGCGCGCTCGGCCCTGCAAGCGGCTCGTCGCGTGCGACCCCTCTTGGTGGTCATCGACCCGGTCATGGGAACGGGCGACGCATTCGACACCATGCGTGCCATCCGAGAAGAGCTGCCACAGAGCCGGATGCTGGTGCTGGCAAAGAGCGATGAGCCCGATGTGGCCGCCGAGGCCATCCGCTCCGGGGCTGACGGCTTCCTGGTCAAGACGGTTGCCCAGAGCGCTCTCCTGAACGCCGTGCAGCGGCTGCTGCGCGGCGAGAGCGTCGTCAACCCGGAGCTTGCCCTGCGTGCCCTGCGTGCGGGGGGCCCACCGGCCGAGGCGGAGCTCTCGATGCCCGAGCCGCTCACGCCGCGCGAGCTCGAGGTGCTTCGCCTGCTCAGCACCGGCCGCACGAATCCGCAGATCGCCCGCCAGCTGTTCATGGCGGTCGGGACCGTCAAGGTGCACGTCGAGCACATCCTCGACAAGCTCGGCGCTGCCGGCAGAACCGATGCCGCCGTTCGAGCGGCGAGCCTTGGGCTCCTGCAGCCGGATCAGGACGAGGGGTCATCCGCCAGTCGGCCTATGCCGCCCGGTTCCTGAAATTCAGCCGCGCGGCGGATGCGCGGCCGGGCGCTCACTCTCCACCCTTCTCCGACCTAGGCGTGCCGGTGGCATGCCCAACGCGGCCAGGAGGGCAGTGACGATGCGCAGTCGGCGGACGATCTCTGGGATCTCGGTCCTCGTCCTCATCGCGGCAATTATCGCGGGCTTCGGGACGCCAGCCCCGGCGTTGGGCGCCACCGACCTGCGCCTGTGCGGGCGCGTCAACGCCTACGTTGCGCCGACGGCCCTGCTGGCAGGCACCCTGACGGTCGGGCACACCACGTTGCTGATCAAGGCAGGCACTGACCTCCCGTCCCAGGTCGAGGTAGGCGCGAACCTGTGCTTCAACCTGGAGCTTGACCTCGCCGGCCGCATCACCGACTCGACCGTCACCGCCAACGTCACGTCATCCCTTGAGCTCTGCGGAGCTATCTCTGCGTATTCGCCGGCCGACGCGACCTCCACCGGAGGCCTCCAGATCGGCACTGTCGACCTCGTGCTGGCGGCCGGCTCTCAGCTGCCGGCTGCCGTTCGCGTTGGGGCCGATCTCTGCCTGGATCTGACGCTGAACGGCTTCGGGCAGGTCTCGGGCGGAAGCGCCCAGGCCAACGCAAGCAACACGCTCCGCATCTGCGGCACCGTCACCAATCTCGATCGGGCTACCGTGACCGATACCGGCAGGTTGACCATCGGTCCACGCACGTTCGTTCTCGGTGTTGGCTCGTCGTTGCCGGCTGCGGTCCGCGCTGGAGCGAACCTCTGCATGCGGCTCACGATCAACGCCCTGGGACAGGTGTCCGGAGGAAGCGCTCAGGCAAACGTCACCAGCAGCGTCGACGTGTGCGGCCAGGTCAACGCCTTCGCCGCAGCCGCCCCGACGGCCGACGGCAGGCTGACCATCGACAGCGTGCCGCGAGCCATCGCGGCCGGCACCACCGTGTCGTCTGCAGTGCGAGCAGGAGCGTTCGTGCACCTGCGCCTGGCGCTGGACGCCTTCGGGCGCATCACCGATGACGCGGTGCTTGCGGCGGGCGCCTCCCTCGCTGCCGTGTGCGGCATGGACACGCCCCCGGACGCGTCGGGGTCTGCGAACCCCAGCCCTTCGCCCGCACCCTCCGACGGGACACCTTCACCCGCTCCTTCCGGTGGTAGTGGTGGCGGCGGTGGTACGGCGGGAAGCGGCTCGTCCGCATCGCCTGCTGCCGGGGACGGTGGATCCGCGGCCGAACAGGGGGACTGCTCCCCAGCCGACGGTAGCCCGGCCGCGGCGCCGGCAGCGGGCGCGGGAGGCCCGATCCCGGACACGGCGTCACTCGGCCGCGCCGGCCGCGTCATCGGCCTGATGGCACTGCCGCTGCTCATGCTGATGCTGCTCGTGATCGGCTACCTGGCCATCCAGAGCCGACGAGGATTCAAGTCGTCCGCCAGTGGGGCGGGTGACGGGGGCGCCGGGGAGGTGGCGCCGTGATCGTCAGCCGCGTGATCCGCCCGCCGGCTGCGGGCGGCCTGGAGAGGCTGGAGCACCTGCTCGGGCGACGGTCGGGTGACGTGTTCGTCGACTACCCGGCCATGACGGACCGCCGGTCGAGCCTCGCCGACTCGCTGAGCGCGCTGGGCCTCTTCTCGGTCCTGATTGCCGTCCTGACGGCGGGCTCGGTCATCGGCCAGGGCTACGCCTACAGCGACGTCGTCGTGCTGCTTGCCATCCAGATCACGGTCGCACTCGCCGCGTGGCGCCTCCAGTGGGAGCGCGTCTCGGAGCCATGGCTGCTGGCCGTGGTTGGCCTCCAGGCGGTATTCGTTGCCAGCCTCATCACGTTGACCGGCGGCTCGCTTTCGCCGTACTACGCGCTGTACGCACCGGTCCTGGCGCTGGCGGGCTGGCATCTGCGGCCCGCTCAGGCAGCGGTCGCGGTCGCGTTCGTGGCCGGAGTCGAGGTATGGCGGGTCGCCGTGGTGCAGACCGCCGTCTCGTACGACCACCTGGCGGTTGCCCTGCCGGCCTTCGCCCTGCTGACGGTGCTTGCGAACCTCACCTCTCGTCGCCTGACGGCTGCGGTCGTCCTGAATCGGCGAGACCAGGTGCGGACGGCTGCCACCCTGCGAGTGATGCGCCGCGTCCGGGATCGTGGGCTCGACCAGCCGGTCGAGCCGCCGGATGCGCTGGGCGAGGTGTTTGGCGCCGAGGCGACCATGGCAGCGTTCGACGGGGACCCGGATGACCGAGGATGCCGCCAGCCCGGCACGCGCCATGGCCACATGGCAGTGGATCTTGGGGCCGCCGCTGCCAGCGTGGGTCGCATTCGCCTCTGCCGCCCTGAGCCCTTCTCCGCCAGCGAGCGGCGGCTGGCCGCAATCCTGGCCGACGCCATGGGCCACCAGCTCGAGCACCGCCGACTCTTCGAAGAGGTCCGCGGCGATGCCACGCGCGACCATCTCACCGGTCTGCTGAATCGGGCGGCATTCGACCGGGATGTCGAGAGGGCGGTCGCTGCAGTGACGGCGGACGGTTCGTCGCTCAGCCTGTACTTGCTAAGGTTGGATGACTATGACGACCTGGTCGACGACGTCGGACGCTCAAGAGCCGACGCGCTTCTGCAGCGCCTGTCGTCCATGCTGCGCGCCCAGGCCGGCCTGACGGACCGCGTGTACCGCTTCGGACCGGCCGAGTTCGCGGTCCTGGCGCCGGACGTGGCGGGGCCGGCGATGGACGACCGGGGAGCGCTGATCCGGCGGCTCGCGGGTCACGCGCTCTTCCACGCGGCGTCCGATGGCGACTCATCCCAGGTCTCGGTTTCGATTGGGATCGCTGCCTGCCATGGCGGTGACTGCGATCCCGCCGCACTCGTCGATGCCGCACGGCAGGGGCTGATGGTGGGACGGACGGCACGTCCGGAGGACTGACCGATGCGCCCGAGCACGCGGGGACGGGCCCTGGCCGGCGCGCTGGCGATCCTGCTGGCCGCGGGAGCGATCGACGTCACACAGCCGTCCGTCGTCGGCGCCCACGATGGCACAGCTGCGGCGCTCGAGGCGCAGGTCGCGAGCGGACGGTTGGACGCTGCCGTGCTGGGGGCACTGTGGCGTGATGGCCGCACGGACGCCGTCCTCAACTTCAGGCCACCGACCGATGGTGACCCGAATTCGCCGGCGGTGCTGTCCAGGTGGAAGGCGGGCGTCAACGACCTGTTGCAGGACGAGGATGGGCTCCTTCGCGACTATCCCGCCCTGCGCTCGGCCTTCGTCCGCTTCACCAGCGAGGAGCAGCTGCTCGCGACACTGCGCGACCCGGCGGTCGAGGGGGTGCATGCCAATCGAGCCGTCCAGCCTGCCGACGTCGAGGCGAATCAGCTGATTCGCCAGCCCCAGGCGGTGGCCGCCGGCTATCGCGGGGCAGGTGTATCGGTCGCCGTGCTCGATACCGGCGCGGATTACCGGCGTGCCGCATTGGGATCCTGCACGGCACCGCGCAGGCCAGCCAGCTGCCGCGTCGTAGTGGCCCGGGACTTCGCACCGCAGGACAACCGATTGGACGCAGTTGGCCACGGGACCGCCGTCTCGGAGGTTGTCGTCGCGGTGGCGCCCCGCGCGAAGCTGCTCGCGCTCGATGTGTTCCGCGCCGACGGCCTCGCGTATGACTCGGATCTGCTGGCAGCCATCGACTGGCTGGTCCGGAAGGGCGAGACCTGGAATGTACGTGCCATCAACTTGAGCGTAGCGGACCCGACCCACTGGCTGGTCGCGTGTCCGCTGAGCGGCCTGGCGCCGGCGTTCGAGGCTGCCATCGCGTCCGGGATGGCGGTGGTCGTGGCCAGCGGCAACGGCGGGATGAAGGCAGGAGTCTACGTCGACGGCATCGCGTACCCGGCATGTGTCCCGGGAGCGCTGAGCGTGGGAGGCGTGTATGACGCGGATATCGGGCGTGCGGCCTATGCCACCTGCACCGATGCCTCCACCGAGCCGGACCGTATCGCTTGCTTCAGCCAGGGCGGCCAGCAGCTGGACATGCTCGCGCCGGCAGCTCTGATCAGCGCGGCTGGACTGAGCTGGAGCGGGACGTCGCTGGCGGCGCCCCACGTTGCGGCCGCGGCGGCTGTCATGGCGGGCGCGATGCCGGGCGCCACGGCCGAGCGAATCGCCTATGTGCTGCGCACCAGCGGTCGACGCATCCTGGATGCACGCAACGGGCTGCGCAGGGATCGGCTCAATGTTTACGCCGCGGCCAGCCTGATCCGCGACGCTCGACGCCCGACGGTCCTGAGCCGCTCACCGGAGGACGGGGCCTCCGACGTGGCGACGTCGTCGCGGGTCATCGTCCGCTTCAGCGAGGATGTGTCGGGCGTGAGCGGCGACACGATGACGCTGCGCACCGAGGAGGGGCTCCGGGTCCAGGCCACAGTCGCCTATGACCCTGAGCATCGTCGAGCGACGCTGCGACCGACTGGGTCCCTGCTGGGCGGAACGACCTACACGGCGACGCTCACCGCCGGCATTCGCGACGCCGCCGGCAACCGGCTGCGAACGACAGCCTGGAGCTTCACGACAGCCGGGTGAGCGGGCCAGGCAGGGCTCCGAACTAGCCGATCGGCGTCGCCGGGTCCCAGGCCTCCAGGCGCTTGCGGACATCGGCCAGGAAGGCACCGACCTGCGCGCCGTCGAGCACGCGGTGATCGAAGGAGCAGGTCACGTTCATCATCGGGCGGATGGAGATCACATCTTCGCCCTCGATGGTGGTCACCACCGGCCTCTTCACGATGGCCTCCATCGACAGGATCGCGACCTCCGGTGCGTTGATGATCGGCATCGATGACACCGATCCGAACCAGCCGGTGTTGTTGACGGTGAACGTGCCACCCTGGATCTCGTCCAGCTTCAGCTTGTTCGTCCTGGCACGGGCCGCCAGATCCTGGATCCGATGGTTCACGCCACTGATCGAGAGCTGGTCGGCGTTGTGGATGACCGGCACCAGCAGTCCATTGTCGACGGCCACCGCGATGCCGATGTTCATCGCCTGTTTCAGGACGACCTTGTCCTCGGCGAACTGGCTATTCAGGGTCGGGTGCTGGCGCAGCGTCTCGGTCACCGCCTTGACCACGGCCGCCACATAGCTGAGGCCGATCCCCTCACGCTCCTTGTACGCGGCGTTGTTGGTCTCACGCCAACGAACGACGTTGTGCATGTCGACTTCCACGACGGTGTAGGCGTGGGGGACCGTCTGCTTGACGCGCGTCATCTTGGCGGCGATGCCCTTGCGCATCTGGGTCAGCGCCACCTCGACATCGCCTCCCGTCGGCGCCGAAACGCGCGCCGGCCCGGCGAAGGCAGGGCCCGCCGCGGCCTGGGTGCTCGGTGCCTCGGGGGCTGGGGCCGGCGGTGCCTGGGCCGCGGGGGCCGTCGCTTCAGCTGCTGCCGGTGCGGGCTCGGCTGCGGGTGCGGGCTCGGCTGCCGGCGCAGCAGCAGGCTCAGCTGCCGCGGCTGGCTTGCCCCCGCCCTCGACGAAGGCGAGGACGTCGTCGCGGGTCACCCGCCCGCCGGCGCCGGACCCCTTGACCTGGGTGATGTCGACGTTGTGTTCGCGGACCAGCCGGCGCACGGCCGGCGTCATGCGGACCGAGCCGTCCGTCGGGGCCTCAGTGGTTTCCGGCGCGGCTTCCTCCGCCGCAGGAGCGGGCTCCGGCGCCGGCGAGGATGCCTCCTGCTCCGCCGGTGGGGCCGCCGCCCCTGCCTGTGCCGGCGCTGCCTCAGCCTCGGCCGCGGGAGCTGCACCCTCGGCCTCGGCCGGAGCTTCAGCCTCGGCCGGAGCTTCAGCCTCGGCCGCCGGAGCTTCAGCTTCGGGTGCTGCTTCCGCCGGCTCCGCAGCGGGCGCTGCCTCGCTCGGCGCGGCGCCGTCAC
>CBFGSY010000072.1:0-11374 GCA_965651545.1 uncultured bacterium | reverse complement strand
GGAGACCAAGGGACAGGTGTTCGGGCTCGTGGTTCGCAGCCGCGGCTTCTCCGGCAACGTGGCTGCCTTCTTCCGTTCGCTGCTGGGCGGCGAGATCCGCGAGTACACCGAGCTGCTGGAGGACACCCGCCGGCAGGCGCTGGACCGCATGGTGCAGAACGCGACCTTGATGGGCGCCAACGCGGTGCTGAGCATGCGCTTCGACAGCTCGTCGCTCGGCTCGACGATGTCGGAGATCGTCGCCTACGGAACCGCCGTGGTGGTCGAGCCCGATGGCTCCATTGGGGCCGGGATGCCCTCCACCCCCGTCGACTGAAGGGGCGCTGCGCGTTGCTACAGTTCCTGCGCGTCGTCGTCGGCATCGCGGGCGCGATCCTGCTGGCGATCGGCCTGGCCTTGCTGGCCGCCGGCGGGCTGGCTGTCTGGCCCGGGATCCAGCTGGTGCTGGTGGGCGTCATCGGGCTGGTGGTGGCCTTCTTCGAGCGACTTCGCTACGGAACCTCGCGGGATGAAGCCGCCAGCGAGCTGCGGCCGACCGACGAGCGCTTCATCGACCCGACCACCGGCCAGCGGACGCGGGTCTGGATCGACCCGGCCAGCGGCGAGCGTACCTACCGCCCCGATTGACGCCGATCAGGCGCAGGCGATTGTGGTTGCGGCCTTGGGCCAGCGCTCGGCCCTTCCCGCAGGGCCGACGACGTACAGCGCGGTATCTGACTCGCTGAACCACAGCTCCAGGTCGCCGTGCTTGTAGCCGCTGGGTGACGCTTCGGCAGGCACAGCGACCTCGTCCGCATAGGTTGCCAGCAGCGCTTCCCCTGGCAGGACGCCCTCCGGATCGCGGATGTATTGCGCGATCAGCCGCTCGTTCTCAGTGAGATGAAGGATCCGCATGCTCTGCCAGTCACAGTGACGCGGCCCAACGATGTCGGTGATGATCCGCCCGTCGGCATGCGCCCAGACCGTGTGGCCGGGGCCGAGGTCGACCGCGGGTCCGTACTCGACGGGATCGCAGGTCCGCAGCTCCTCGAGGGTGTAGGGGGCTCCCGTCATTTCGGCAAATCGCCTGCTGATCACCACCACCACCTTCACCTTGCCATCAACGGCATAGGCGTATACGCCGCCTCGTTCATCCTCGAACAGCTCGGCGTATCCCGAGCGCGGGACGGGGAAGATCGTCGAGCCAACCCAGTTCGCGAAGGCGGCACCGGGGGTGTCGCCGGCTCCTTCCGCCCCGAAGTCGTCGGCGCGCCCGCCCAAGTCGGATGGCCCGCCCTCGCACACGAGGACGGCGATCGCATTGGGGCAGCGCGGGATCTGCGGGGGCGGCGACGGCGACGCGACGTCCGGCGGAGCGCCCGGACCGACGCCGCAGGCGGCCAGGGCAGCGATCGTGGCTGCCACGAAGAGAACCGCTGCCCTCCGCGCCCGCATGGCGCTCTGACGCCGTCCCCTCAACCCTCGTTTCAGAAGTAGTTCACGCTGATGCCGCCATCCACGACCATGGCCGCGCCGTTCGTCCAGCGGGATTCGTCGCTGGCCAGGTAGACGGCCAGGTTCACGATGTCCTCCGGCTTGCCGAAGCGACCGGTCGGGTTGCGGGCCAGCCGCAGCCGCTTCGCCGCCTCGTCCTTCAGCAACCAGTCCATCAGCAGCGGCGTCTCGATCGGCCCCGGGCAGATGGCGTTGGAACGCACCCCCTGCGGCCCAAACTGAACGGCCAGCGAGCGCGTCAGGCTGAGCACCGCCCCCTTCGACGCGGTGTAGGCGTCCTGCGGCACGCTGCAGCCGAGCAGGGCGACGAAGGAGCTGATGTTGATGATCGATCCGGAGCCCTGCTCCAGCATGCGCGGGATCGCGTACTTGCAGCCCAGGAAGACGCCGCGCACGTTGACAGCCATGACCCTGTCCCAGGTGTCGACGTCGGTATCGATCACCGAGTGATCGGCCTCCGGCATGACGCCGGCGTTGTTGTAGAGGACATCCAGCCGACCGTAGGCCGATACCGCCTCCTGCACCATGCGGCGCGCGTCCTCGTCGCGGGAGACATCGGCCTGGACGAAGGCTGCCTGTCCGCCCTCGTCGGTCACCAGCCGCGTCGTCTCCGCACCGGCTGCGTCGTCGAACTCGGCGACCACCACCCGTGCACCCTCGGCGGCGAACATCTGGGCCGCAACGCGTCCCATGCCGCTGCCGGCACCGGTGATGAGCGCCACCTTCTCCGCAAGTCGCATCAGCCGCGCTCCAGGTAGCGCTCGCGGTCCCAGGGATGGACCACCGCGTCGTACTGCTCCTGCTCCACTCTCGCAGCGTTCAGGTAATGGGCCACCACGTCCGCACCGAAGATCTCCACCGCCGCCTCCGACTGCTCGAGCTCCCTGATGGCCTCGTGCAGGGCGCGCGGCATGCGGTCGCAGCCGGTGGCCACGTACCCGTTGCCGTGGTACTCGTCCGGCGGCTCGATCTCCCGTTCGATCCCCAGCAGCCCGGCGCCGACCACCGCGGCGTAGGCCAGGTACGGGTTCATGTCGCCCCCCGGGAAGCGGTTCTCGATGTGCAGCGCCGGCCCGTCTCCCACGATGCGAAAGCCGGTGGTCCGGTTGTCGCGGCCCCACACCACGTTCACCGGCGCCCATGAGGCGACGGCGTAGCGTTTGTACGAGTTCACGTTGGGGGCCATGAACGGCGCCAGCTCGCGCGAGAACTTCATCATGCCCCCCAGGAAGTGGCGCATGGTCGCGCTCATGCCGTAGGGCTCGGCTCCCTCCTCGTAGAACCGTGAATCGTCACCCTCAGGGTCCCAGAGGCTCATGTGCAGATGGCCCGATGAGCCGGTCCAGGTGTGGTCCGGCTTTGCCATGAAGGTCAGCCCGAATCCGTTGAGCCAGGCGATCTCCTTGGCGCCGTGCTTGAACAGGACCGATTTATCCGACATCTCCAGCACGTCGCAGTAATGGATGTTGACCTCGTGCTGACCCGGTGCCGCCTCGCCCTTGCTGAACTCGACGGGGATGTCGGCAGCCGTCATCAGGTTGCGCAGCTTGCCGTGGATCGGCTCGGCCTTGGTGGCCTGGAGGAGGTGGTAGTCCTCGTTGTAGTAGCCGAAGCGCTCGAGATCGATGTAGCCCTTGCGGTTGGCCGTCTCGTAGGTATCGGTCAATAGGTAGTACTCGAACTCGGAGCCGGCCATGACTCGAAAGCCGATGGCGGCGGCCTTGTCGGCGACGCCCTTCAGGATGGTGCGGGGCGAGACCCCGATCTCGTCCCCGTGATGGTCGACGGTGTCCGACAGCACGATGGCCGTCTTCTCCAGCCACGGCACGATGCGCAGCGTGTCCCACACCGGATCGGCGATCCAGTCGCCATAGCCCGTCTCCCAGTTCATCAGCGCGAAGCCGTCGGGAGTGTTCATCTCCATATCGGTGCCGAGCAGGTACGTGCAGAAGTGCGCGCCATGGTCGATCGCGCCGTTGAGGAACGCCTGGCCCTGGACCCGCTTGCCCATCAGCCGGCCCTGCATGTCGGTCAGGGCAACCACCAGCGTATCGATGGTGCCGTCGCGGATCAGGCCGGTCAGCCAGTCGCGCCTGGGATGCGAGTCCTCGCGGTGTTCGCCTGCCATCTGCCCATGATCCTCCAGTGATGAAGAGCGGGCCGGCCGGAGGGTCCGGCCGGCCCGCACGTGGGGATGCCGCGACTCAGCTCAGGCGGGCGCCTCCCCCAGCTCGCGGGCTGCCTCCTCGAACTCGCGCTCGATCTCGGTCAGCTCCTCCTCGCCACCCATCGCCCGCGGTCCCTTGAACCGGCTGCGCGCCCAGGCGAAGTAATAGACCAGCAGGAAGATCACGATGGCGACCATGAACGGCCACGAGATGTTGCCGGAGGTCGGGAACGAGAAGAGGAACATCAGGACACCGATCCAGATGAGGGCGACGATTGCCACCGGTCGCGACCATCTGCCGATGGTCCAGACGCGCTCCTTCTTCCACTCCTCGGTCGTCAGGCCCAGGTAGATCGGAACGCCGTAGGCGGCGTACAGGAAGATGGTGCTGATGGCAGTGACGATCACCACCGCGATGCCGCGCCCGACCCAGAAGGCCATGAAGGTCAGGATGAACGCGCCGATGACCATCGCGGTCAGCGCATTGGCCGGGGTCCGGAACCGGTGCGACACCTTCTTCAGCCAGCCTGATCCGGGAATTCCGTCGTCGCGGCTGAAGGCGAACAGCATCCTGCCGGCCGACGCCACGGACGAGAGTCCGCAGAAGCACATGGCGATGGCGATCCCCCCACCGAGCACCGCGGCCAGGCCCGCGTCCAGGTTCTCGTTCAGGGTGAACAGCACGGCCGCCCCGTCGCCGAAGTAGTACTGGCTGTAGACCGCCGCATCCTCCAGCACGGGCGGGAACAGTGGCGTCAGATCGGGCAGGTGCAGCGTGATCGCCACCAGGAAGATGTATCCCGCCACTGCCGATACGGCAACGGACAGGAAGATGCCCCAGGCGCTCGCCCTTCGTGCGCCGATCGTCTCCTCGGCCACGTGCGCCGACGCGTCATAGCCGGTGTACGTCCAGTTTGCCTGCAGCAGGCTGAAGAAGAAGGCGAGGAAGATCGGGTAGCTGACGGCCGGCCCGTAAAGGAAGCTGAACCACGGGTTCTCACTCCCGACCGGGAACGTGTTGTCCCATGATCCAGCCGTATCGACCGGTTGGATGGCGAACAGGGTCAGTCCCGCATCCTCGGTCGTCGACTGCGTTCCCAGCAGGAAGAGCGCGCCGGCGATGGCGATCACGAAGACGATGTGCCACCAGACGCTGATCTGGTTCAGCAGCGCCACGACCCGCACGCCGGCGATGTTCAGCGCCAGCTCAACGGCCAGCAGGCCGGCCATCGTCACCAGCGCCCCGCTCAGCGCCGGCCCCTCGGCGCCGAGGGCGGGGTCGCCGAAGAAGACGGTGGTGTTCGAGTACGCTCCGCCGGTCAGTGGCGTGATGATGGCCGCGTTGAGGAACAGGGCGGCCGCATAGTTGATGCCCGCCACGATCGCGAACTGGCCGATCAGGTTCAGCCATGCCGTCCACCAGCCCCATTCCTTGTTCTTCATGCGGCTGGCCCAGTAGTAGAGGCCGCCAGCGGTCGGGTAGGCAGATGCCACTTCGGCCATGGCTGCCGCGATGCTGAGGACGAAGACGGTGATCAGCGGCCAGCCGATCAGGCTCGCGGCGGTTCCCGCCCAGGCAAGCCCGTAGTCGTACAGGATGACCGCGCCGGTCAGGATCGAGATGATGCTGAAGCTGATCGCGAAGTTGCTGAAGCCGCCCATGCTGCGGAACAGCTCCTGGGCGTAGCCGAGACTGTGCAGGTCCTTGACGTCCTGCTGGATGACGTCCTCGCGCGATGTCATGGAATCCTCTCTCCTGCGTGCTGAGGGAATCCAGCGGGACCTGGCGGGCGCGCGCATCGGACGCCAGGTAGGCAGCATCCATCCGATGCCCTTGGGTGAATCCAGGTCCGCGCCTCGAAGGTGAGTGCCGGGCCGGCCGGCCCTGGCGGGCCGCCTCCTTTCGCCTCGGAGCCCGTTGACCCCCTCGACGGGACTATACCGATGCGGCGGCGCGCCGAAAAGGGGTAGCGACCGGGCTGCTTAGCTGCCCTCGTCCTCCGACCCACCCTCTGCGGCAGGCTCGCCCCCGGCGTCCTCGCCCTCGGCCGGCGCCTCGCCCTCCTCGCCCTCGGCGCCCTCCTCGCCCTCGAGCTCCTCGCCCTCGGCCACAACCGGCTCCGGCTCCTCCTCGACGCGTGGCGGCATGACCCGCGCAACCATCTCGTCGGGGTCGTTGAGCACGGTGACGTTGTCGGCGACCGCGATGTCGCTGACGTGGATGGCGGCCTCCAGGTCGACCAGCGGAGTGAGGTCGACGTTCAGCTCATGCGGCAGGTCGGCCGGCAGGGCCTTGACGCGCAGGTGGTCGAGCGAGGTGAGCAGGTAGCCACCGGTGGCCTCGACGCCAGGTGGCTCGCCGCTGAAGGAGAGCGGAACGTCGACCGTCATCTCGTGGGTGAGATCCGGGGCGAAGAAGTCGACGTGCAGGATGCGTCCGGTGAGTGGGTGCCGGGACAGGCTCTTGATCACGGCGCTGGTGGCGGTGCCACCGTCGACCGAGATCTTGATGATGCTGGTGCGACCGGCCTGGCGGTAGAGCTGGTCCAGCTCCTTGGCGTCCAACTGCAGCGGCACCGAGCCCGCGACCTTGCCGAAGAGGACGCCTGGCACCACGCCGGCGGCGCGCAGGCGCTTCGTGCGCTTGCCGGTCACGGTGCGCGGTTCGACGCGGATCTGGAGGTCCATGCGGGGGCGGTTCGCTTCCTCGAGCGTGCGTCCGGGCATGCCGGACGAAGGTGGCTGCTGCGTGTGCGAGGCCGAATCCTAGCAGCGGACCGATGGGCGGGCAAGGCGGCCCGCCGGGAGCGGCGGGCCCATCGGGCTATGATCAGCGGCCGAATGGCCGGCACGATCATGATCGTCGAGGACGAGCCCGCGGTCGCTCGCGGGGTCCAGGTGGCGCTGGAGCGCGAGAGCTACGACGTGGCCGTCGTCCCCAGCGGCGAGGAGGCGCTGGCCCGCTTCGCCGACATCGCACCCGACCTCGTGCTGCTGGACGTGCGGCTGCCCGGGATCGACGGCTTCGAGGTGTGCCGGCAGCTGCGCCGCGAGACCCGGGCGCCGATCCTGTTCCTGACCGCCCGGGCCGACGAGGTCGACAAGGTGGTCGGGCTGGAGATCGGCGCCGATGACTACCTGGTCAAGCCGTTCAGCGTCCGCGAGCTGGTGAGCCGGGTGAAGGCGATGCTGCGGCGGGCCTACGGCGAGCTGGCGGACACGCAGACGGGCCGAACGCTCCGCCGCGGGGACCTGGTGATCGACCTGGAGCGGCGGCGGGTGACGCGGGACGGGCAGCGCATCGCGCTGACCACCACTGAGTTCGACCTGCTCCGTCACCTCGCCGGCCGACCGGGACGCGTCTACACCCGCACCCAGCTGCTCGAGCTGGTGCGCGACTACGAGGCCATCGAGGCCGACGAGCGCACCATCAACGTGCACATCAGCCACATCCGCGACAAGATCGAGCCCGATCCCGCCCAGCCGCGCTATATCAGGACGGTGAGGGGCGTGGGCTATGCATTCAGCGAGGACTGAGCCGCCCGCCGATCGGTTCGGCATCCTGCGGGAGCTGCTGCAGCGCCTCAACGTCCGGCTGGTACTGGTCCTCTCCGGCGTGGCGCTGGTGGCGCTGGTGGTCTCCGGAATCGCCATCTCGCAGATCCTGCCCGGCTACTTCGTCGACCAGGCGACCCGCCGCGCCGAGACCGCCGAACAGTCGACCTCCATCCTGGTTGAGGACGTCTTCGAGCTCTACGCCGAGATCGATCCAAGCTGGCTGACCACCAGGGAGCTGCGCGACACCCAGATCCTGCAGCCGACCGCCCAGTCCGCCGCGAACTCGCTGGCCCAGGGCACCGTCGAGATCACCTACACCGCCGACGGCTCGCTGGCCGCCGTCGCCTCGCCCGATGCGAATGTCGCGCAGCGCCTGCGTGACGAGGGGCTGCAGCCGGACCCGGAGGTCCAGCCCCGGCCCTTCCGGCGCGTCTTCCAGCTCCTGCCCGGCGTGCAGCTCGACCTGACCTTCCGGGTCCGCGACAGCTACACCAACCGCACCGCTACGCTGCGCAGCGTCAACGGCGCGCTGTTCGCTGCGGGCCTGGCCGCGCTGGCCGTCTCACTGCTGGTCGGCACCCTTGCCGCGCGGCGGCTCACGGGCCCGCTGGCGAGGCTCCGCCGCGCGTCGGGTCGCCTCGCCCAGGGAGATCTGGACGAACGCTCCCCGCGCTTCGGCATCGTGGAGGTCGACGACCTGGCCCAGGCGTTCAACCTGATGGCCGATCAGCTCAGCGAATCGGTTCGCATGCTGCAGGCCGACCGCGACCGCCTGCGCGAGTTCGTGGCCGACGTCAGCCACGAGCTGCGGACTCCCATCGCCGCGCTGCGCACCTTCACCGAGCTGCAGCGTGACGGTGGGGTCGACGACGAGCAGCGCGCGGAGTTCCTGGACCGCTCGACCGAGCAGATCAGCAGGCTGGAGTGGATGAGCACCAACCTGCTCGACCTGTCGCGGATCGACTCGGGCATCTTCCCGCTGGACATGCGCTCCGGGGACATCCGCGACCCGGTCCGCTCGGTAGTCGAGGCGCAGGCCGAGGTGGCCGAGCAACGCGGCGTCTCGCTCGTGAGCCAGGTGCCCACCAACCCGGTGATGCTGCGCTTCGACCGCGAGCGCGTCGTCCAGCTGCTGACGAACCTGGTCGGCAACGCGCTGAAGTTCACGCAGCGCGGTGGCGAGGTGGTCGTCTCGCTGGCGGACGGGACCGATGCGGCGCTGCTCGAGGTACGCGACTCCGGCCCGGGCATTCCGGAGGCGGAGCTGCCGCTGGTCTTCGATCGCTTCTTCCGCGGCACCAATGTCGGCGAGGCCCGAGCCTCGGGCAGCGGCCTCGGCCTGGCGATCGCCCGCTCCATCGTCGAGATGCACGGCGGCACCATCAGCGTCGCCAGCGTGGTCGGTGCGGGCTCCACCTTCAGCGTGAGCCTGCCGCTCGGCGACCGCGAAGGTTCATGAAACTTCATCCACGCACGCAGTTGGCCGCAACCGAGCCGGCGCACCATGACCTCTAGTCCCGCCCGCCTACCGAACGAGCGAAGCGAGTCATGAGCGACCAGATCGACCCCGACGACCAGTCAGAACCGATGGAGGTGCGGCGCTACGGCGCGCCCGCCGAGCAGACCACCAGGCCGGCCGAGGGACGCGCGCCGGTCCCGGCCTGGTCCACGCGCCCGCCGATGGCGGGCATCGTCCATACCTCCGGCGAGCGCCGCTCCCCTGGCTCCGGCGCGATCGTGGCACTGGCCGTGGTGGCGGGGATCGTGTCCGGCTCGCTGTCGGCGGCTGCCGTCTCCAACATGCTGCGAAACGGATCCGCCGCGCCCGCCAGCTCCCAGGCGCCGGTGGGCGAGAACGTCTCCCAGGTGCGCATCGACGAGTCGTCGGCGGTCATCAACGCCGTCGCCAAGGCGATGCCGGCGGTGGTCAAGATCCAATCGGCCTCGGCCGGCTCCGCCGGCGTGGGGACCGGGTTCATCTACGACTCCGACGGCTGGATCCTGACCAACAAGCACGTGGTGAGCGGCGCATCGCAGATCACCGTCATCCTGGCCGATACCCGCGAGCTGCAGGGCGAGGTGTACGGCATCGACCCGCTCACCGACCTCGCCATCGTCAAGGTCGACGAGGGCGGCCTGCCGACGGTCACCATCGGCTCCAGCGCCAACCTCGAGCAGGGGCAGCTGGCGATCGCCATCGGCAACCCGCTGGGCGAGTTCGAGAACACGGTGACCACCGGCGTCATCTCCGGCCTCGGACGCCAGATCTTCGCCGGCGGCGCCCTGACGACCTCCGAGCAGCTGAACAACCTGATCCAGACCGATGCCGCCATCAACCCCGGCAACTCCGGCGGACCACTGCTCGACAGCGCGGGACAGGTGATCGGCGTGAACACGGCAGTCAGCCAGGAGGCGCAGGGCATCGGCTTCGCCATCCCGATCAACATCGCCCGGCCGATCATGGAGCAGGCCGTCGCCGGCCAGCCGCTGGTGCGCCCTTGGATCGGCGTCTACTACCAGCCGGTGACCAAGCAGCTGGCGGAGGAACAGGACCTGCCCGTCGACAGCGGAGTGCTGATCGCCTCCGGCGGAGAGCGGCCGGCCGTCTTCCCGGACAGCCCCGCGGCTGCCGCCGGACTGCAGGAAGGTGACGTGATCGTGTCCATCGACGGGAAGCAGGTGAGCGGCGACCGCGACCTGGCCGAGCACATCCTGCCGCACCAACCGGGCGACACCATCTCCCTGAGTCTGGTCCGCGGCGGCCAGACGATCGACCGGTCGGTGACGCTGGGGACCCTGCCGGAGTCGCCCTAGGTCGGGTCGGCCGGCGCCTCGCGTCGGCGTCGCAGGCGCGCCTCAACCGTCTCGAAGGCCCCGGGCAGCGGGGCCTTCGGCTTACGCACCCGTACCTCCACGTCGCCGATCGGATGCGCGGCCAGCAGCGCGTCGGCGATGGCGCCGGCGAGGGCCTCGATCAGACGGTAAGAGCGTCCCTCCACCACCCTGCCCACCAGGGTGAAGATCTCCGAGTAGTCGATCGTATCGGCCAGTTCGTCGCTCGCGGCGGGGACGCTGAGGTCGCGGCGCAGGATCACGTCGACCTCGAACGGCTGCGGCTCCATGCGCTCCTCCAGGTGGACCCCGTGCCGCCCCAGGAACTGCATGCCGCGCAACGTGATGCGGTCGCTCACCGGCGCCACCGCACGATGCCATCGGTCACCCGCACCGTCCGCATCATGAGCGCCACGTCGTGGACGCGCACGATATCGGCCCCCTGGGCGATGGCCAGCGCCACGGTGGCCGCTGTGCCCTCCAGGCGGTCCTGCGGGGTCGCGCCGCCCAACAGCTCTCCGATGAAGCGCTTGCGGCTGGTCCCCACCAGCAGTGGCAGGTCGCCCACGGCGCGCTTCAGCTCACCGAGCCGATGGAGCAGCTCGACCGAATGCTCGGGCGACTTGCCGAACCCGATGCCCGGGTCGACGATCAGCCGCTGCCTGGCCACGCCCGCCGCCAGGGCATCGTCCACGGCCGCAAGCAGCCAGGCCACCACCTCGTCGAAGACCCCGTTGACGTAGTCGGCGCGCTCGCGGTTGTGCATCAGGACCATCCAGGCGTCGCTGGCTGCAGCGGCGGCCAAGGTGCCCGGATCCCGGCGGCCGGCCCACACGTCGTTGACCATGCCCGCGCCGGCCGCCAGCGCCGCGCGCGCGACCTCGCCCTTCACGGTATCGATGCTGATCAGGGTCTCACGAGCGATGCCGTTGGCCAGCGCCGCGACGACGGGCGCCGCCAGCCGCGCCTCGGCGTCGGCCGAGATGGGTGGATGCTCGCCGTAGAACTCGGGCGGCCGCGACGACTCGGCGCCGATGTCCAGGATGTCGACGCCGGCCTCCACGAAGGTCGTCGCCTGGTCGACGGCCGCCGCGGTGATCGCGGCCGCATCCCGTTCGGGCGTCGCGAGGCCGTCGCCGCTGAACGAGTCGGGCGTCAGATTGATGACGCCCATCACGTAGGTTCGCTCACCCCAGCGCAGGGTCGTCACGCGCTCATCTCCTCACCCAGCAGCATCCCACGGACGGCACCCACCAGGTACAGCGAGCCGGCGACCACGATCGGCCCATCGCCGGTCGCCAGGCCCGCCGCCATCTCGAGCCC
>CBFGSY010000071.1:0-11797 GCA_965651545.1 uncultured bacterium | reverse complement strand
GCGCGGAATGGCCCTACCTATCAACCGTGTCAGGCTGGACCGAGGAGGACGTGGCGGCCGGGGCGGCGGCGCATCCGACGCAAGAGGGGTCCCACGACCCGGACGCCGCAGACCGAGCAGCGGGTCCAGCGCCCGTCGCGCACGAGGCGGACGGCGTGCTCCTCGACCAGCACCCGCATCGGCGGCCGCCGGCGCGCGCCTTCGCGAAGGGTGACGCGGCGCTCGCGCCACATCGTCTCGGCGCCGGGCACGCCGAGCACGCGCGCGTGACCGAGGGAGCTCGGGTATCGCGCCGACTCTGCCGCCAGGGCAAAGGCCGACGGCACGCCGTGGCGCCGGTAGAGGCCGAACGCGCGCGCGTTGAAGGCCGCGTCATGGTGCCGCACGCGACCGTGCCGGCGGCGACCGAGGCGAGGGCTGCGGGCCGGCGCCAGCCAGTGGGCGAGCTCGTGGAGCAGCGTCAGCCGCTGGTCGAGCGGGTCGCGGCCGGCGACGAGCGAGATGGCGCCGAGCGACTGGCGCGTGACACCGGACGAGGTCGGGCGGTTGCGCGACGTCCAGCGGAGGCGCGGCAGCGACGCATCGGCCTCTGCGCAGACCTCGAGCACCAGGCTGCGCGCCCATGCAGGCGCCTCAGGCATCGGTCTTGGCGTCGGCCTTCGGCTTTGGCCGGGGCTTCCGCTTTGGCTTGGCCGATGCCGCCGCTGCCTCCCGCCCCTCGCGGAGCAGCCGGCCGACCTCGAGCAGCCAGGCGTCGAGCGCCGGATCGGCATAGGACTCGTCGTCGTAGGTGAAGCCGACCATGTCGGCGCCGTGCTCCGTCACGTACGCCTCCGGTGTGACGTCGCGATACGGGAAGTGGCGTCGGGCGAGCGCCTCGCGGCCTGGATTGACGCGCGGCCGCAGGTCCTCTGCCGAACGTCGCGCGTCGTGGCGCTCTCGCCAGCGCTGCGTCAGCCGGTCCAGGTCGCTGCGCTTGCTCACTTCCCCGAGAGCCTACTGCCTCATTGCCCGCGTCGCTGCCATCCCGCGACAGTGGGTTACCGTGCGATGCCGGTGTCATCGGCACTGCAACCGCGTTGCAGGCGCCGAGCGCCTTCGAAGGCTCCCTTCTTCGCCGCGCTGGCGGTGGCATCGGCAGATCCGCGGGCATCCGGTGTCCGCGACGGCTGAATCGAGCGCTTCTTCGTCACAGTGCCAGCGTGACCGGCACTGCCGGGAGGGTCAGCTCGGAGCGGCCTCGGAGGGGGCGGGCCGAAGTCGAGTGGCGGCGCCATCGGGCCCGATCGGCCCCTCGTAGAGCCCCAGCTTGGCCACCGCGCGCTGGACCCAGCGCGGGGCCCACCAGTTGACACGGCCCATGACCCGCATGAAGGCTGGCACCAGGATGCCGCGCACCAGGGTGGCGTCGATCAGCACGGCCAGCGCCTGGGTGAAGCCGAGCGCCTTGATGAAGGTGATGCTCGACAGGGCGAAGGCGGCGAACACCGCGACCATGATCAGCGCCGCGCCGGTGATGATGCCACCGGTCAGGCCGATGCCCTCCGCCACCGCGCGCGTGTTGTTGCCGTGGGCCAGGTACCGCTCGCGGATGCGCGAGAGTAGGAGCACCTCGTAGTCCATCGACAGGCCGAACAGGATCGCGAACATGATCACCGGCAGCCAGGCGCCGAGCGCCCCGGACGCGTTGAAGCCGAGGATCTCCTCGAAATGGCCCTGCTGGAAGATGAAGACCAGCGCGCCGAAGCTGGCGCTGATACTGATCAGGCTCATGATCACCGCCTTCACCGGCAGGAAGACCGAGCCGAAGGTCAGGAACAGGATCAGCGCGGTGACGGCCACCACGATCAGGACCGCCCACGGCACGGACGAGGAGAAGCTGGCCATGAAGTCGGCCGAGCGCGAGGGCAGGCCCCCGGTCAGCACGGTGGCGCCAGCGGGCGGAGCGACCTCCCGGATTTCGGCGATCAGGGCGCGCCCCTCGTTCGAGTCCGGTAGCGGGCTGGAGAAGACGGACAGCTTGGCGGTGTCACCCGCGATCCGCTCGCCCACGTAGGCGCTCAACGCTTCACGCGACTCGGGCGGCCACTGGTCGGGCGACAGAGTCAGCAGTGTTGCGTACTGGTCGCTCGCCACGCCGGGCGGCGGGTCCAGGACGCTCGCGACGTTCTTCACGCCCTCGATTGCCATGACGCTGGCCTCGTACCGCGCCAGCTCCGCCTGCCAATCCGCTGAGAGCCCATCGGTCAGGTCCGCGCCGGGATAGGTGACCGCCGCGGTGATCGGGTCCGACTCGTTGCCCGGGAAGTCGTCGATCAGCTTCTCGAAGGCCAGTCGCGCGGGAGTCGGAGGCAGGTCCTCCAGGTTCTGACCGGTCGACAGCTGGATTCCCAGGAACGGCGAGCCGGCCGCCAGCAGCAGGACCAGGACAGGAAGCGCGATCAGCACCGGGCGCCGCATCACCTTCGCCGCGATCCAGGCCCAGACGCCGTGTCCCTGTCGACGGTCCGCGGCCACCGTGTCGTCCTCGATCAGCCGCAGCGACCGCGGCAGCGGCACCCGCAGCCGGTTGACGCGCGGGCCGAGCATGGCCAGCAGTGCCGGCAGCACGGTGAGGCCGAAGAGGAGCGTCGCGGCGACGGACACGATGCCGCCGATGCCCATGCTGCGCAGGGCGGCCGCGTCGAAGACGACCAGGCTGGACAGCCCGATGGCGACGGCGATGCCGCTCACCGCCACTGCCTTGCCGACGGTGCCCATCATCCGCTCGATGGCGATCTCCACCGAGTGATGCCGCAGCTCTTCCCGGAAGCGGCTGACCATGAACAGCGAGTAATCGATCGCCAGCGCCAGCCCGATCATGGTGGCCAGGTTGTTCACGAAGATGCTCATCTCGGTGACGGTCGCCAACAGGCCGATGACGGCGAACACGGTCGGCATGGCGAGCGCAGCGATCAACAGGGGCAGCCCGGCGGCGATCAGCGTCCCGAACACGGCCAGAAGGATGAGGAGCGCGATCGGCAGGCTGATCGTCTCCGCCATGAGCAGGTCCTGCTCGATCTTCTCGTTGAACTCGTGGTAGAGCTGCGCGATGCCGGTGATGTCGGCGTTCACGCCATCCGGTGGATCGACCAGTCCGGCCAGGCGCGCCGAGTCCTCGACCGCCTCCTCCACCTCGTCGTTGAGGTAGACGACGGCCAGCGTGGCCGTGCCGTCCTCGGACAGCAGGTCGGGACTGGGTGAGTCGGCATAGAGAAGGATGCGGTCGACCGCCTCGTCATCGGCGACCTGGGTCAGGCTGTTGCGAACGGTCGCCTGGAACTCGGGCGAGACTGCGTCACCATCCGGGTCGGTGAAGATGACGAGCAGGCTCGGCTCAGTCGGGCCGAAGCGCACGGGCAGCAGCTCCGCCGCCCGCTGCTCCTCCGAGCCGGGAATGACCCAGCCGCCCTGGATGAGCCTGCCGCCGGACGTTGATGCCCAGACGTTGAGGCCGATGACCAGCACCAGCCCGGCAAGCGGCAGCCAGCGCCGGTAGCGATAGTCGAAGCGGCCGAGGGCCGCGAACACGCCGGTCGGATGCGGCTCGCGGACGGGAGGAGGAGCGCTGCGGGCCAGCTGGCCGGCTGGCGGAGGAGCCGGCGTGGCGGCCTCCTCCACACGTTCGCCAGCGGAGGCATCCATTGGGGATCGGCGGGTGAAGTACGCGACCAGCAGCGGAACACCCAGTCCGATGAGGCCGATGGCGAGGTTGAGCAGACGCCTACGCATGTGGCAGCGGGCTCCATGGGATGAATCGCTCGGGGTTGCAGAACGCAGGGTAGCGGGCGGCGATGGGTTGGTCCCGAGTCAATTCTTCGCACCGACTTGGGCACTGCGCCGTGGGTATGATCGGCGTATGACGGTGCTGGCGCCGGCCGCCTGGTGGCGGGGCCTCGGCGGGCTGACGCGCTCCGGCAGCTCCATCGAGGGGCTGTCCTGGGCGCTGTACGACTTCGCCAACACGATCTTCAGCTTCGCCATCGTCTCGTTCGCGATGGGGCCGTGGGTGACCACCGCCCTCGGCGAGACGACTGGAACCTTCTTCTTCACGCTGGCCGGCAGCCTGTCGGTCGCGCTCAATGCTGCCGTGTCCCCGGTCCTGGGAGCCATGAGCGACCGCACGGGCGGCCGCAAGGGCTACCTGTTGGCGTTCACGGTGCTGTGCATCCTGCCCACGCTCGTCATAGGGCTGGTCGATATCCGGCTCGGGTTGCTCGCCTTCGCGCTCGCCAACTTCGCGTACCAGGCTGCGCTCATCTACTACGACGCGCTGCTGCCGGACGTCGCGCGGCCGGAGTCGAGAGGACGGCTGTCGGGCGTTGGCGTTGCGCTGGGCTACGTGGGCAGCATCACCTCCGCCCTGCTGCTGGGCACGACCGTCGACGCGGAGGGCAACATCACCGCCGGCAGCTTCCTGCTGATCGGCTCGCTGTTCGCCGTCTTTGCCATCCCGATCTTCGTGCTGGTCAGCGAGCGGGCGCGGCCGCCGGGCACGTTCACGGTTGGCGAGGCGCTGCGCTCGTGGTCGCAGCTGGGCACGACCATCCGGCACGCTCGGCAACGGCCCGGACTGCTGCGCTTCGTGGTGGGGCGCTTCTTCTATACCGACCCCATCAACACCGCCATCGCGGTGATGAGCCTGTTCGCGATCAACGCCATCGGATTCACCCAGGGCGAGGCGCGATTCGTCCTGATCGGGCTGATCGTGGTGGCGATCATCGCCTCGTTCTTCTGGGGCATCCTCTGCGACCGGCTCGGCCCGAAGCGGACGCTGCTGCTGGTGCTCGGCAGCTGGACCGTGGGGCTGCTGCTCATCGGGCTCTGGCTGGACCGCATCCCGTTCCTGGTTGCCGGGGCGATCCTGGGCTCGGGGCTGGGCGGCGTGGCGGTCACCGATCGGCTGCTGCTGCTGCGGCTGACCCGCCCGGAGGAGGTGGGCGAGATGCTCGGCCTGTACGGGATGGCCGGCAAGCTGTCGGCCGTGGTCGGCCCGCTGCTGTTCGGCTGGATCGTCCTCATCATGGACCCGGAGAGCAACGGGCCGTTTGCCTACCAGGTCGCCATCCTGTCGCTGCTGGTGCTGATGGTCATCGGCTTCCTGATCGTGCGCCGCGTGCCGGAGGGCACTCCCCCGCCGGCCGATGAGCTGCCGCTCGCGGCCGCCTTCGAGCCGGCCATCGTGCCGCCCGGCGAGGTGCCATCGTGACGCTGGTGGTGGCGCATCGGGGCGCATCGGTCCAGGCGCCCGAGAACACCATGGAGTCCTTCCGCCTGGGGGTGGAGGCGGGGGCCGATGCCATCGAGCTCGACGTGCACCTGACGCAGGACGGACAGCTGGCGGTCATCCACGACGACACGATCGACCGCACCACCGACGGCGTCGGCAGCGTCGACGGCTTCACCATGGACGGGATCCGCCGCTTCGACGCCGGAGCGCGCTTCACTGACGCGGGGGGCGAGACGCCGTACGCGGGCAAGGGGCTTCGCATCCCCACGCTCGTCGAGGTTCTCGATTGGCTGCCCGATGGCGTCGGCCTGGTGGTCGAGATCAAGGCGCGCGCGGCGGTGCCGGCCGTCGTGGAGGCCCTGCGCGACCGCCCGGTTCGGACCGCCGGCCAGGCGAGCGTCATCAGCTTCGACGAGGCGTCCATCGACGAGGCTCACGCGCTGGACGCAGAGCTGATGACCGGCTACCTGCTGGTGCCCAGCCAGCCGCTGGAACCCGCCCTGCGCTGGGCCGTCGAGCAGGGACACCAGGCGGTGCATCCCTATGACGGCGACCTGGGCATCGACCCAGCGCCGGCACTGGCCCAGGCGATGGCGTACGGCCTGAAGATGGGCTGCTACGTCGTCAACGATCCGGACCGCATGAAGCACCTGTCCGTCTACGGCCTGTGGGGATTCGTGACCGACGTGCCCGACGTGGCGCGGGCCGCCCTGGGCCCGCGTTCGGACTAGACCGATGCGGGCGGCCGCCGGCGCGGCCGCCCGATCGTCATCGGCTCAGGCGCTGGCGCCGGTGAGCTGCCCCAGCGCGGACTTGGCGGCCTCGACGTTGTCGACGCCGAAGGCGACGGTGATCTTGCCCCCCTCCATGCCGGTCGGGAAGATGGCCTCGATGTTGACGCCGGCATCGGCCAGCCGACGAGCGGCATCGGCCAGGGTGCCGGGCTTGTCCTCGAGCGCTGCCGAGGCGAGGGCCACCTGCCGGAACCGCGCACCGGCGCCCTCGAGCGCCGAGATGGTGCCTGCCTCGTCGTTGGTGACGAGCGCGATGGTGCCGGTGCTGCCCTCGGTCACGCCTGCCGCGCCGGCGATGTTGATGCCCTTCTCGGCGATGGCGCCGGCGATATCGGCCAGCGCGCCGGGTCGGTTGTCGAGGGTGATGATGAATGCGTTCATGCCCACCTCCTGAGCGGTTGCGCCCCCGCGAGACCGGGCCCAGGTGCCCGATGGCAGATCGGGTCGACGCTGTGTCCAACCAGTGTACGGCTGCTGTCATCATGGGCCGATGAAGCGGCAGTCGACGGCGGCTACCCTGCACCCATGACTTACTCGATCGTCGCGCGCGACCCGGAGACCGGCCGCTTCGGGATCGCCGTGCAGTCGCACTTCCTGGGCGTCGGGCCGGTGGTCCCCTGGCTGGAGGCTGGCGTCGGCGCGGTGGCGACCCAGGCATCGGTCAACACCGCCTTTGGACCGATGGGCCTGGAGCTGCTGCGATCCGGCACGAGTGCCGAGCAGACGGTGGCCGCCCTGCTGGCCGGCGATGAGAATCCCCAGGTCCGGCAGCTGGGCGTGGTTGATGCGCGGGGCCGCGCGGCGGCGCACACCGGCAGCGAGACCATCCCCGCCGCCGGCCATCTGGTCCGCGACGGGTTCACGGTGCAGGGCAACCTGCTGCTCAGCGACACCTGCTGGCCCGCCATGGCCGCCGCCTACGAGCAGGGCCTGGCCGATGGAGCGCCGTTCGTGGAACGCCTGCTGCTGACGATGGAGGCAGCCGAGCGGGAGGGCGGCGACGTCCGGGGCCGCCAGTCCGCCGCGATCATCGTGGTCGACGCCGCACTCCACGCACGCTCCTGGCGCGGGCATGGGCTGGTGATGGACATGCGCATCGAGGATCATCCCGATCCGGTGCCGGAGCTGCGGCGGATCGTTACCCTGCAGATCGCCTACGACATGCTCGACGACGACGGGGATGAGGCGAAAGCCGGCAAGTCCGCCGACGAGCGATACGCCGAGGTCCGCCGCATCGCCCCGGACGCCTACGAGCTGGTCTTCTGGCAGGCCCTCGAGCTGGCGAAGCGCGGCGACCTGTCCGGGGCGCGACGCGAGATGGCGATCGCGGTGGCCGCGGACGACAGCTGGCGCCGCACCCTCGAGCACCTGGGTGAGGGGCGTCGCGAGGGCCTCACCCCAGAGCTGGCCACCGAGCTCCTCCCCGACTGACGGTCGCGGCCAGCGGCGGCGCTACCAGTTGGTGGCGGTGACCCGCTCCACCTCGCCGATCGACTCCAGCCAGCGCTCGGCGTCGATGGCCGCCTTGCAGCCATCGCCGGCAGCGGTCACCGCCTGGCGGTAGCGGTGGTCGTGGACGTCGCCCGCGACGAAGACGCCCTCGATGTTCGTGTTCGTGTCCCCATCCTCGGCCGTCTTGCAGTAGCCGCGCGGGTCCAGGTCCAGCTGACCCTTGAAGAGGTCCGTGTTCGGCTTGTAGCCGATCGCGATGAAGAGGCCCTGCGTGTCGAGCGTCGACTCCTCCCCGGTGGCGGTGTCGCGCAGTGCCAGCTGGCCGACCGTCATCTCGCCGCGGACGTCGGTGACTTCCTTGTTCCAGCGGACCTCGATCTTGGGGTGGGCCAGCGCGCGGTCCTGCATGATCTTGCTGCCGCGGAACTCGTCGCGACGGACCAGCATCGTCACCTTGGAGGCGAACTTGGTCAGGAACAGCGCCTCCTCCAGGGCGGTGTCGCCACCGCCGACGACCGCAACGTCACGGTCACGGAAGAAGAAGCCGTCACAGGTTGCGCAGGCGCTGACGCCCCGGCCGCGGAACTCCTCTTCGGATTGCAGGCCGAGCCACAGGGCAGAGGCGCCAGTGGCCACGATGACGGCATCGGCCAGGTAGAGGTCGTCGCCGACCCACAGCTTGAAGGG
Source organism: uncultured bacterium (assembly GCA_965651545.1). Taxonomy (GTDB): domain Bacteria; phylum Chloroflexota; class Limnocylindria; order QHBO01; family QHBO01; genus DASSCW01. The sequence goes on along the minus strand of CBFGSY010000071.1, from coordinate 3,595 downwards.
ACGCTCGGAGAAGTCGACGCGGGTGACGTCGACATCCAGGATGTTGCTGCCGAAGCGGGCCGCCTGGTCGCGGAAGAGCTGCATCAGCTCTGGCCCCAGGATCCCCTGCGGGAAGCCGGGGTAGTTCTCCACGTCCGACGTGATCATCAGCTGCCCCAGTGGGGCGTTGCCGGCGAAGACGATCGGCTCAAGATTGGCGCGCGAGGCGTAGATGGCTGCTGTCAGTCCGGCCGGGCCGGAGCCGATGATCGCGACCTTGTGGTGGCGGGTATCGGTGCTTGGCTGTTCTTTGGTTGTGGTGGGCGGGATGGTCGCGGTCATGAATTCAGCGTAGCAAAAGTGTCGAATCGACCAATGGCGCTATTGGGCCACCCGGGCTCGCTTCTGATCGCTCTCGTGCTCGCGCCACCCCGAGCGCGTACGATCGGAGCGTGATACCTCGTCGCACGACGCCGACCGTCGATGTGGGCGGCGTCCTGATCGGCTCCGATCATCCGATCGTGGTCCAGTCGATGACCAACACGGACACCGCCGACGCCGATGCCACGGCCATCCAGGTGGCGCAGCTGGCGCACGCCGGCAGCGAGCTGGTGCGTGTCACCGTCAACAACGACGAGGCGGCCCAGGCGGTGCCGGTCATCCGCGAGAAGCTGGACCGGCTGGGGGTCGCCGTCCCGATCATCGGCGACTTCCACTACAACGGCCACCTGCTGCTGACCAAGTTTCCGGCCGCAGCCGCCGCGCTGGCCAAGTACCGCATCAATCCCGGCAACGTCGGGGCCAAGCACCGCGACGCCAACTTCCAGCGGATCGTGGAGGTGGCGGTCGCCAACGGGAAGCCGGTGCGCATCGGCGTCAACTGGGGAAGCCTCGACCAGCAGCTGCTGACCGACCTGATGGACCTGAATGCCGCGCTGCCGGAGCCGCGCGACAGCCGCGAGGTGATGATCGAGGCGATGGTCGAGTCGGCCATCCGCTCCGCCAAGCTGGCGGAGGCGACGGGGCTTGGCCACGACCGGATCATCATCTCGGCCAAGGTGAGCGGAGTCCAGGACCTGGTCGAGGTGTATTCCCGGCTGGCGGAACGCGACGACTACCCCCTGCACCTGGGACTCACCGAGGCCGGGATGGGCAGCCGCGGAATCATCTCGTCGACCGCCGGCCTCGCCATCCTGCTGCAGCGCGGGATCGGCGACACCATCCGGGTCAGCCTGACCCCGGCGCCGGAGGGCGATCGCACGGAGGAGGTGCAGGTCGCGCAGCAGGTCCTGCAGTCGATGGGACTGCGCAGCTTCACGCCGCAGGTCAGTGCCTGCCCGGGCTGCGGACGCACGACGTCCACCTTCTTCCAGGAGATGGCGCGCGACATCGGCGACTATCTGAAGGAGCAGATGCCGGTCTGGCGATCGTCGCACCCCGGCGTCGAGGAGCTGAAGGTGGCGGTTATGGGCTGCGTGGTCAACGGGCCGGGCGAGTCCAAGCACGCGGACATCGGGATCAGCCTGCCCGGCACGTTCGAGGAACCGGTGGCGCCGGTGTTCGTGGACGGGCAGCTGCGCGAGACGCTCCGCGGCGACGACATCGTGCCGCGCTTCCTTCGGATCCTGGACGAGTACGTCGAGCGGCGGTACCCGTCGCCCTGATTCACGCGGCGTTATCGCTGTGGTCGATCACAGGGCGCGTCAGGGCGCGTCGTGGTCGCCTTGAGGTTGAGAGTAGGTCGGCCCTATCGCTGTGGTCGGATCACAGGGCGCGTCGTGGTCGCCTTGAGGTTGAGAGTAGGTCGGCCCTATCGCTGTGATCGATCACAGGCGCGCCGAACACGCTGAAATCGCCCGTAGCCATGAAGCGACGCGCAGCCATGACGCAGACGGGTCGCACAATCGGTGGTAGCGATCAAGGGAAGGGCCTGGACGCGTGACGCGCTCTGTGATCGCTCGTGGCAATAACGAGTTGCGCCGCTGCGAGATCGCTCCTGGCAATAACGAGCTGCGCCCTCGCCAGATCGGCTCAGGTGCCGGGCATCGCCGCCAGGAACGTCCAGGCCGCCGCCACGAAGGTGAGCACCAGCAGCGCAACGAGCGCCAGAGGCAAGAGGGCCACGCTGACGTTCTGCTGGATGTGAGGGTTCTGGGGGTCGACGTGGTCCGGGTGGAGGTCGTGGACGGTGTCGACCACCAGCTCGCCGTGCTCCTGCCGCGCTGGAAGGTTCTCTGTCATGCGGCTACTCCTCGGTGGGGGTGGCAAGGATGAGCGCCAGCTGACGCTGGAGATCGGCGCCGCCGAGCTGGCCGATCTGCCGCCCGCGCACGACGCCGGCGCCGTCGATGAAGAAGGTCTCCGGCGGGCCATGGATGCCGTAGCTGTCGGCGACTTGCTCGCCGGGGTCCATGGCGGCGGCCCAGCCGGCGCCCATGCGCGTCATGAAGGCGCGCGCCGCCTCCGAGTTGTCGCGGAATACGATGCCGACCACCACCAGACCGTGGGGGCCGTGTGTCTCCTGGGCGTTGCGGAGGAGCGGGAACTCGTCCACGCAGGGGCCGCACCAGCTCGCCCAGAAGTTGACGATGACCGGGTGGCCGCGGAGGTCGGCAAGGCGAAGCGGGTTGCCGTCCAGGTCGGACAGCGCAAAGTCGGGTGCCACCTGCCCGATCCGGGCGCCGCTGCCCGGTGAGCTTCGCGCCGCCAGCACCGCCCCCGAGGCAACCAGCAGCACGAGCGGCAACACGGCGCCCACCACCAGCCAGTGGCGTGGCAGCGTGCTGGTCCGGCCGCCGGCGACGGCTGTCGCGGTCACGTTGCCCTCAGTGCCCGGATCCGTCGTGCCCGGGGCCGGCCTCGGTCTCGTGCCACTCGTGACCAGCCGCGCGAACCCATCCCCATACGCCGTAGAGAAGGACCGCGATCCCCGCCAGGCCGAGGAACGGCTCCATTGTCCCGGAGATGAAGCCGAGCAATGGCAGCCCGTACGGCTCCTGCGGCTTGAAGATGAGAGCCGCCCCGAGCAGGGCGCCGGCGACCGACAGGATCACAGGCAGCCAGCTCCCGGGCGGCAGGTGGACGCCGGCCGGAGGGGTTGGGCGAGGGCGGGCGGGGCCCCCGGCGCGGAGGGTGACGGCGAAGACGACCGCCAGCACCGCCAGGATGCCGATTCCCAGAAGTCCGAAGCCGACCGCGGTATCGCTCACGTCATCGGTCCATCTATCGCAGGAAGTAGAGGGTAGTGAACAGCGCGATCCATACGACGTCCACGAAGTGCCAGTAGATGCTCACCGCCTCCACTGCCACATGGTTGCGGGCGCTGAATTGGCCCTGCGAGGCGCGCGCCACCAGGATGGTCAATCCGACGGTGCCGCCGAACACGTGCGCGCCGTGGAATCCGGTGAGGGTGTAGAACACCGTCCCGAAGACGCCGTCGCCGATGCCGAAACCCAGCACCGAGTAGTCATACAGCTGGCCCGCCAGGAAGATGATGCCCAGCAGCAGGGTGACGGCCGTCCAGAAGCGCATCTGGCGCTGGTCGCCGCGACGGATGGCCCACACCCCGAACTGCATGGTGACGCTCGAGGTGAGCAGGATGATCGTGATCGGCAGG
>CBFGSY010000070.1:0-11861 GCA_965651545.1 uncultured bacterium | reverse complement strand
CTCGCTGAGCGACGCCTCACCGGTGAACTCGCGCAGCTCGATCGAGTCGAGGCTGAATGCCGCCCGCGTCGAGCCGATGTGGTCCTGGATGTTCGGCCGCTCCAGCTCGAGCACGTTGGGTTTGACCTGGAAGTTCTGGACGAACGTCGGGTAGAGGCCGCCCACCAGGATCGAGAGGATGAACCAGGCGCCGCCCGCCAGCGCCAGCGCCCACAGGGTGCGGAACCAGATGTTCAGGAGCAGCAGCGCCGCGGCCGCCAGCGCCACGAACGTCAGGATCACGTACGCCGGCAGCTGCGCGTTCATGTCGGTGTAGGTCGCGGCCTGGATCGGCTCGTAGCCGCTGGTCGAATACGACAGCTCCGGGATGTCCAGCTGGTAGCCCACGGCAACAAGCACCAGCAGCAGGGCGCCGATGATGGAGAGATGGGCCCGCACCGGCGCCGTCAGACGGAACTGCCAGCGCAGCGCGCCTGCGGCATAGGCACCCAGGGTGAGCAGCAGGATGGCGATCAGGCTGGCGATGCCCCATGCCTGCACGAAGCGCCAGAACGGCAGGTCAAAGATGTAGAAGCCGATGTCGCGGTCGAAGTTCGGGTCCGGGGTGCCGAAGTCGCCCCCATTCGCGAACATCAGGATCGTCTGCCAGTTGCCGCTCCAGGCGCCCGCCGAGAAGAGGGCCAGCAGCAGGGCAACGCCGATCAGCACCAGCGTGATCGCGCGCGAGGCATCCGGGATCTCGAATTCGCCGATGCGCCTGATGGGCACCTGCGGCGCGATGCGTCGCGCCAGCCAGATGCTGGCCATCGCCGGCAGCGCGAAGGCCACAAAGCCGACTGCGAACAGGCCGACCTGCGACCAGAGGCGGGTCGTCAGGACCGCGGTGCGGTCGAGGGCGTCGTACCACATCAGGTCCGTCACCAGGTCGACGATGCGGCCCAGGAAACCGAGCACGATGAAGGCGAGCAGCAGCAGCCCGCCGATCACGATCCAGCGCCGAGTCTCGCCGCCCCGCCTCCGTCGTCGCGGGAAGCGCAGCGGATCGTCGTCCGGCGGCGGGGACCCGTTGCCGCCCTCTCCGTTGTCGCCGTCTCCGGTGCCCCCGTTGGTCGGGTGAAGCCGGCGCGGCCGCCGCGGGAGCGGCCGCCCCTCGCGGCGCGCGTCCTGTTCCGCCTGGCGGCGCTGGAGCTCCTCGAGCAGACGGTCGAACCAGGTGGACATCGGGTGAGCGCATCGTAGCCACCCCGACGTATGCCCGCTCGCGCGGGGCGTGCGTAGAATCGCGGACGATGCGCACCTTTGATCAGCTGGAGGAGCTCTGGTCCCAGGAACCGCCGCCGCCGCGCAACCGGGGGTCGGTGCGGCTGCTCTGTGTGCGCGTCGCCCCGGGCGTCCACATGACGCCGGAGGCGGTGAACGTGACGGTCGACCGCGGGATCGTCGGGGACCGATGGGCTGCCAACCCCGGCAAGGACCCGGACCGCCAGTCGCAGGTGACCGTGATGAACGCGGCGGTGGCGGAGCTGGTTGCCGCCGGTGTGCAGCAGCTCCATGAGGCCGGCGACAACATCCTGGTGGACCTGGACATCGGCTTCGACAACCTGCCGGTCGGAAGCCGCCTGCGGGTCGGCGACGCGGTCCTGGAGATCACCGCCACGCCGCATGCCGGCTGCAGCAAGTTCAGCGAGCGCTTCGGCCAGGACGCCTTGCGGTGGGTGAACTGGCGCCACTGGCGCGAGCGCCGGCTGCGTGGCGTGAACACACGCGTTGTCGAGAGCGGCCGCGTCCGGGTCGGGGATCCCGTGGAACCCCTGTCTGTCGCATCGCCAACATGACGCCTAGCAGGGCTGGGCATTTCGCGCGATCGCGGACTTACGCCCCAGGCACATATCGAACCAGCAGCGCTCCGTGGCGGCCACGGATTTACGTTTCAGGCACACGACCAACCTGAGAGGGCCCGTCGCGGTCGCGCGGCGGTCACAGATTCTCTTCCCATGAGAACCTGCGACAGCAACAGGCTGCTGGCTGCTCGTTACTTACGCGGGGTGAAAATCAGCGCTACTCCCACTCGATGGTGGCGGGGGGTTTCGAGCTGACGTCGTAGACGACGCGATTGACGCCCGGCACCTCGTTCACGATCCGGCTGCTGATCTTCGCCAGCACCTCGTAGGGCAGGCGCGCCCAATCGGCGGTCATGCCGTCGTCCGAAGTCACCGCCCGGATCGCCACCACGTTGGCGTACGTCCGCCCGTCGCCCATGACCCCCACCGAGCGGACGGGCGTCAGGATGGCGAAAGTCTGCCACAGGGACCGATACAGTCCGGCGCCCTTGATCTCGTCGATCACGATCCAATCCGCCTCCCGCAGCGTCTCCAGCCGATCGGCGGTCACCTCGCCGATGATCCGGATCGCCAGGCCGGGACCGGGGAACGGCTGGCGCAGGACCATCGCCTCCGGCAGTCCCAGCTGGGCGCCAACCCGGCGCACCTCGTCCTTGAACAGGTAGCGCAGCGGCTCGATCAGGCTGAAGCGCAGGTCGGCGGGCAGGCCGCCGACGTTGTGGTGGGTCTTGATCTTGGCAGCCGCCTTCGTCTCAGCGGTCGTCGACTCGATGACATCGGGATACAGCGTGCCCTGCGTCAGGAAGTCGATCCGGCCCAGCTTGCCCGCCTCCCCCTCGAAGACCCGGATGAACTCGTCGCCGATGATGCGGCGCTTCTCCTCCGGATCCTCCACCCCCGCCAGACGACGGAGGAATCGGTCCCGGGCGTCGACCATCACCAGGTTCATGCCCAGGTTCTCGGCGAAGGTCGCGCGCAGGAGCTCGGACTCGCGCTTGCGCATCAGGCCGTGGTCGACGTAGATACACGTCAGCTGGTCGCCGATGGCCCGATGCACCAGCGTCGCGGCCACGGCGCTGTCCACCCCTCCCGAGAGCGCGCAGATGACGCGTCCCTCGCCCACCCGCGCCCGGATGTCGGCCACGGCGGTCTCCACGAAGCCGGCCGGCGTCCAGGTCGGGCTGGCGCCGGCAATCTCCACCACGAAGTTGCGCAGGATTTCGCGGCCCCGGGGCGTATGCGCCACCTCCGGGTGGAACTGGATGCCGTACAGGCGCCGATCGGCGTCGACCAGGCCCGCGAAGGCGGTCGATTCGCTCTGCGCCACCGGCGTGAACCCGTCAGGCGGGCGCAGGATCGAGTCGCCATGGCTCATCCAGACCGGCTGCTCGCGGTCGATGCCACGGAAGAGGCCATCTTCCGAGGTGATCTGGACGGATGCCGGCCCGTACTCGCGCTTCGCGCTCGGCGCCACCTCGCCCCCCAGCTCGTGCGCCATCAGCTGCAGCCCGTAGCAGATGCCCAGCACCGGAACGCGGCCGGACCAGATGGCTGGATCTGCCTTCGGGGCGTCGGGGTCATAGACCGATGACGGCCCGCCGGACAGGATGATGGCCTTCGGCGCGCGACGCTCGATCTCGGCCCAGGGCGTGTCGTGCGGCAGCAGCTCGGAATAAACGTTCAGCTCACGGATCCGTCGCGCGATGAGCTGGGCGAACTGGCTGCCGAAGTCCAGGATGACGACGGTGTCCGGCTCGGCCGGCGTCTCGGAGGGCCGCTGCGGCGGGGGCGCATGCAGAGCCTGCTCGAGATAGGCCTCGACCTCGGCGTCATCGGGGGCGAGGACGCGGTGGCCGGCATTAGCGGCCTCGCCGTGCACGGTGCGGCCTCGCTGCCGCCCGTTCCGCCGCGACGGTGACTGCTCGTCCGCGTCCTCGGCCAATGGCTCCTCCCCGCTCCATGCCCCGTTCGGGGGAGTGTACCGGCGCGTACCCGACGCCTGCCGGTCGGCTACGCTCATCGGCGCCGATTGTTCGCATGGAGCCGATGGGATGAGCGACGCCGCCGACAATGGACCCCGCCTGGTGGAGCTGACCCCCCAACCGTCCGTGGCGGTCCGCATCCAGGGGCCGATGAACGAGCTCGACCTCTCCGAGCTGTTCGACACGCATCTGCCGAACATCGCCGACCAGATCGCCAACATGGGTGGCAGTCCCACCGGCGCACCGTATGGCCGCTACCACGAGTTCGGCCCGGAGCAGGTCGACGTGGAGATCGGCATCCCGATCGCCATGCCGGTCGGCGATCTGCGACCGCTGGCCGAAGCAGAGCCAGGTGAGCTGGGAGCCTCCGAGCTACCGGGCGGCAGAGCCGCGGTGCTCGTCCATCGCGGCAGTTACGACGGTCTGGGCGGAACCTACGACGGCCTGCACGACTGGCTGCACGCCAACGGCCACGAGGAGGGACCCGGGCCGTGGGAGTCGTACATCGACGACCCATCCGAGGTCGAGGACATCGCCCAGCTGCGCACCGAGGTGGTCTGGCCACTCGGCTAGCGCATGGTGATTCGCGGTCGAGCCGGCATGGCAGGCGGGGACCGGAGACGGCCGCCCATACGGCGCTCCGATGAGGTCATCGGCCGGGGCGATGCCGCGGTCGAGGCGTACGTCCTGGAGCCCGCTGATGGCGCGCCGCTCGCCGGAGCCATCTTTCTGCATTGGCTGGGGGATCACCGCAGCGACCGAACCCAGTTTCTGTCGGAGGCGCGTGAGTACGTCCGGCTCGGCGTGCGGTGCATCCTGCCCGCTGGACGGCTCCCATGGGGCCCGGATCCCGTCGATGCAGAGACGGACGTCGCCAACCTGGAGCTCGAGCAGCTGCGCCTCGCATCCGCCCTCGACCGGCTGAACGCTGGTCTGCCGAACGGTGCCCCGCTCGCCCTGATCGGCCATGACTTTGGGGCGATGCATGGCCTGGTGCTCGCCGCCCGGCGGCCGGTGTTCAAAGCCGTGGTGGTCATTGCGGCGACGCCTCGCTGGGGCGACTGGTTCCTCCGCTTCTGGCACCTGGACGGCGACCGGTTCGATTACCTGCGTCGCCTGGCGCCGTATGACCCGGTTACGGTCGCGCGCGACCTTCGGGCGACAACCCTCTGGCAGTTCAGCAGCCGCGACTACTTCATCGCGCCGATGAGCGCGGTCGAGCTGGCGCGTGCGGCCCCGCCCCCGGAGGGTGAGGAGCCCACGATCGAGTGGTATGGGGCCGACCACGCCATGCGCAGCGCTCCGGCCCGTGCGAGACGCATGGCTTTCCTGCGACGGGAGCTCGGCATGCGCGGTCGGCGCTAGGCCGGCGGCTCCCTGGGCGGCTCCTCGCGCATGTAGATCTCAGTGAACTCGGAGCACCGGCCATCGGGTGCGAAGCGCATGAGGAAGACGTTGTGGTAACGGCGCGCCGCGTCGGTCGCGGTCGCGACGTAGTCGCTCCAGCCGCTGGCCACCGCCCGATCGCCCTCGACGGCGAACGGCTCGTAGTGCGCCTCCCAGCTGTCGGGTGCGTCCGGCTCGCGCAGCCACTCATTAACCACCGCGTCGAGCCCGCGCCGGACGTTCGTCTCGCCATACGGGGCGAAGCGGTACACCACGTCGTCGCTGAAGAGCGCGGCGATCGGCTCTCGCTCGTTGGCGCGCCAGGCTGCGACGTAGCGGTCCAGCCAGTCCTGCACCTGTGATCGTTCCATGCCGGCCATCCTACCCGGGTTCGCGCCAACCCCTGACATCATCGGGGTCAGGTGCGCGCCAGCGTCTGCCTCACGCGCTAGCTGTCGGCCAGCTGCCAGGACTTGCCCTCGGTTGCGATGGCCGGGGCGATCACCATCTCGACCCGGTGCATCTCCTCGATGGTGCGCGCCCCAAGGGCGGCCATCGACTGGCGCAGCGCGCCAACGAGGTTCTGGGTGCCGTGCGTGGTGGCGGCGGGCCCGAACAGGATCTGCTCCAGGGGGCTCCGCTCACGGAGGTTGATGCGCGTGCCGCGCGGGAGTGTTGGCGAGGGCGCCGCCATGCCCCAGTTGATGCCACGCCCAGGGGCTTCCAGGGCTGCCGCAAATGGCGAGCCGAGCATGACGGCATCCGCCCCGGAGGCGATCGCCTTGGCGATGTCGCCGCCCGTCTTCATGCCGCCATCGGTGACGATGGGCACGTAGCGGCCCACCTCCTTCAGGTACCGGTCCCGCGCGGCCGCCACCTCGAGCGTGGCACTCACCTGCGGAACGCCGATGCCCAATACCTCACGCGTCGTGCAGGCGGCGCCAGGGCCCACGCCGACCAGGATCGCCTCCGCGCCCTGGTGCATCAGCTGATACGCGGCCTCGCCGCTCACCGTGTTGCCCACCAGGACTGGCATGCGGAGCGCGCCGGTCAGGTCGCTCAGCGAAAGCGCTCGGCCAGATGTCGAGATGTGACGCGCGCTGCTGACCTGCGATTGGACCAGGAAGAGATCCGCCCCGGCGGCAGCCGCCAGCTCGGCGTGGTCCCAGGCGGAGGCCGGGGTGGTCGCCACCGCCGCCAGCGCTCCCTGTGACTTGACGCGGGCGATGAGGGCCGAGATCAGCTCGCCCCGAACCGGGGCAGCGTATGCCTCGGCGAGGATGTGCGCGGCGGCCTCGCCGCTGTCGGCGGCGGCGACCCGATCGATGATCGGGCCGGCATCCTCGTAGCGGGTGTAGAGGCCCTCCAAGTTGATGAATGCGACGCCGCCATGTCGGCTGATGCGCACCGCGAAGTCCGGGTCGGACACGGCATCCATGGCCGCCGCCATGAAGGGGATCTCCAGCCGACGCCCGCCGATCTCCACGGTCAGCTCGACTTCGGCCGGGTCAACCGTGACGGCACCGGGGACCAGCGCCACCTCGTCGAAGCCGTACGTCCGCCGCAGACGGTCGGTGGCCGACGTGAAGCTCGGCCCGGCGAGTGCCGGCTCGATCATCGGCCCAGGTCCTCAGGTAGGAAAACGCCCGCGGGCGGCGATGACCGGCGCGGGCGGTGTGGGTCGCTGGCTGGAATGACTGCTCGGATCGGGTGCACCTGCTTGCAGCCCTGCGGTTTCGGCGAGTATACCCGCCCACCACCGGCAGACACGGTTCTACGGCGTGCGCCACTCCACGTGCTCGAGCATCTCGCGCAGCTCCGCGTCGGCATCCGCGGGAGCATTGCGCTTGCAGACGACGATCGCGTCCAGGCGCTGGGGCGTGACCGCCACGAAGTACGTCTCGTCGTCAGTCGGCTCCAGCGGCCCGCAGATGGTGGAGCCGGCAACCAGCGAAGCCTCGCGGCCGCCGACTACGATCGGTTCGCCGGCCGGGGGCGTGCAGCCGGGGCAGAAGGCGGCCAGCCAGGTGACGAGCAGCATCCCCTCCTTGAGCGATCGTGGCTCGCGGCATTGGCGGCTGGCGCCCTCCCCGTTGCATCGCAGCTCCAGCGGCGTGTTCGAGATGAAGGCAACGGTCTGCAGCTGGCCCTCGCTGTTGTTGGTCGACTCGGCCGTCCATCCGTCGGGCACGCGCAGCTGGAAGCCGGCATGATCGACCGCCAGCACGGCGGGATCGCTGGCAGCCGGGCTGCCGCCGCAGGCGGCGAGCATCACGCTGATGGCCAGGGCCGCAGCCGGACGACGGGTCACGCTGCCTCCCTGACGATCATCTGCTCGCGCTCGGGGCCGACGCTGACGTGCGTGACCGGCGTACCGGCCAGTTCCTCTAGCCGCTCGACGTAGGCGCGCGCCCTTTCCGGCAGCTCTTCCCAGGCGCGGCAGCTTGTCGTATCGGTCTGCCAGCCAGGCAGCTCCTCGTAGACCGGTTCGAGCCTGCCATAGACCGATGCCGAGGCGGGAACCGTTTCCCAGGCGCGGCCATCGGACGAATCCCGATAGGCGGTTGCCACCCGGATGTGCGCAAAGCTATCCAGCACGTCCAGCTTGGTCAGTGCGATCGCGCTGTATCCCGCCAGCCGCGCGCTGAAGCGAACGGCCACCGCGTCGTACCAGCCGCAACGCCGCGGACGACCCGTCGAGGTGCCGAACTCGACCCCGCGTTCGCGCAGCGCGGCACCGTCGTCGTCCTCCAGCTCGGTGGGCAGCGGTCCCGCGCCGACGGCCGTGGTGTAGGCCTTGGCCACGCCGAGCACCCGGTCGATCGCCACTGCCGGCAGCCCCGCCCCCAGGCTGGCGCCGCCGGGGATCGGGCTGGAGCTGGTGACGTAGGGATAGGTGCCCCAATCGATGTCGCGCATCGTGCCAAGCTGCCCCTCCAGCAGGATGTGCTCGCCGGCCGCCAGGGCCTGGTCGACCAGGGCGTGGCCGTCGACCACGTGCGGGCGCAGCCGCTCGCCGGCGAGCCGGTACGCGGTGGCAACGCTCTCTTCGTCCAATGCAGCCTCGATCATGTCCCGCATCTCGTCCTGTGCGCCACCCGCACCGAAGTACCCCTCCACGATGCGTCGCGCCCGGCCCATGGCCGCCGTCAATCGCTCACGGAAGGCGTGCGGGTCCACCAGGTCGACGACGCGGATCCCACGTCTGGCGATCTTGTCAACGTAGGCGGGGCCGATCCCCCTGCTCGTCGTTCCCAGCCGGGCGGCACCACGCTCCCGCTCCTCCAGCTGGTCGATGAGCACGTGGTAGGGCATCACCAGGTGCGCCCGGTCGGCGATGAAAAGGTTCTCGCAGTCGAAGCCGGCCTCTGCCAGGCCGTCCAGCTCGGTGACGAGCGCCGGCGGGTTGATGACCACGCCGTTGCCCAGCAGGTTGCGCGTGGCCGGATAGAAGATGCCGGATGGAATCAGGTGCAGCTTAAAGTGGCCGTGCAGGTTGACCACTGTGTGGCCGGCGTTGTTGCCTCCGCCGTAGCGCACTACCAGGTTGGCGTCACGCGCCAGGTAGTCGACGACCCTGCCCTTGCCCTCGTCACCCCACTGGGCGCCGACCACGGCGATCACGGACATGGCGGACCGGCATCGACCTCGCGTGAATGGGAGGTCGTCATAGTAACGAACGAGCGCCGCGACGGCGGCGCTCGCATCGGCCTTGCGACCGGTTGGATGTGGGCAGGCTACGCCCGCGTGGCGCGAACCTTGTCGAAGCAGCTCGAGCAGTAGACGGGCCTGTCGTTGCGCGGGAGGAATGGGACCAGCGCCTGGCCGCCACATTCCGCACAGACCGCCGCATGCATCTCGCGCTGGCCGCCCCCTCCGCCGGAGCCGATGCCGAGCGCCCTGTTCTGCTTCGCCGTGGCGCGGCAACTCGGACACCGCTGGGGCTCGTTGAGGAGTCCCTTCTCGGCGTAGAACTGCTGCTCGCCGGCTGAAAAGACGAAGTCCATCCCGCAGTCGCGGCAGCGGATGGTCTTGTCGGCGTACACCCTTCCCTAGCCTCCTGTTCGCACGCCCGGACCGGGGCCTGGACGGTTTGCTTGTCCCCTGCCTGGGCGATGTGCGTGCGACAGGTTGCTGGGGTCGAGCAGTGGGCCGGACGTTTCAGCGAGGGACTATACACGCGGGTACAACGGGTGTATAGCCACGAATAGACGCGATAGGTGTCTGATTGCGCCCTGCTCTAACGCGACGGCGTCAGTACGCCTGCACCTCCACCTCGCGCGTCATGGTGTAGAAGCGCGTGTTCGACTTGCGGAACTGCAGCGGCACCTCGCCGATCGGCCCGTTGCGGTGCTTGGCCACCTTCGCCTTGACCAGCTCCACCTCCGACTCCGCGTTCTGCTCGCCGTCGCGGTAGAGGAAGACCACGACGTCCGAGTCCTGCTCCAACGACCCCGATTCCCTCAGGTCGGACAGCCGCGGCTCCTGGGTGCCCCGCTGCTCGACGTTGCGCGAGAGCTGAGATAGCGCGATTACTGGGATATTCAACTCGCGGGCCAGCGCCTTCAGGCCACGACTGATCTCGCTGACTTCCTGAACACGGTTCGGCTCCCTGCTGAGTGCAGAGCCCTGCATGAGCTGCAGGTAGTCGACGATGATCAGGTCGAGCCCGCGCTGCTCCGCCTCCAGCCGCCGCGCCTTGGTGCGCAGCTCCATGACGGTCAGCACCGGCGAGTCGTCGATCCACATCGGCGCCGCGTGCATGTCGTTCATGACCTGGGCGATCTTCGACCAGTCCGTCTCGTCGACGAAGCCGGTCTGCAGTGGCCGGGGGTTGATGCCGCTCTCCGCCGACAGGAGGCGGAGCGCAAGCTGCTCCTTGCTCATCTCGAGCGAGAAGACGCCGACCTTCCTGGCCTCGCGCACGGCCGCATGCTGGGCGATGTTCAGGGCGAGGCTCGTCTTTCCGACGCTCGGCCGCGCAGCGATGATGATCAAGTCCGAGGGCTGGAAGCCGCCGAGCAGGGTGTCCAGCTGAGAGAGGCCGGACGGGATGCCCAGGATCTGACCGCGATGCTCGTGCAGGTACTCGAGGCGGTCGTAGGCCTGGCCGAGCAACGTCGCCAGCGACTCGAAACCGGCGGCGGAGCGGTGCTGGCTGATCTCGAACAGGATCCCCTCCGCCCGGTCGATGGCGACCTCGGCGTCGTTCGCCTCCTCGTAGCCGACGGCCGCGATCCGCCCGGCAGCGGCGATCAAATTGCGCAGGACGGACTTGCGCTCCACGATGCGGCCGTAGTGCTCGACGTGCACGGCCGTCGGCACCGCGTTCATGAGGGTGGCCAGGTAGGCAGGGCCGCCGACCTGGTCGAGCCGATCGCGCCTGGCCAGGTCGTCACCCAGCGTCACCAGGTCGATCGGCTCACGCTGGCCGTGGAGTGCCAGCATCGACTCGTAGATGTCCGCGTGCTGCTGCCGGTAGAAGTCGGCCGGCCGCAGGAAGTCGGCGACCTTGAGGACGGCGTCGGGATCGATCAGGATCGAGCCAAGAACACTCTGCTCGGCTTCGACCGCCTGGGGAGCCAGCTTGTCGATGCTCATCTCACGGACCGGCGCGTGGTTCGACCAGGGCTCGCATCCCCAGGCGAACCCTAGGGCGTCGCGCCGTCCGGGCACAGGCACTTGTCCCCCGTCCGCGCGCGACTTTCCACCAGGCGACAAACTTCATCGGGGATAACCGGCTGAAAACTGTGGATTGCGCCGCGCCAGGCGGCGCGGTCGTCAAGCAAGTCAAGCCGGGGTTTGTGACAGCTAGGCTGTCGCCCTCAGAGGCCCCATCCCTCCGGCGGCTCGCGCCGACCATGGATCTGGTTCCAGGAGTCCCGCTGCTCCTCCACCAGGCCGTCGGCATCGAAGCGCAGGACCGATGTTCCCGCCAACGTCGTCTCGAGCCCGTTCTCCGTGACCGCTGCCCACCACTCGATGGCTGCCCGGTTGCCGTCGACGACGGGCTCACCGATCCAGACGCGCGGCCCCTCTTCCTCGTTGAAGGCCTGGCTGACGTACTCGCGCACGCCCGCGCGGCGCAGGTACGGCGTGCGAAACGGCTGCGTGGAGAAGACCACGTCGGGGTGGTACAGGGCCACGATCGCCTCTGTGTCCTTTGCCTCCCAGGCCGTCTTCCAGACCTCGGCCCATCGTCGCGCGGCCGCGGTGGAGTCCGTGTCAGCGCTCACGCGGCCAGATTAGCCCTCACGCCATTAGGCGGGCACCACCGTGAGGGTTAGCTGGGCCTCCACCCCGGCCATCAGCCGCACCTCGACCCGATGGTCGCCGAGCGTCTTGATCGGCTCACGCAGGTGAATCAGGTGCCGGTCGACCTCTATCCCCTCTTGTGCGATCAGCTCGGCGATCTCCCGGTTGGTGACCGAGCCGAAGAGGCGGCTCTTCTCGCCAGCCTTGACGGCGACCTCCAGCTTGAGCGAGCGCAGCTTCTCGGCGGTGGCCTCGGCGTCGGAGCGCTCGGTGCGATCTCGCTCGTCGCGTTCCGCCCGGTGCCGCTCCCAGTTCTTGAGGGCGCCTGTGTCGGCCACCACGGCGGCGCCGTGCGGCAGCAGGAAGTTGCGCGCGTAGCCGTCCTTCACGACCTTGA
>CBFGSY010000069.1:0-11909 GCA_965651545.1 uncultured bacterium | reverse complement strand
CGCGCTTGCCAGGAAGACCATGGCGAAGGCACCGGTCGTTGGCCAACCCAGCGGCACGAAGGAGTGGGCCGCCACCCCGCCCAAGAGCGCTTTCGCCTTCGGGGTGCGGAAGCGACCGGCCAGCCAGGTCGCCGGCTGCAGGGCGTTGATGCCGAACCGCCCCAGCGCGATCGGATGGCGCAACGGGCCACCGATCCGCAAGGGGCCGATGAGCTCGCGCGCGATCAGCTCCCAATCCCGGGCAATCGGGCCGATCAGGCGGGCGTAGCGCTCGCCATCCTGTCCCAGGGTGGCCGCGGTCGCGGCCAGGTCGCGGCGGACGAGCGCCGCCGACCCGTCGTCGAGCGGGTGTCCGATGGCGACCGGCGGCTCGATCCACTCCAGGCCGTGCTCAGCCAGGGGCAACTCGGCGAAGACGGGGGACGATCGGCCCAGCGGATGGACCGCGGAGCAGACGTCGTGCAGGAAGCCGGGGAGGGTCAGCGCAGAGGATCGCGTGCCTCCGCCGACGGTGGCTTTGGCCTCCAGCACCAGGACGCTGCGTCCGGCGCGGGCCAGCGTGATGGCGGCCGCCAACCCGTTCGGCCCGGCCCCGACCACGACCGCGTCGTATCGACGGGTGTCGGCTACTGGTACACCTCGTCGACGTAGCACCAGCGCCAGGCCTCATCCGGCTCGAAGGACTGGACCACCGGGTGGCTGCTCTCCTGGAAATGAGCGGTCGTGTGCTTGCCGGGCGACTGGTCGCAGCAGCCGACATGCCCGCAGCTGAGGCAGATGCGCAGGTGCAACCACTCCATGCCGAGCTCCAGGCACTCCTTGCAGCCGGTGCCGCTCGGCGTCACCTCATCGGGCAGGGAGTCGACGTGGGTGCAGACCGCGTCGTCCCAGTAGCTCACCCGGGAATGGTAACCGTCCGCTCCTGGGTGCCGCGCAGCAGCGTCAGCTCCAGGTCCGCGTTGGCGGCCAGCGAGCCGAGCGCCTCGAACAGATCGTCTGCACCCGTCACCGCCTTGCCGGCAGCGGCCACGATCAGGTCTCCCTCCGCGATGCCCGCCTTATCCGCCGGCGAGCCCTCTTCGACGTCTCGCACGAGCAGCCCGTCGCGCTCGTCCAGCCCCACTGCCCGTCGCAGGTGCCGCGCCACCTGGGATGGCGCCAGACCCACGCCCAGCCTGCGCCGCGTTGGCGCCTCGCCGCGGCCGAGGGCGGCCACTCGATCAGTGAGGGCCCGATCGGTGGCGATTGCCTGGTAGAAGCCGGAGCCGAGGCGGTTGGTGTTGATGCCGAGCAGATTGCCCTCGCTGTCCACGATCGGGCCGCCGGACGAGCCGGGAAGCAGGGGAGCGGTGTGCTCCACCGCGCCTGCCACGCGCCGGCCCCGTGGCCCGCGGAACGCACGGTTCACGCCCGAGACGAAGCCCAGGGTGACGCGCACGCCCTGGCCGGCAGGGTTGCCGATGGCGACCACAGGGGCTCCGATCGACAACGTCGATCCATCCCCCCAGCCGATGGCCGGCGCCTCACCGGTTTCCACGCCGATCACCGCCAGGTCGCCGTCACCATCGGCGCCGAGCACCTTGCCGTCCGCCTCGCGGCCGTCGGCGAAGAAGACGCGGATCTCGTCGCCGTGCAGGTTGTGCGCGTTGGTCAGCACCTTGCCCGACTCGACCACCACGCCCGAGCCGCCGCGCCAGCGGTTGCCGATGCCCACCGTCGAGCGACCGGCGCCCTCCGCGATGCCGTTGATTGCCTTGCCCAGATCCTCGATCGGACCCATCGTTTCCTCCAGTTCCTCGCCCAGGTGTGGGCTCGCATGCTAGGGTGTGACTTGCAATGCGCAAGTTACTACTCGTGGGGCGGATGTCAAGGCCGATGAAGCCGATGCCGTACGATCCCGCCATGGCCTCCGCTCCCTCCCCACTGGCGGCTGCCCTAGAGCGGGTGGGAGACCGATGGAGCCTGCTGCTGGTCGAGGCGCTGCTCCCCGGCCCTCGACGCTTTTCGGAACTTTCGCAGGCCATCCCCGGGATCGCGCCGAACATCCTGGCCGACCGGCTACGGCGCCTCGAGTCGGAGCGCGTGGTGCGCTCAACGCCCTACTCCGAGCGCCCACCGCGCTACGTTTACGAGCTGACGCCGGAGGGTGCCGAGCTGGCGGGCGCGCTGCGCCTGCTTGCCGACTGGGGCTCTCGCGTGGCGCGCGAGGCCGAGCCGCTGCGCCACGTGGCCTGCGGCACGCCGATGGAGGCACGCTGGTTCTGCCCGACCTGCGCCCACGCGGTGGAGAGCACCGAGACCGACGAGGTCCGCTACCTGTAGCGCGATACTGGCCGCGTGAGGCGGCTTCTTCCCGAGCTGGACGCCAATGGCTGGCGGCTGATGGCGGCCAAGGTGTTCCGCGGCTTCGCCTTCGGCCTGAACGCCGTCGTGCTGGGCCTCTACCTGGCGGCGCTTGAGCTTCCCGGGGAGCTGATCGGCCTCGTCCTGTCGGCGGCCCTGGCCGGGACGCTCGGCCTGACCCTGGTCATCGCCGCGTGGGGCGATCGCATCGGGCGCAGGCGGCTGCTGGTCATCGGCTCCGGGCTCATGCTGCTCTCGGCGGTCATCCCGCTGGTCGGTGCCAACCCCGTGCTGCTGGGGCTCATCGGCCTGTCAGGCATGGTGGCCGTCAACAGCAGTGAGTCGACCGGGTTGCAGAGCGTCGACCAGGCCGCGCTGCCACAGACGCTGCCGGCAGGCCAGGCGACCTCGGCCTTCGCGCTGTACAACCTGCTTGCCGCCGGCGCCGGAGCCCTGGGAGCGCTGAGCGTCGGGCCGATGGTGGCAATCGGCCAGTGGCTGAACCTCGAGGGCGCCGCGGTGTACACGCCCGCGTTCGTCGTTTATGCGGCGGCAGGTGTGGTGAGCACCGTCCTGAGCCTTGGCCTCGACCGACGGGTCGAGGTAGGGGTCCGACTCGAGCGCGGATTCGCCATCGGCCGTTCGCGCGGCACGGTCGCCATCCTGGCCGGCCTCTTCAGCGTGGATGCGCTGGCCGGCGGGTTCGTTGTGCAGAGCTACCTGGCCTTCTGGTTCGCGGAGCGCTTCGATGCCGCGGCGGGTGGCGTAGGCCTGCTGTTCGCGGCGGGCAATGTGCTGGCGGCCCTCTCCTTCCCGGTCGCTGCTTTGCTGGCGGGACGTATCGGGCTCATCCGGACCATGGTCTTCAGTCACATGCCGGCCAATCTGTTCCTGATCGGCGCATCGATGGCTCCCACGTTGCCATTGGCGGTTGCCCTGGTGCTGGCGCGCGCCGCGCTCTCCTCGATGGACGTGCCCGCGCGGCAGGCCTATACCATGGCCGTGGTCGATCCCGAGGAACGCACGGCCACGGCCGGCATCACATCACTGACGCGGAGCACCGGTCACATGCTCGGCCCGGCGCTGGCCGGCACGCTGCTCGTGCCGCTGGGCATCGGGGCGCCGCTCATCGCCGGCGGCATCCTGAAGACGGCTTACGACCTGTCGCTTTACGCTCTGTTCCGCGCCCGTCCCACGCCGGAAGAGGCGGCGGCAGCTACCCTCACGCGAGCATGAGCGAGGGTGGCTCCCGAGCGCCACAAGCGAGGGGGCCTGTCAGCCTGTGGTCCCTCCTGGACGTCGGCAGGCGCCCAGGCGACGACGCGGACCTGCGCATTCGCAAGCGGACCGCGGTCGCGGTGGTCCTTTCCCTGATCGTGTCCGGCTCCTTCTACGCGGCCCTGGCCATCGCCGCCGACCGCCCTGTCGTACTCGCCTTCAGTGTCGGCCAGATCGCGGCGCAGCTCATCGCGCTCGCTGCGTTCCACCGGACCGGCCGGTTGCGCTCGGTGGTCGTGGCGATCATCGCCATCGGCATGACCACGATCGCCTCAGGCGTTGTGACCCTGGGCGGCATGCAACAGTCCAATGGCAACCTCGTCTACGTCATCCTTACGCCGATCGGCGCCGTCCTGTTGATCGGCCGGCGGGCGGCCCTCCCAGCCTTCCTCGCCGTCGTCGCGTTGGTCCTATGGGCGACGGTGACGGACCCGCTCTGGCGGGAGTTCGCCTCACCGATTCCCGCGGGCATGGGGATCGGCCTGTACG
Organism: uncultured bacterium; assembly: GCA_965651545.1. Taxonomy (GTDB): domain Bacteria; phylum Chloroflexota; class Limnocylindria; order QHBO01; family QHBO01; genus DASSCW01. The sequence goes on along the minus strand of CBFGSY010000069.1, from coordinate 7,799 downwards.
CGGTCAACGTGATCGTGACCTGTGCCATCGCGCTGGGCCTTGTCGTCTTCATCGACGGCGAACGGGTCGCGGCCAAGGCTCGCTCGGAGTCGCTGCTGCTGAACATCCTGCCGCAAGCGATCGTCGAACGGCTGCACGGCGGCGAGCAGGTCATCGCCGATCACTATCTCGAGGTCAGCGTCATCTTCAGCGACGTCGTCGATTTCACGCCCTTCTCTGAGCGTGTCGAGCCGCAGCGCGTGGTCGAAGTGCTGGACAACCTCTTCTCCGCGTTCGACGCTCTGGCCCAGCGCCTCGGGCTCGAGAAGATCAAGACGATCGGCGATGCCTACATGGTCGTCGCGGGCGCGCCCGAGCCGCGACCGGACCACGCCGGCGTGGTCCTCGAGATGGCGATCGCCATGCACCGAGCGGCGGACATGCAGCCGCCGCTCGACGGCCATCGGCTCCAGATCCGGACCGGGATTGCCACCGGGCCGGTGGTGGCGGGGGTGATCGGCCGTCGAAAGTTCAGCTATGACCTGTGGGGCGATACGGTGAACACCGCCTCGCGCATGGAGTCCAGCGGCGTGCCCGGCTGCATCCAGGTGACCGAGGCGACCTTGCGACTCCTTGGCGACGGCTTTCCGTGGCAGGTCCGCCAGGGCGTCGAGGTCAAGGGCAAGGGACCGATGACGACCTACCTCCTGGATCCGGAGGCCCTGAGCTGAGCGTGGCCCTCACGTCGCCGATTCCCGCCCCACGGGAGTAGCGGACAAGAAGAGGTCGAACGATCCCGAAATAGGCCGATTCCTGTCACCGATTCTCGCCCCACGGGAGTAACGGACAAGAAGAGGTCGAACGAGCCCGAAAAAGGCCGATTCATGTCGCCGATTCCCGCCCGGCGGGAAATCCGACCAAGTAGCGAGCGTTTCTTTGCCGTTACTCCCACCCCATGGGAATTTTCGGAGCGCACGCTCCCTGGCGAGGGCGACAAGATCTTGACATGTGACCAACCGGTCACCTAATATCGACCGCGTGGATCTTGAGGATGTCTTCAGGGCGCTGGCGGACCCGAACCGCCGCAGCCTCCTCGATGCGCTCCGCGAGCGTGATGGCCAGGCACTCGGCGAGCTGGAGGGGACGCTGCCGGGGATGACCCGCTTCGGCGTCATGAAGCACCTGCGGATCCTGCAGGCTGCCGGCCTCGTGACGACCCGCCGCGACGGGCGCCGCAAGCTCCACTTCCTCAACCCGGTTCCCATCCAGCTGATCGCGGACCGCTGGATCAGCCGCTACGCCCAGCCATGGACGACGGCCATGGTCGATCTCAAGAGCCACCTGGAGGCCCGGCCGATGCCACCACCCAAGCACGTCTACGAGACATACATCAGGACCTCGCCCGAGCGCCTCTGGCAGGCGCTCACCGACCCGGACCTGACCCAGCGCTACTACCACGACACCCGCGTCGCCTCCAGCTGGCGGACGGGGGACCCGATCACATACACCTGGACCGATGGCACGGTGACCATCGAGGGCGAGATCGTCGAGGCGGACGCGCCGCGGCGGCTGGTCCATACCTTCCACTTCACCCAGGACCCGGAGCAGGTGTCGGAGCGACCGTCACGCTGCACCTGGGAGATCGCGCCGATGGGCGAGGCATGCCTCTTGCGCCTCACGCACGACGACTTCGACGGAGAAACCAGCACCTACCGCTCGGTGGGCAACGGCTGGAGCCCGATCCTGTCGGGCCTCAAGACGCTGCTCGAGACGGGGGAGCCACTCAACATCCAGGCGCCGGTCGAGGAGATGGCCGGCCGCAACAGCTGACCGGCAGGAGGTACTTCAACGATGAGCGCTCCGCAGCACGTCTTCGAGGTCTACATCAGGGCCACTCCCGAGCGACTCTGGCAGGCCATCACCGACCCGGCCTTGACCGCGGTCTATTACTTCGGGTCCGAGATCGAGTCCGACTTCCGGATCGGCTCGCCGCTCCGCTACAAGCAGCCGGACGGAAGCCTGGACATCGACGGCGAGGTGCTGGAGGTCGACCCACCGCGGCGGCTGGTCCATTCCTTCTCCACGCGATGGGAGGCGAACGACGATCCGCCCACCACCGTGACCTGGGAGATCACGCCGATGGGCAGCGAGACCTGCCTGCTGGCAGTCACCCACGATGGCTTCGCGACCGAGAACGCCACCTACGAGTCAGTCAGGGGCGGCTGGCCGATGATCCTGTCTGGTCTGAAGACCCTGGTCGAGACCGGGGCGCCGCTTCACATCGAGGTGCCCCAGTCAGCGGGGGCGACCGCCTAGAACGGCTTCACCACCATCAGCCACAGGATGACGAGCAGCCCGATGCCGCCGATGGCGGCGAGCAGGAACGGCCGGTTCGACGTCAGCAGAGCCTCCAGCTCTGCTGGCGCTGCCGGCGTGGGCGGCGGAGCATCCTTCGGATCGCTGTAGGGCTTGATGCCGACGGCGCGCCGCACGTTGGCGTAGTGCACGGAGCCGAGCGGATACATCGCCGCCACCAGGATCACCAGCACGGCGATCGCAGCCCAGATCCAGAGCTCTCCCCAGAACCCACGCACGAACGTTGCCCAGATGCCGCCAGCCAGCAGCACGAGCAGCGAGATGTACATCAGCCCGAGGCTGGTGCCCGAAAGGTCCAGCAGGGCGGCGACCCGCGACGGCTCGCGCTCGCTGCGGATCCGTACGGCGGCCATCGCCGACGCGCCATGGGCCAGCACAAAACCGAACGCCCCCACCACGTGCAGCAGCTTGATCCACGGATACCAGTCCACGGTCCTGCTCCTCGCCCCGCGTGCTACTGCGCGGTGGTCGCGGGGGCCGGGCTGCCGGCCTCATCGGCGGGCGCCGTGGCCCGCGCAAGGGCGAGCGTGCGGCGCAGCACCAAGCCGCCGAGCCCCATGAGGACCAGCGCATTCACCGGATGAAGCGCGCCGATCAGCGGGAGGCTGTCGCCCAGCGGCGGCAGGATCCCCTGGACGAAGGTGTCAACGAAGAGGACGGCCACCAGCAGGGCGGTGCGGCCTCCGGCCCGCGCGGGCCAGCATAGGACCAGCGCCAGCAGCGGCACGATCGGCAGCCAGTAGCCGACATTGATGTGCAGGCTCGTGTCACCGCTGCCTCCCAGCTGGGGCAGTCCGAGTCCGATCAGGAAGAACTGCAGGACCACCCCGAGGATGAAGACGACGGCTGAAGCGGCCAGCAGGAAGCGCCAGGTCTGCATGTGGTGTCAGCTCCTCGAGTGGATGGTCGCCATCGGCCTTTGAGCCGGATGCGGAGCAGTCTACGGTGGCCTGCAAGCCCCGTGAAGTCGGTGCGGAGCTAGGCCGGCTCCCAGTGGTAATTGCCGGTGAAGAGGCCGTCCACGAAGCCAATCTGGTAGGCCAGGTAGAGGCCGAAGGCGAGTGACAGCGCGCCGGCGCCGACCGTCAGCCAGCGGTTGATCCGCTCGGACCGGGTGCGCGAGACCATGAATGGCAGGCCGATGAGGGTGGTCAGCACCGCCATGCCGGCCGCGACGCCGGCGGAGAAGATCACCAGGAAGATCATGGCCGCGCCACTGTCCCTGATCGCCAGGTCACCGACCACCAGCAGCGCGACCGCCGCGGAGCCTGCCAGCCCGTGAACCAGCCCGATCGCCAGCGGGCGCAGCAGCTGGTACCACCCGAAGGTGGCGACCAGGCCGGGATCGCTGCCGTGTCCGTGGAGGTGGGCGTGCCCATGGGCATGTGGCTCGCCGCCCTCTTCGTGCGCGTGCCGGTGCTCGTGGTCGTGGCCGTGCAGTGGTGCCGGCGGGGTGAGGCGCTCGGTCAGCCGGCGCATGGCGCCGGTCAGGTTGAGGATTCCCAGCAGGATCAGCATCAGCGCCACGCCGAACTCGAGCGCCAGCCCAACGGGCGGCGGGATGACGACGCCGAAGACGATGATCAGAAAGCCAACCACGACCACGGTGATGGTGTGGCCCAACCCCCAGAGCGCCCCGATGACGGTGCTGTGCACGAACTTCCTGGTTCGCGACAAGATCGTGGTCACCGCGATGACATGGTCGGCGTCGGTCGCGTGGCGCATGCCGAGCAGGAAGCCGAAGCCTGCCAGCGCGAGGATCTCAGCCATCGGTCCCTCCGAGGATGCGGTCCAGTCTAGGGTCAGTGCACCGTTATTGCAAGACGTTGCAGTAGCGAGACGGTCCGTATACTGAACGGCAGATGAGGCGCGTTGAATCACTCCCCGAGCCGTGGTCGGCCGTGCGCGAGCAGTTCCATCGGCGTGGCATGCGCTGGACGCCGCAGCGCCGCACGGTGGTCGAGGTGCTGTCCAGGACCGATGGCCACATCACCGGCGCGGAGCTGATCGAGCGCTGCCGTGCGCGCGATCCGCAGACGATCCCGTCCACGGTCTACCGCACGCTCGACGTGCTGGAGCAGCTGGGCCTCGTCCGCCACGGTCATGCCGCCGATGGCCGCGAGGAGTTCCACGTGGGGCCGCAGACGGAGCACGGCCATCTCTACTGCGCCGACTGCGGCGAGCGCTGGGAGATCCGCGCCGCGCAGGCCGATGCCATCGTCGACGCCTTCCGCAGCGCGGATGGCTTCGAGGTCGATCTGTCGCACGTCACCGTGGTCGGGCGCTGTGCCAGCTGCGCCGGCAGGCCAGTGACGTGACCTCGGGTACCTTCCTGGGGCTGCCAGCTGCCGACCCTTCGACTCTCTCGGCGAATGAGGCCGAGGCAATCATCCTGGGCGTTCCGCACGGCTTCCCGTACCCCGCACCAGGTCTCACCGCCGGCTGCGCCGATGCTCCGGCCGCCATCCGCGACCGCTCGCTCAGGCTCGGCCGCTTCGTCGAGCACCACGACTTCGACCTGGATGGACCGATGATCCCCGCCGGCGTCCGCTTCCGGACGCTCGACGCCGGCGATGTCCCCGGCGCACCAGATGACGGAGCGGGCAATGCGGCCGCCGCCGAGGCGGCGGTGCGGGCTGTGCTGGATGCCGGAGCAACGCCCATCGTCCTGGGCGGCGACGACTCGATCCCCATCCCCGTTTTGCGCGCCTTTGCCGAGCGCGGCCCGCTCACCGTGCTGCAGGTAGATGCCCACCTGGACTTCCGCGACCAGGTGGCCGGGGTGCGCGACGGATACTCCTCGCCGATGCGGCGCGCCTCGGAGATGGGCCACGTCGAGCGCATCGTGCAGGTCGGCCTACGTGGCGTCGGCAGCGCCCGCGTCGCCGACGTGGCCGACGCCCGCGCGGCGGGCAATCTGCTGGTCACCGCGCGCGAGCTCGCCGAGCGCGGGGTCCCGTGGCTGATCGAGCAGCTGCCGCGCGGCGCATCGGCCTTCGTTGCCTTCGACCTCGATGGGCTGGACCCAGCCGTGGCGCCGGCGGTCAGTGGCGCCTCGCCCGGCGGGCTGAGCTACCAGCAGGCCGGGGAGCTGGTGCGTGGCGTCGCCGCCCGCTGTCGCGTGGCCGGCGCGGCGTTCACCGAGCTCGTCCCGGCGCTGGACGCGAATGGCATCTCGGCCCTGGTCGTGGCCCGGCTCGTCAGCCAGCTGCTGGGCGCCATGGCGAGGTCTACCCGATAAACCTGACACGTACTGGCAGGAATCGGTCCATACTGTGGGACCGATGCGCGCCTCCCGCCTGGTCACCCTGCTCCTGCTGCTGCAGACGCGCGGCCGCCTGACCGCCGCCGAGCTGGCGCGCGAGCTGGAGGTCTCGGAGCGAACCGTCCACCGCGATGTCGATGCGCTGAGCGAGGCCGGCGTGCCGATCTATGCGGAGCGCGGCCCGCATGGCGGCGTGCAACTGGTCGATGGCTACCGGACGCGGCTGACCGGCATGACCGGCGAGGAGGCTGAGGCGCTCTTCCTGTCGGGCCTGCCCGGCCCCGCCGCCGAGCTGGGTCTCGGGACCGTGATGACCGCAGCCAGGCTCAAGGTCCTGGCCGCTTTGCCGGGGGAGCTGCGCGCGCGGGCATCGCGGCTCGTCGAGCGCTTCTACCTGGATGCGGCCGGATGGTTTCGCGGCGTCGAGCCGGTGCCGCACCTGAGCACGCTGGCCGAGGGTGTCTGGGAGTCGCGCCGGGTCACGATCGAGTACTAGAGAGGCGATCAGAGCGTCGGCCGCGTGCTGGAGCCGTTGGGCCTCGTGCTCAAGGCCGGCACCTGGTACGTGGTGGCCCTCTTCGAGGGTGAGCTGCGCACGTATCGGGTCTCGCGAGTCACCGAGGCGGTGCTCACCGACGAGCACTTCGAGCGGCCCGAGGGCTTCGACCTGGCGGCCTTCTGGACGGAGTCGAGCGCGGCGTACGAGCGCGAGCTCACCCGCCTGCCGGTGGTGGTGCGCGTGGCGCCGGATCGGGTGGGGAGCCTCGCCGACTTCGTGGGCAACCGAGCGCTGGCCGAGGCCGAGATACTCGAGGAGCCGGATCCAGATGGCTGGACCCGGCTCCGTCTGAAGGTGGATTGGCCCGAGGAGGCGCCTGGACGGCTCCTCGGACTGGGTGGGGACCTCGAGGTCCTGGACCCGCCACAGGTGCGCGAGCGGCTGGTCGCGCTGGCGAGCGGCGCTGTCGCCCGCCATGTCGGCGCCCGCTAGGCGAGTCGCCTCTCCGCCTGGCGACCAATGACTGGCTGGCCGGAGCGCCAGCGGATGGTCGGGTGTCGCGGTCCCGCAACCTGCCGCACCCGGATCCTGTCCCTCATCTCCCGCTCGCGATCATCCTGCAGCGTGCGGAGGAGCTCATCGCTTGGAAACATCGGCTCTGCTACCTGCCCTTCTGCTGTCGGCTCTGCCGACAGAGTACCGATGGTTCATGACAGAACTTGTCATGAACCGGATGTCGGTCTTCGGACAGCCGCCAGCGGTTTCAGTTGTCGAGCACGTCCCTCAGCGCATCGGCCTCCGCTATCAGCGCATCGGCCGCTTCCTCGCCAAGCCATCGCGGGCTGAGGCCGTGCGCCTGATTGGCCAGCGCCTGCAGCTGCGCACGTGCCGCCGCCATCTGACCGCTGGCCAGGAACCGATCGATCTGCTCCAGCCTGCCCGACAGTAGGTGCAGCTTGCCGGCCAGGGCGCGCGTCCCCGCGAGGTCGTCGACCATCGACCACAGCGCCGCGGTGGTGGGCGTTGGGCCCGGCTCCGGCGGGTCCGGCGGCTGCGGCTGCGGTGTCGGGTCAGGGAGGTCGTTGACCGTCAACGACAGGACGCAGTCAGCGGTCTGCGGCACGGTGTCGTCGTTCGCGGCCGTGACCGTCACGGCATAGCTGCCCGGCGGTGTGCCCGCGCCGACGTCCACCTGGGCGGTGGCCGCTTCCCCGGCGGCGGGCGCGACGACGACGCCGCTCACACGGATCGTCCCCGGATCGGGTGCGCTGGAAGTGCTGAAGCGGACGACGCGTCCGTCGGGGTCGGTCGCCGATACGCTGATGGAGGCGGCGATCCCCTCGTCGGTCACGAGCGACTGGCCGCAGTCGGCGGCCGGCGGTGCGTTGTAGGGCGTGGCCGGCGTTGGCGTGTTAGCTGGACCGAGCAGATCGTCGGCGAACGCCCAGTCATCGACGGTGTCAGTGTCGGCGCCTTCGACCAGTCGCCGGGCGCCACCCGGCAGGAACCCGTCGTCAGGGCCGACGACCGGCGCCGACCAGAACCACGCGTCAGCCGGGCCGGTATCGGTCAGGCCGACCACATCGCGCACATCCTCAGCCCCGGTCACACGGCTGCCCACCTCCCCCAGGCCGGCAGTGGCGACCACGGCCAGCGTCTGGCTGCCGTTCTCGAGGGAAT
>CBFGSY010000068.1:0-11945 GCA_965651545.1 uncultured bacterium | reverse complement strand
CAGCCAGCTGCGCGCCTCCTCCAGCGGCCGCGTGCCCAGGAAGGAGAGGTCCCAGCTGCCATCGGTAGCGGCGTGGACTTCGGCCAGGATGTGCTGGATGCGCCGTGACTTTGTCGGGCCCAGGCCCCCTGGGCGGATGACCTCCTCCAGCTCGTCGGTCGGAGCCTCGAGCACCTGGTCCCAGGAAGGGTAGCGAGCGCGCAAAGCGCTGAAACGAGTTGATGTCCGCGGTGTTCTGCGACAGGACGGTTAGCACCAGCTCGCTCACCGGATCGAGCCGCGGCCCAGCCCAGGTCGGGTGCTGGTAGCGCTCTCCCAGCCGCTGCAGGGCCACATCGGCCAGCGCGCGCCGCTTGCGACGGTCGGCGGCACGTTTCTGCGGGCTTGGACCCCTGCTTCGGGAGGACGCCATCAGGCAGATGGCTCCACCACCGCCAGCCCGATCTCCATCGTCCGCGCGACCCGCTCCGCAGCGTTGGCAAGCAGCCGTTCCGTATCGGCCATCGCCTCTTCCAGGCTGGTCGGTCGATCGCCGATGGGCTGCACCACGGCAAACGCGCCGGCTGCCTCGAGCGCAGCCGCTCCCGGTCCCAGCGCACCGCACAGCAGGACGACCGGGGCGTTCCGGCTGCGTGCCAGGCCGGCGACGCCCATCGCCGCCTTTCCGGATAGGGTCTGCTCATCGGCCCGGCCTTCGCCGGTGATGACCAGGTTCGCCTCCTCCAGCGCTTCGGCCAGCCCGACCAGCTCGGCCACCACGTCCACGCCAGGGCGCACCCGCGCCCCGCTGAAGCCGAGCAGGCCGGCCGTCGTGCCGCCGGCCGCGCCAGCACCGGGGATGTCCGCCACGAAGCGTCCCGTGGCCTTCGCGATGGCATCTCCCCAGGTGGCCAGCGCCGCGTCGAGCTCCTGGACGGCCGCCGCGTCGGCGCCCTTCTGCGGGCCATAGGTGGCGGCCGCGCCCATCGGACCGCACAGAGGATTGGTGACGTCGGAGGCGATGGTCAGGGGCAGCTCCTTCAGTCGCGGATCCAGCCCATCCAGCTCCACGCTCGCCAGCCGCGCAAGCGCGGCGCCACCGGGCGGCAGCTCCTGGCCCTCCGCGTCGCGCAGCCGAAGGCCCAGGGCGGTGAGCAGGCCGCTGCCGCCGTCGGTCGTGGCACTGCCGCCGAGCCCGAGCATGATCCGCTCGGCGCCAGCGTCCACGGCGGCGCGCACCAGTTCGCCGGTGCCTGAGGTTGAGGCCCGTCGAGCAGCGTCCGGAGTGCGCTCATCGGCCGTGAGGCGGGCGAGGCCCGAGGCTGCCGCCATCTCGATGAACGCATCGCCATCGTCGAGCAGCAGCCACTCGGCCTCGATTGGCCTGCCGAGCGCGTCGACCGTGGCCGCCGTTCGGCGCTCGACGCGATCCCCAAGCGCGACGGCCAGCGCCTCCAGCGTTCCCTCGCCACCATCGGCCATCGGCGCGCGACGGATGGTGTCGTCCGGCCGCACCCGAAGCCAGCCGCTGGCGATCGCGTCGGCCACCGCGGCGGAGCCGAGGGCGCCGCCGAACGAGTCGGGCGCGACGACGACCCGCAGCGAGCGATGGCTCACACCGGGCCAGCCGGCGGACGGTACAGGGCGCAGATGGCGCCCGCGGGGTCGCGAATGACGCAGAAGCGCCCGCCACCCATCTCCCGCGGACCATCGAGGATCGCGCCCCCGAGCTCCGCGCAGCGCGCCGCGCTGGCGTCGACGTCCTCCACGGCGAAGTAGAGGAGCCAGGCCGGCGGAACATTGGCGTTCGTATCGCGCGCGTGGCAGATGCCCGTCACCAGGGTCCCCGACGAGGGGGCGACCATGTCGAAGTCGTTGTAGTCACCCATGTCGTGCGGCTGGGCATCCCAGCCGATGACCTGCTGGTAGAAGTCGCGAATCTGCTCAGCCGGACCGACCGTCAGGTCCTGCCAGACGATGGTCCCCGGCTTGAAGCCCTCCGGGCTGGTCATGAATGCTCTCCTCCACTCTGGTTCCGGACGGTGGACGGGATCATCGCTTCATCGAGCGCCGATGCTCCTGGTAGGCGGGGATGGTGCGCATGGGCGGTCGCATGGCATCGCCGATCTCGCGGACCTCGAGGTTGAATCGGTCCTTCTCCTGGTTGATCAGCTTCATGCCGCGACCGACCTCGGTCAGCAGCTCGATCCGGTGGCGGTCCTCCAGCTTGCGGATGGCGCCCTGCAGGATCACGTAGGACATCTGGGAGAGGTTGCCCAGCGGCTGGTTGCGGTGGATGCGCCGCTCCAGGTCGACCTGGCCGACGGCCGACAGGCCCACCGCTTCCAGGATGTCGATCAGCAGCCCGATCTCCACGCTGTAGCCGGTGTAGAACGGCACCGATTCGAGGAGGGCCCGACGGCCGGCGTACTCCCCGGACAGCGGCTGGATGATGCCGGACAGCTCCGGGAAGAACAGGTTGATGAGCGGTCGCGCCATCAGCTCGGTGACCCGCCCACCGCCCTCCGAGATCAGCTTGTCTCCCTGACGGATCGGCCGGTGGTAGAACCCCTTCACGTACTGGATGCGCGGCTCGCGGAGCAGGGGACCGAGCAGGCCGTAGACGAAGCGCGGCTGGATGTTGCTGATATCGGTGTCGATCCAGGCCACGATGTCGCCGTCGAGCACGTGCAGGCTCTTCCACAGCGCCTCCCCCTTGCCAACGTGGCTGCCGAGCTCGGGCAGGATGGCGGAGTGGCGGAAGACCGGCACGCCCAGCTCTGCGGCAATCTCGGCGGTGCGGTCCTGGGAGTCGGAGTCGACCACGACCAGCTGGTCGATCAACGGCATGCGCTCCATCAGCGCCCCGCGAACGCGACGGATGACCAGGCTGATCGTCTTCTCCTCGTTGAGCGCGGGGAGCCCCACGCTCACCGTCAGCCCCTGCTTCTCCTTGAGCTCCACCAGCCGCCGGATGTCCCGGAACTCGGACGCGTGGAACGTGTTCTCGGCGAACCAGCGGTCGACGATGGTCGGCAGTGCGCGGCTGTGCTCCACGTAGGCGTCGGCTGCGGCCAGCGTGCCCTCGGCCGAGCGCAGCTCTTCGAAGGTGGCCGTTCCCAGCTTCTGCTTCGTCTTGACCACGATCACGGTCGGCTTGGCCTTGGATGCCACGGATTCGGCGACGGTCCCGAACAGGAAGCGGCCGTCCGGCGCCGCGTTCGACGGCTGGGCCGATGCGCCCATCACCACCAGGTCATGGCTGGCGGCCTCGCGGATGATGGCGCTTCGCACCGACGTCGCCTCGCGCAGGATCCCGCGCACCCGCTTGCTGCCGCCGTGCTCGGCCACGAAGCGGTCGAGCGCCTCCTGCTCGCGCTGGCATGCGCGCTGGCCGATCCCCTTCGGCACGATGTGCAGCACCGCCACCTGGGCGTTGAAGCGCTTGCCCAGGTCGCCGGCCAGGCGCACCGCCAGCTCGGCGTGGGGCCCGCCTCGCACCGGGACCAGGAGGGACTGCACCACGTCCCCGCCGCGCTGCTTGACCACCGCGATGTCGCATGGCGACTCGCGCACGACGGCGTCGATGGTCGGCGAGAAGACCGCTGGCGTGCGCGGCAGGACCGTTCCGCGCTCAGCCTCTGCCCTCGCGGCGGCGGCTGCCGACGGCGGCCCGCCCCAGCCGAAGATGACAAGGTCGGTCCCCTCCTCGCCGACCGCCTCGATCACCCCATCCGACGCCCGCCGCCCGATGCGTACCATGGTCCGGATCTCGACCCGCTCCTCGTCGCCGAAGTCGAGCACGCGTTGCAGCAATCGACGCGCGGTGCGTGCCTGGGTGGCGCCCTCGGACAGCGAGACGCCCTCCGGCACCTCGACGATGCCCAACGCGGTGATCTCGGTGGGGCGGCCGTTGCTGACGCCCGAACCGATGCGAACGAGGTCGCGCGCCGTGCGTGGGTTGGCCAGCGGCAGCAGGATGCGGTATGGCGCGCGCCGACGGGTCGGCATCAGCCGGCGGCCCCGCCCCCGGCTCGCATCTCCTTCCAGCGCCCCACCAGGTACGGCTTCAGCTCCTCGAACTCGCGGGCCTGCGCGTCGATCACCCGCTCCGCCTGGTCGGTGGTCATCTCCAAGGTCTCGCCGATGAAGCCCGCGGTCCGGGCGAAGTAGAGCGGGGTCAGCGCGGCCAGCAGCTGTTCGCGATCGGCGCCGGGTCGGTGGAACTCGACCATCGTGTCGTAGAGGCAACGGATCCACAGCTCGGCCGGGAAGTGGAAGCTGGCCGGATCGTCCGGCACCTCCAGCGACATGACGCGCTCGAACTGCTCGGCGGCCAGCATCGCGTCCCACACCTGCCGCTGCGCCAGCCGGGCGCTCTCGAAGTTGTCGACCAGCTTGGCGTGGTTGACGTCGATCACCTCCGGGGCGATTACCCGCTCGAACCCGTACTCCGGGATGGCGTGCGAGCCACGTACCCGGAGCCATCGGTCCTCGTAGACGGCGGCCAGCCGGAAGAGGGTGCCCACCACCTGCCGGAACATCGGTCCCAGGTCGGAAGCCGGATCCTTGGCGTCGTGGATCTTGGCGCCCAGGCGTGCCTGGCAGACGGCATAGCCCTCGTTGATGGCCGAGTGGGTCATCCAGATGTCGATCCCGAAGCGCGCCGTCAGCTCGTCGAAGGTTCCGAGCTCCAGGTAGCGCTGCACGAGGTCGCCCGATACCGCGAACTCCCCGCCGATCGGCTGCCGGATGCGGGCGCCGTACAGGGCGCGGGTCAGCGGGTACGCGATGTTGTTGGTGATCGTGCCGTCGTACTTGAAGCGCGCGTACATGGGCGCCACGAAGTCGTAGCCGCCCTTGAGGATGGGCCCCGCCAGCAGCTCGATCCACTCCGGCACGATGCTGCGCAGGTCCGAGTCGACCATGACGAACGCCTTGGCCTTGAGCTCGCGCGCGACCTCGAACAGGGCGCGTACGGCGGTCCCCTTGCCGCTGATGCCCTGGTACGTGAAGCTGATGCGCTGCAGCTTGTGGCGCGGGCTGATGAGGATGATCTTCTCGATGTAGTCGGGGCTCTCGGTGCTGACCGCCACCCGCGGCGTGTCATCCGGCGAGCCGCCGTCGCTGTTCACCATGATCGGCTTGAGGTCCGGGAAGTACTGCACCATCCCGGCCGTGGCAGCGCGCACGACGTAGCCGATCGTCTCGGCGTTGCCGAAGCTCGGGATGCCCACCATCAGGTCGGCGTTCCCGACTCTGCGCACCTCGACGAGGCCCTTCTCGTCGAGCGCCGATTCCGGCGGTGCGGACGATGTGGTCGTCACCGGCTGGCCTCCTCCGAGGGTGAAACTCGGCATTCAGGCTTGGGGCTCAAGCGTAGCACCCACCAGCTTTGCATCGGTTCACGAGCGAGCCGCCGCAATCGTCAAATACCTGTCCTGACGACCGTAGGCGGATCGTTTCGCGCTGTGAGTGGCTCCTGCGGCGCGACTCGTGCTCAGCTGACGCAGACCCAGCGCGTTGTGAGGCGCCGTTCCTTATCTATGGTCGTCAGGACAGGCAGGTGACAGCAACGCCATGCCGTGGCCGCTGATCCGTTCAGCTGCCCGGCGCGTACAGGTCCAGCTGCCCCTCCTCGACCTCCGAGCCGACCTCCTGGCGGATCTGTTCCCAGGCATCCAGGTCCCACTCGCCGACGAAGGTGATGGCGGTGCCCTCCTTCCCGGCGCGACCAGTCCGTCCGATCCGGTGGATGTACGTGTCCGCATCCTCCGGGATGTCGTAGGAGACCACGTAGGGCAGGTCGGTGATGTCCAGGCCGCGGCTGGCGACGTTGGTTGCCACCAGGAACTGGATGCGCCCCGCCTTGAAATCGGCCAGCGTGCGCGTCCGCTCGCGCTGGCTCATGCCGCCGTGCAGGGCCGCCACGTTCTTGCCGCGCCGCTTGAGCGTCAGCGCCAGCTTGTCGACGCCGATCTGGGTATGGCGGAAGACCAGCAGCCGGTCGAAGCCGAATGCATCAGTCAGCTCCAGCAGGGCGCGGACCTTGTCCTGCTCCGCCACGAAGTAGACCAGCTGGCGGACGGTCTCGACCGCGCGAGCCTCCGGCCGCACCACGATGTGCTCGGCGTTGCGGTCCATGAACCGATCGCAAATGCGCAGGATGGCGTACGGCATGGTGGCGCTGAAGAGGGCCGTCTGCCGGTTGCGTGGGCATCGGGCCAGGATCGTCTCGACGTCGACGATGAAGCCCATGTCCAGCATGCGGTCCGCCTCGTCCAGGATGACGGTGTTGACCCGATCCAGCCGCAGCTCGCCACGCCGGATCAGGTCGAGCACCCGACCCGGGGTGCCGACCACCACCGGCACGCCGCGCTTCAGCGCGCTGATCTGGCGATCCATGCTCGAGCCGCCGTAGATGGCCACCGAACCCACGTTGCGGAAGGCGCCGATGCGGCGGATTTCCTCGGTGACCTGCACGCACAGCTCGCGGGTGGGCGTCAGGACCAGCGCCTGGACGTACCGGCCGGTGGGGTCGACCTTCTCGACGATCGGGATACCGAAAGCGGCGGTCTTGCCGGTCCCGGTCTGCGCCTGGCCGATGAGGTCCTTGCCGCTGCGCAGCGGGCCGATGGCGCGTGCCTGGACCTCCGTTGGCTCGACGAAGCCCATCTTCTCGATGGCCCGGGCGATGGTCGGCGGCAGCTCGATGTCGCCGAAGCGATAGCCCTTCTGGGCGGCGAGCACGGCCGCCAGCAGCGGCGACTCCTCGGAGGATTCGGTCGATGGTGGCGCCCCGTCCCCGGCGGCGCCGGCCCGGCTGGCGGCGCGCGGTCGACGGCGCGCCGGGCGGGCGTGAGTCTCTGGCAAACGGTTCTCCTTGGGCCGATGCTAGCACGTCCCCCTCGGCTGCCCAGCTCGACCGCCGGACCCGGCGCGGCTCAGCCCAGGGAGGGTTGCGCCGCCTTCCGGCCGACGCCCGGCGCGGTCCGCTCGCCGGCTGCCCCGCGGTCGCCGTTCTGTGCTCGCTGCCCGGAGGGCGTCGCGGCGCTGTCGTCGACCGCTGCCCCCTTCGCGTAGCCGGACGGATGGTTGATGCGCCATGCCCAGGCATCGGCCAGCATCTCGTCCAGCTTGCTGTGCTCCGGGTGCCAGCCCAGCTCGCGGCGCGCTCGGCGCGAAGAGGCGACGAGCACCGGCGGGTCGCCGGTACGGCGTTTCAGGACGCGGGCCGGAATGGCACGACCGGTGACCTTGCGCGCCGCCTCGACCACCTCCCGCACGCTGAAGCCGGCCGCCGAGCCGAGGTTGTAGACCTCCAGCGAGGGGTCGCCCTCCCCGGTCGCCTCCAGCGCCAGCAGGTGCGCGGCCGCCAGGTCGCGCACGTGGACGAAGTCCCGGATGCAGGTGCCATCCGGCGTGGGGTAGTCCTGCCCGTAGATCTGGACGTGGCTCGCCTCGCCGGCAGCCACTCGCAGCACGACCGGGATGAGGTGAGTCTCCGGCTCATGATCCTCGCCGTTGCGCTTCGTGGCGCCGGCCACGTTGAAGTAGCGCAGGCTGATGGCCCGGAAGTCATGGCTGGCCGCGAACCAGCGCATGGCGCCCTCGAATGCGAGCTTGGTTGCGCCATACGGGTTGATCGGCTCGGTGCGGTCGGCCTCGGCGATCGGGACGCGGCGAGGCTCGCCGTAGACCGCGGCCGTGGACGAGTAGACCAGGCGCGTCACGCCCGCGTCGCGCATCGCCTCCAGCATGGCGACGCCGCCGGTCACGTTGTGGCGGTAGTAGAGCGCCGGGTCCGCCATGCTCTCGCCGACCAGGGACTTGGCCGCGCAGTGCAGGACCGCGTCGATCTTGTGTTCCCGCAGCAGCGACATCAGTCGCGGGCGATCCTGGATGGTCCCCCGCACCAGGCGGGCGGGCTTGGCGACGCTGGCGGCATGCCCGGTGGACAGGTCGTCGAAGACGGAGACCTCGTGGCCGGCTTCCACCAGGGCCTCGACGCTGGTGGATCCGATGTAGCCGGCCCCGCCGACCGCCAGGATGCGCAATGCGGTGCCCTCCCCTGCCCGTTCAGCTTGCCCGCGAGGCAACGGCTCGCGGGCGGGGATTTGATTGCTCCACCGGCTGCGGCGGAAGGTCTGCCCTGCTAGCGAAGGCGGCGCGGGCCGCTGCCGCCAGCTCGGACGTCAGCTCTGCCGAGACGCGCGATGCACCGGCCGATGCCGCGGCGCGCACGTCGCCGAGCATCCGGAAGCGGCCGGCCGCCTTGACCTCTACGCGCGGGCCCACGCTGTCGCGGAGCAGCGCCACGCGCTGGACGGTGCGGCGCGCCGGCGTCTCACCGGCGGAGGTCACGACGTAATCGGCGCCCGCTCGCTCCGCGATGCGGCAGGCGCGGCTGACCATGTCGTCTGGCATCGGCTCCGCCTCCACGATGACCCCGGCAACCGCCAGCGCCGAATGCGCCATGTCGATCACCGCCAGCATGTCGTTGAAGACGACCTCGTCCTCGTCGGAGAAGAGCGCGCCGGCGTTCAGCACGAAATCGATCTGGTTGGCGCCCTGCTCGAGCGCCTTGCTGGCCTCGAACGCCTTGACGGCCAGAATCTGGGCGCCGCTGGGGAAGCCGATGACCGTCCCCAGGCGCATCCGTGACCTGCCCAGCGCCCGCCTCGCCGCCTTGACCAGCCAGGGGTTGACGGTCAGCGCCACGCAATCGTGCTCGAGGGCCAGTGCCACCGCCGAATCCAGCTCGGCGAGCGACGCGGCGGGGCGGGTGAGCCGGTGCTCGAGCCGCGCCGCACGGCGCCCGATGGCGGTCATGAGGTGCGGGTTCCTCCTTGTGGGCCGGAGTCCCGAGACTGGATGGGCACTGCCCCGGGACCGCCGATTGTAGCAGCGGGTCCATCGTCTACCGCTTCGTTGCTCCCGAGCTCGCCGCCTGGCCGGTGCGTGGGCGCACCGCCGGCCGTCATCCATTGGCGGGCAAGACCGAGCAGGCGGTCCCGCTGGTTCAGTGACGGATCGTCCAGCACCGCCTCCAACAGCCCGCGAAGCAGTTCACCGATCATCGGCGACGGGGCGATCCCGAGCTCGGCCTGCAGGTCCCCTCCGTCGATCGCCAGCTGGCCTTGCTGCAGCGGATCCTCCAGCAGGGCCGCATCGACGCGTGCCCGCAGCTCCGCCAGGCCGCCCCGTGAAGGCTCACGAGCCCCGGACGCGGTGTTGTCGGCCTGACGCAGCGCGAACAGGTCGTCCAGCAGGTCGGTCCCCACACGACGGATGAAGCGCCGCACGGCGGCATCGGTCCATTCGGGGGTGTAGGCGTACATGTGGTGACGGACCAGGCGAACGATCCGCGCTGCGTCGACGCGCGGCAGTCGCAGCCTGCCGAGGACCGCCGACGCCAGCTCCGCGCCCTGCACCTCGTGACCGATGAAGTGGCCATCGGCAAGCGTGGTCGCCTTGCCCACGTCGTGCAGCAGGCCGGCGATGCGCAGCAGCGGCCGATTCGAGGGCAACGCATCGGCCGTCAGCAGCGAGTGGTCCAGGGCGTCGCCGGAGATCGCCTTCGCCTGCGGGATGCCGCGCAGGGCCACCAGCTCGGGGAGGAGAACCCCCAGGAGGCCCAGCCGCTCCATCAATCGCAGGGACTTGCTCGGCGGATCGGCCGGCGGGGTGGCGGCCAGTATGCCCAGCAGCTCGTCGCGGACCCGTTCCCCGGAGAGCGAGGCCGCCGTCCCGGCGCGCTCCCGAATCGCCGCCTCCGTCGCCGCATCCAGCTGCAGGCCCAGGCGGCCGGCGAAGCGGACGGCCCGCACCATACGCAGCGCATCTTCGTCGATGCGCTCGGCCGGGTCGCCCACGGCGCGCAGGATGCCCTCCTCGAGGTCGTCCTCTCCGTCGAAGGGATCGACAAGCAGGCCCTCCCCGGCGGCGAGGTTGGTCGGCCACCAGGCCATGGCGTTGACGGTGAAGTCGCGCCGCGCCAGGTCATCGAGAAGCGACTGGCCCCAGCGGACATGGGCCGGCCGGCGGCGATCGTGGTAGGGCCCCTCGTGGCGATAGGTGGTGATCTGCACCTCCGGCTCGCCGAGCACCGTCACGGTTCCGAAGCGATTTTCCCAACTTGATCCAGGGAAAAGGGCCGCCACCTGCTCCGGCGGCCCGGCCGTCGCCACGTCCCAGTCGAGCGGGCGAGAGCCGCTCACCAGGTCGCGCACGCTGCCGCCCACCAGCGCGGCCTCCAGCCCCGCCTCCGCAAGCTGCGCCAGCACAGACCGGACGCTGTTGGGCAGTTCGATATGCATGGGCTGACCGTCAGGCATCGGGCTGACCCTCACGGATGGGCCGACCCTCACGCATCGGTTCGGCCGTCCATCGGTCCGGCCATCCTGCCGGCAGTGGCGACGGCGGGCCTCAGCGGCCTCGCTCGGGCGCCAGGAAGAGGTAGTTGCGCCAGGCGCCGTTCCGCTCGTCGTTGAGGTACGAACCGTACAGATAGCGCACGTCGGCCCGCGGTGCGCGCGGCTCGCGCAGCAGGTGCATGCGCGCCTCGGCCAGCGTCTTGCTTCCCTTGCGGTGATTGCAGCCGCGGCAGGCGGCGACCAGGTTCTCCCATTCGTGGCGTCCGCCGCGATGCTTCGGCGTCACGTGGTCGATGGTCAGGTCGCGGCTCATCGTGCCGCAGTACTGGCACATGTTGCGGTCGCGCGCGAACACCTCGCGGCGGCTCAGCTTGACCCTGGGGCGCGGCCGCTTGATGTGGTACTGGAGCCGGATCACCGACGGTGCGTCGATCGCAAGGGTGGGCGTGTGGATGACCTGGTGGTTGCGCTCGATCAGCTCGGCTTTCTCGGCGCCGAGCAGGCGGAAAGCACGCCTGATGTCGCAGACGTTGAGGGGCTCGTAATTCTGATTGAGGACGAGCACGGGTGCGTTGATCACGCCTGAGCCTCCCAGCGAGACCGATGATAGCCGAACGTTGCTCCACGCTCGCGACACGCCCCGGTCCGTGGCCTTTCATGCGGACCGCCGCCCTGTGCGGCATGCCGCGTGCAATGGGGGTGGGCAGAATGCTTGAGGTCACCGATCCCGCGCGGCGACTCATCGACGCGGCCTGGCGCAAGGGGCGGGTGCTTGCGCTTGACGCGCCATGGGACAGCGTTCCAAGCCTCGCCAGCACGGAGACGTCCTGGCGGGATGCGTCGGACCGGGATAGCCTCGCCGGACACAACGCCCGCTCCGCCCGGCTCGGAGCGGTGCCCCAATAAGTCGCGCGCGATCTGAAGCCCCGGCGGCGCCCCGGGCGCACCCTCGTGCAGCGGCGGGCATTCGGCATCTGGCCCGAGATCGCCGTGAGCGGATCGGCCTGACCGCCATGCACCACATGCGAGAGGCCCGGCTCTTACACAGGCGATAACGAACGGACGATGCTCGGCACTCCGGTGCCAAAACTTGCGCCAGAACGTGCGCCGTACGCAATTTGCGAACGTGGCCAGACGCCGTGACACATCGAATGTGGCATTTCGAGGCGGTGCGACAGGCAGGCGACGTCCGTTTGTTATCGCCCAGGAAAATCCGACCCGGTCGCCCCAGGCGCCGCACTCGTGGTCGTGGGCGCGCGCGAGTACAATCCGTCGGCGTATGACCACCATCGAGAGGTCCACCTGGACCACCAAGGTCGGCCTGGCCCGCATGCTCAGCGGCGGCGTGATCATGGACGTCGTCACCGCCGACCAGGCCAAGATCGCCGAGGAGGCGGGCGCCGTGGCCGTGATGGCGCTCGAGCGGGTGCCGTCCGACATCCGGAAGTTCGGCGGCGTGGCGCGGATGAGTGACCCGAAGCTGATCAGCGAGATCAAGGCGGCGGTCAGCATCCCGGTGATGGCCAAGTGCCGAATCGGCCACATCGCGGAGGCGCAGGTGCTCCAGGCGCTGGAGGTGGACTTCATCGA
>CBFGSY010000067.1:0-12176 GCA_965651545.1 uncultured bacterium | reverse complement strand
CCGCTGGCTGGCGGCGCTGGCCGCGCGGCTGGCGCGCCCGCAGCGTCCCGACGCCCCGGCCGCATTCCGCGCCCTGGCGACCGGTGAGCTGGCCGCGCTGCCATTGGACCTGCTGCCCGCCGATCCTGCCACGCGCCAGCGCTTCACGCTGTTCGGGCTGACCAGCATGGGGCAGCTGGCGGCCCTGCCGCGTTCGGCGGTGGGCGCCCAGTTCGGACCGCCGGGGGAGCGGCTGCAGCTGCTGGCGCGTGGCGAGGACGCCCGCCCACTCGTCCCGCGGCGCCGCCCGGAGCGGGTCGGCCGGCGCGCTGCCTTCGATCCGCCGCTCGACGGGGTGGGCGCCATCGCGCTGGCCCTGCGCCGCGCCTGCGCCGAGCTGTGCGACCTGCTGCGCGGGCGTCACCTGGCTCCCGGTCGCGCCCGTCTGCGCCTGCAGCTGGAGGACGCGCCCCCGCTTGCCGTGGAGCTTGCCTTCCCGGCGCCAGCCGGCGAAGCCGATTGGATCGCACGGCTGCTGATCGGTCGACTGGAACAGGTTGCCCGTGCGCGCCGGGTGGGCGAATCGGAGGAGCCGCGGGTGACGGCCATCGGGCTGGTCTTCGATCGACTGGCCGACCCGATGAGCCGCCAGCTGCCGGCGTTCGAGGCGCAGGCCGGACGCTGGGAGGAGCTGCGCTGGTCGCGGGAGCGGCTGACTGCTCGCTTCGGTGACGGCCGCCTGTGGCGCGCCGTCCACGACCGGCCGAAGGCGGCGCTGGCCGAGCGGCGGACGCGCTTCGTCGACATCGGTCCCCAGGCGTCATGACCCGGCTGGTGGCCGGCCACCCGCTGGTGCAGGTGGAGGCCGATGCGGACGGGACCCCCGTCCGCCTGCGGATGGATGGCACCACCCATGGCGACGTCGGCATCTGCAACCGCTGGCGACTGGACGACGACTGGTGGCGCACACCGGTGGCGCGCGCCTATTACAAGCTGGTGACCCGCGACGGCCTGCTGTGCACCATCTACCTCGACGAGATCAGCGGCACCTGGCACCTGGAGCGCATATTCGACTGACCGATCCTCGGGCGTCCCATTACCCTGCGCGCCATGTCGGTTGCGGTCACCATCCGCCCCGGTGATCCTGCGGACTCGCGCGCGGTCTTCGACGTCTTCCTGCCGGCGGTCAACGACCTGGCGCGTCGGCTCGGGTCGCCATGGGACCCACAGCCGGAGGAGCTCTGGGCACGGCTGGAGCCGATGTTCGCCATGCTCGCCGACGAGGCCGCCGAGTGGTGGGTGGCGGAGGCGTCCGATACCGGCAGCGTGATCGGCCACGCCCGCTCGATCGAGCGCGACGGCCTGTTCGAGCTGTCCGAGTTCTTCGTCCTGCCCGAGCGTCAGGCGGCGGGCATCGGCAGGCAGCTGCTGGAGCGAGCCTTCCCGGCCGAGCGCGGCGAGGTCCGTGCGATCATCGCCACCACCGACGCCCGGGCGCAGGCGCGCTACTACGCCGCCGGCACGGCAGCCCGTTTCCCGATCCTGTCCCTGACCGGGCCCCCCGGCGTGGCCACGGGCGCCGGACCGCTGGATGGCACGCTGGAGGCACAACCGGCCACGCCGGACGACATCGGCCCCATGAACGAGCTCGAGCGCTCGGTGCTCGGCTTCGCCAGGGGTCGAGAGTTCGGCTGGCTCATCGAGCATCGGGACGGCTTCGTCTATCGCCGCCGCGCCCGACTGGCGGGCTACGCATTCATCGGTCCGCGCGGCGGTATCGGACCGGTGGCGGCGGCGGAGCCGGCGGACCTGCCCGGCATGCTCGACCATCTGGAGCGAATGGCCGCTGACCGTCAGCTGGCCGAGCTGACGGTGGATGTCCCCGGCCCGAACGAGGCGGCCCTGCGCCACTTGATAGCGCGCCGCCTCAAGATCGATTCGTCCCTCACCCTCTTCATGTCGAGCAGGCCGTTCGGGCAATTCGACCGCTTCATCGGGTTCTCACCCCCGTTCGTGCTGTGATGTGCGCCGACGGGCATGGCACCGTGCGTGCAGGCCGGATACGGCATGAGCGATTGGCAACGCAACCCCGGCGCAATTGATGACCCCGGCATGAAGGGCGGCGTCGATCCGGAGCAGGTCCCCCTGCCGCCCGGCGACACGGCCGATGACACCGGCGACGACGGGGAGCCCACCGCCGCCGAGCTCGACCTGCCGGGGCCGGACGACCCGGTGGCCTGGAGCTACATCCAGGCCGGCACGCCGGTGGTCGGGCGGGAGGGCGTCAAGATCGGCAGCGTGGAGGCGATGCTCGGCACGGAGGCGGAGGGCATCTTTCACGGCATCGCGCTGCATTCGGCGGTCGGCGGACCGACTCGCGTGATCCCCGCCGATCGCGTCAGCCAGCTCACGACGGCCGAGGTACGCGTCACCATCGGAGCCGACGAGGTGGAGGGACTGCAGGAGTACCAAGAGCTGGGCTGATCGCTACCATCGGCCCTGCCATGGCAGACGAATACCGGGTCGACCGCCTCTGGCCCGATCCGGCTACTGGCCTGACTCTTGAGGATGCCTTCGGCGCCCTGCAGCTGCCCGATGCGCCGGCGGATCGGCCGCTGGTTGGCATCAACATGGTGACCAGCATCGACGGGCGCGCACAGCTGGGTGGCAACGCCGATGGCCTCGGCTCCCGGGCAGACCGACGCCTGATGCGCCTCTACCGGGCAGCATATGACGCCGTGGCCAGCGGAGCCGGCACGCTGCGGGCGGACGACTTCTACTCGTGGCTTCCCGATGACCTGGCGGCCCGACGTGCCGCTGAAGGCCGCCCGCCGCAGCCGCTCGCCCTGCTGATCGCCGGATCGGGCGGGGTACCAACCGATCGCCGCTTCTTCGCTCACCACGAGCAGCCACGCGCCGTGGCGGTCGGGTCGCGGAGCCCGCATGCCACCGATGAGCCGCTTCCCGGGGTGGAGACGTGGGTCGCGCCGGACGAGGTCCCGCAGCCGGACTGGATGCTTCAGCGCCTGGCCGAGCGGGGCGCGAGGTCGCTGCTCATCGAGGGCGGCCCCACGGTCAACGCAGCCTTTCTGGCGGCGGGCGCCATTGACGATCTGTACTGGACGGTCGGAGCGCGGCTGGTTGCCGCCGACGCCCTGCCGATGATCGCCTCGCTCCCTGCCGAGCATCCTCCACGACCGGCGGCACTGGTCAGCGCGCACCGGTTCGGCGATGAGCTCTTCCTGCGCTACCGATTCGGTGGCATCGGCGCATGACCGCGACGGTCGACCTCGGACGCCTTGGCGTTTGGGGTCACCTGGACAGCATGGCGGCCACCGACACGGCCGACTACGCCGCGCACGTCGAGGAGCTTGGCTTCGGAACCTTGTGGGTGCCGGAGACGGTCGGCCGCGAGCCGTTCACCCTGCTCGGCATGCTGACCGGGGGCACCTCAAGCCTGCTGCTCGGGACGAGCATCGCCTCCATCTGGGGCCACGATGCGCAGACGACGCGGATGGCCGCCCTGACCCTGCAGGAGGCGAGCGGAGGCCGATTCGTGCTCGGTCTGGGTGTCTCGCACCCGCACCTGGCTCAGCGGCTGCGCGGCCATACCTTCGACCGGCCGCTGACCCGCATGCGCGAGTTCCTGGCCGCCTATCGGGCCGCCATCTACAAGGGACCGATGGCCGACGGCGCGCCCGAGCCGCCGCTGCTGCTTGCCGCGCTCCGTGAGCGGATGCTGGGGCTGGCGGCGACCGAGGCGGATGGCGCCTTCCCGTACCTGGTCACCGCCGAGCGGCTGGCCTGGACCCGATCGGTCCTGGACGCGGCGGCACCCGACCGTCATCCGGTGCTGGCGGTGACCATGCCCGCCGTGCTGGGCAACGATCCATCCGCGGCGCGCGAGTCGGCACGCGCCTACCTGGCGCCGTACCTTCGCACGCCGACCTACCGCGACAGCTGGTCCCTGCAGGGCTTCGATGAGGCGGACTGGGAGAAGCCGGGGAGCGATCGCCTGGTCGACGCGATGGTGGCCTGCGGCGACGCCGCCGCGCTGCATAGCCGGGTAGCAGAGCTGCTGGCGGCCGGTGCCGACCACGTGGCAGTCATCCCGCTGGGCGCCGACGGCTCGACGGAGAACGTGCAGCTGCTGGAGGCGATGGCCTCAGGCTGACGCTCCGCCGCGCTGCCGCGCCTGCCAGTCGGAGCGATCGATGCCGTACACCAGGACCCGGTGGCCCCACAGCTCCGTCTCGCCGGCCGGCGTCTCACCCAGCCGCGTGGCGACCGCGATCGACGCGGTGTTGGCCGGGTCGATCAGGCTGATGAGCCGGTCCAATCCGCCGGTCGTGAAGCCCCAGTCCATCGCCGCCGACGCTGCCTCCGTGGCATAACCGCGCCCCCACCAGCGGCGGCCGAGCATGTAGCCAACCTCCGGGCCGGGCCAGTCGACGGGGTTGATGATGCCGCTCCGCCCCACCAGCTCGTCGCTCGAGCGCTCCACGACCGCCCACTGCCCGTAGCCGCGCAGCACCCAGTGCCCGAGCAGGGCGGCCACCGAGCGCCATGTCTCCGAGAGGGTCGGGATCCGCCGGTCGCCGATGTAGCGCACCACGGCGGGGTCCTGCATCAGGGCGAAGTACGGGTCGACGTCGTCCTCCACGAACGGCCGCAGCAGGAGCCGATCGGTGAACAGGGTCGGGATCTGCACGTCCTCATCATGCCGGAGCGAGGCGGCCGGCGGAGGCTGCGTATGATCTCGGTCCATGGCCCCCCAGCACCCCGATCGGCTGCGTCGCCGTGTGTTGGCCACCTACTTCACCACGGTGGCGCTGACCAGCACCGGCTACATCGCCACGTTCACGGTTGCCGCCCTGGCGGCACCGCAGCTCACCGGATCACGCGCCACGAGCGGCCTGCCGAGCGCGGTGGCCATTGCCGGCACCGCGGTGGCGGCGGCTCTGCTGTCAACCCTGATGGCGCGTCGCGGCCGGCGGGCCGGCATCGTCGCCGGGCTGGCCATCGGCAGCGTGGGCGCCGGCGCCGGCCTGCTGTCGATGCTAGTGGGCTCGTTCCCGCTGTTGATGGCGGGCTCGCTGGCCATCGGCTTCGCGAACTCGGCCAGCCAGCTGACGCGCTACGCGGCAGCCGATCTTTCGCCGGCCGCCCGGGCTTCGGCGCTGGGCCTGGTGGTGTGGGGCAGCACGGTGGGAGCGGTCGTGGGACCGAACCTAGTGGCCCCGGCCGGTGCGCTGGCGCCCAGCCTGGGCTGGGACCCGCTGGCCGGCGGCCTGGGTGCGGCGCTGCTGTTTGTACTGGCGGCACTCGCCGTGGCCACCCTGGGGCCGCGCCCCGCGGAGCCGGTCGAGGCACCGGCCGAGGGCGAAGGCGCACCCGACGCCCACGTGATCGGGCTGCTGCGCGCGACCCTGGCCACGGTCAGCGGTCGCACCGCGCTGCTGGCCCTGGGCAGCGGCCAGTTCGTGATGGTGCTGATCATGACCATGACCCCGCTGCACCTGCACGAGACGGGGCACGGGCTGGAGGTGGTGGGGCTCGTCATCGGCGCGCACACGCTTGGCATGTTCGGGATCGCGCCGATCTCCGGCCGGCTGACCGATCGCCTGGGTGCCCCGACCGTGGTGGCCGCCGGGTTCGTCATCCTGGCGCTGGCGGGGGTGCTGGCCGCGCTGACGCCCGGAGCCGGGGGCACACTGCTGTCGTTCCCGCTCTTCCTGCTGGGTGCGGGGTGGAGCTTCACCTTCGTGGCTGGCAGCTCGCTGCTGACCTCGTCCGGGCAGCTTTCGGAGCGTGCCCGCCTGCAGGGCGCGACCGACGCGCTGGTGTGGACGGTGGCCGCCGTGTCGAGCCTGGCCAGCGGCGTGGTGCTGGACCTGGTCGGCTACGGGCTGATGGCGGTGGCCGGCGCCGTCATCGCGGTGGTGCTCGGCCTGGTCGTCGCGGGCGACCGCCGGGCGCGGCGCGTGGCCTCGTCGGCCTGACCCGCAGCGCGCTACGCCAGGTTCTCGCGGAGGAACTCGACCGTCCGCCGATAGGCGAGCTCCGCCGCCTCGTCGTCGAATTCGGGGCGGTCCGGCTCGGCGAACCAGTGGTGCGTGCCAGCGTAGAAGTGCCCGACTGATATGGCCCCGTCCGCGGCCAGCTTCTCCTGGAGCGTCCTCGCTTCTGTCGGATCCTCGTATGGGTCTTCGGCCGCCCAGTGGCCAAGCCACGGGGCCGGCGGCACGTCCGCATCGCCGGGCGGATCCCAGGTGCCGCCGTAGTAGGTGACGACGGCGCCAGCCTCGCGACGGGTCTTCGACAGCCACCGCGCGTAGACCGCCCCGAAGCTGAAGCCCAGGACGCCGGCCCGATCGCCGCTCGCCTCCGGCAGGGTCAGCAGGTGGTCCAGCGCCGCCGCTCCTCGCTCGAGCAGTCGCTCCGCGTTCGCCTGCTCGTCAAGCTCCTCTCCGAACGCCTCAGCCTCCTCGATGGTGTCGAGGACCCTGCCATCGAACAGGTCAGGCGCGAGCACCGTGAAGCCGTCAGCGGCCAGTCGATCGACGAAGTCGCGAAAGGCGTGGTTCAGGCCCCACCAGGCGTGAAGGGCCACGATAGGAACTCCCGGCGCGCCGGCGGCGGAGGCGAGGTAGGCGTCAGTGCCACCATCGGGTGTCTCCAAGCGTGTCGTCTCTCCCATGTGTCCATCCTAGCGGGCATCGCGTCAGCCCTCTGTCACGAAGGGGCTGGGCAATATCGAACATCAGTTCTATACTCGATCGTCCGATGGCCATGCTGGACGACATCCCTGCTGACGCCAGTGATGGCTACTGCGAGCTGCACGCCCATTCCAACTTCAGCTTCCTGGACGGGGCCAGCCACCCGGAGGAGCTGATCGGTCGGGCCGCGCAGCTGGGCATGCCGGCGCTGGCGGTGACCGACCACGCCGGCCTGTACGCGGCCGTTCGTCTGTGGAAGGCGGCCGCCCAGACCCGGACCGATGCCGCTCGCCAGGCGGGCCTCTCCCCGGTGACGGCCATCGTGGGGCTGGAGCTGGCCATCCCAGCTGACGAGCGAGAGCTGCGCCTGGCACGGCGCGGGCGGAAGCTGAACGATCCACTGCGCGGCGAGAAGGCGAGCCGCGGCTGGCCGGGTGAGCATCACGCCGGACCGATCCCCGGCAACCACCTCGTCCTGCTGGCCCGCGACGGCAAGGGATACGCAGCCCTCTCCCGGCTCGCCAGCCGTGGCCACCTGGCCGGCGAGAAGCAGTACCCCATCTTCGAGCTGGCGCTGGTCGAGGCGGCGCTCGACGAGGGACGCGGCCACCTGCTGGGCCTGACCGGCTGCCGCAACGGCGAGGTGCCAGGACGCCTGCTGGCCGGCGAGGCGGCTGCGGCACGGGCCGCGGCGGAGCGCTGGGCGCGCCACTTCCCGGAGGGCGACTTCGCGGTGGAGCTCAGTCATCACCTCATCGCCGACGACGACTGGCTGGTCGCCCAGCTCGCCGAGCTGGCGGAGGCCGTCGGCCTGCCCACGGTCGTCAGCAACGAGGTCCACTACGCCGATCCGGGCGGCCACCGCCTGCAGGACGTGCTGGTCTGCATCCGGCACGGCGCCACGCTGGACGAGGCGCGCGAGCTGCTCCTCCCCAACGCCGAGTACCGGCTGAAGTCGGGGGCCGAGCTCGCGCGCATCGGTGCCGGGCTGCCGGACGCGCGCAGCCGCCAGGCCTGGGTCGACGGCATGGCGCGGGCGGCCGATATCGGCCAGTCATGCCGCCTGGACCTGGACTTCGAGCGTTACCGGTTTCCGGGCTTCACGGTCCCCGAGGGCGAGACGCCGTTCTCATACCTGTACCAGCTTGCACACGACGGCTTACGGCGCCGTTATCGGCCCATTACCAGGCGGGCCGTGCAGCAGCTGGCGCACGAGCTGAACATCATCGAGCGCACCAACCTGGCCGAGTTCTTCCTGATCGTCTGGGACCTGATGGAGTACGCGCGTCAGCGCGGGATCATCGGCCAGGGAAGGGGGAGCGCCGGCGACTCGATCGTGGCCTATTGCCTGGGCATCACCAAGGTCGACCCGATCGAGCACAAGCTCCTCTTCGAGCGCTTCATCAATGAGGCGCGCACGCTGCCGGACATCGACATCGACTTCGACGTCAACCGTCGCGAGGAGGTGATCCAGTACCTCTACGACCGCTACGGCGAGGACCACGCGGCCATGGTCTGCACCGTGATCACCTACCGGGCCCGATCGGCGGTGCGCGAGGTGGCCAAGGCGCTCGGCTTCCCGGCCGAGGCGGTCGACCGGGTGGCCAAGGCGCTCGACACGCGCGATGCCAGCGACGTGGCCCGCGATCTGGCGCTGGACGGGTCGTTCGGATGGCTGTTCACCGAGATCGGCCTGGACATGGCGGCGGAGGCGGTGCCGCCGGGGCGCGACGGCCGCAGGACCGATGGGGGCCCGCTGGTCGGCCGCGAGTCCGATTCCTCGTGGAACCACCGTCCGCGACCAGTGCTGACGCCGGCTCCTCCCGCGGCGTTGCCGCTGCGACCTGACCTGGCCGATGCCGAGGCCCGTGCCCGCGACGCCGCCGGCGACCACGATGGGCGGCCCTACAGCGAGTCAGCTAGGGTCCCGCCTCGCCGGCCGCGCGTGCTCGACCAGTCGGTCGTCTCCGTCAAGCACGAGGGCTGGGAGCAGAAGCGCTACGGGGCGTCAAGCGCCGCCGCGCTGGACGTGCCGCACCCGCGCGACAACGGGACGCCGGGGCCGTCGAGCGAGCGCCCAGCCGTGGTTCGCGTTGACCCGGAGAGCGGCATGCCCATCGAAGAGCGCCGCCGTCCCAGCGTCCTGCCTGGAGGGCGGCCGTCGGATACCGTGGCGCGCGATTCTGGCCAGAGTTTCCCCAGGCGGCAGCTAGGTGAAACCGGCCCGGGCGCGAATCCCTCAAATCTTGGTCTTTCTGCTCGGCGGGGGCCGGGAACTGGCCAGAAATCCCACCCCACGCAACATTGGCCAGATTCGGCGGCAGCCAACGGACCTAAGGGTCACCCCGTGCAACTTTGGCCAGAATCGCCCGATTCGGCCGCAGACGCAGGCGCAGGACAGGTGCCGGACGCGCCGTGGCTGCGGCACGCGGCGCCGCGGAACCGGTGGCAGTGGCTGCTCAGCCTGTGCGGGGAGATCGACGGCTTTCCCCGGCACCTGGGGATCCACGTCGGCGGCATGCTCGTCACGCGAACCCCTTTGATCGACATCGTCCCGATCGAGCGCGCCACCATGCCGGGCCGGGTGGTCTCCCAGTACGACAAGGAGGACATCGAGGCGCTGGGACTGGTGAAGATCGACCTCCTCTCGCTGCGGACGCTGGGCGTGGTGGCGGAGTGCCTGGACCGGATCGAGCGCGACACGGGCCTCAGGATCGACCTCGACTCGCTCCCGCACGACGACCCGGAGGTGTTCCGCAGCATCTCGGCGGCGGACACGGTCGGCATGTTCCAGGTCGAGAGCCGCGCCCAGATGCAGGCGCTCCCCAAGGCGCGGCCAGAGCGCTTCGAGGACCTGGTGGTCCAGGTGGCGATCATCCGGCCCGGCCCGGTGCAGGGCAATGCCGTCCACCCCTACCTGCGACGACGCGCCGGGCAGGAGGAGGTGACCTACCTGCACGACTCCCTGCGGCCGATCCTGGAGGACACGCTGGGCGTGATCCTCTACCAGGAGCAGGTGATGCAGGTGGCCATCGAGGTATGCGGCTACACCGCCCTGGAGGCCGACATCTTCCGCAAGGCGATGGGCAGCCATCGGTCACACCAGAAGATGCAGGCAGAGCGTGGCAAGTTCGTGGGTGGCGCCATGCGCACCGGCCTGAACGAGGAGGATGCCGACGAGCTCTTCCGGCGGTGCTCAGCCTTCGCCGAGTTCGGCTTCGCGCGGGCGCACGCGGCGGCCTTCGCCAAGATCACCTACGACACCGCGTGGCTGAAGCTGCACTACCCGACGCACTACGTCGCCGGCGTCCTGAACAACCAGCCGATGGGCTTCTACTCGCCGGCGGTGGTGCTCGGCGACGCCAAGCGCCACGGGATCAAGGTGCTGTCGGTGGACGTCAACGAGTCGGCCTGGGAGCACGACACGAGGCCGAACGGCGACGGCACGTACGCCCTGCGCCTGGGGATGCGGCAGGTGAAGGGGATCGATGAGTCTGCGCGCGAGACGATCGACGGCGAGCGCGCCATCGATCCATACACCGGCGTTCGCGACTTCGTTGCGCGCACCGGCATGGGCGAACAGGTGGTCGAGCGGCTGATCGCCATCGGTGCCTTCGACTGGACCGATAGGCCCCGCCGCGAGCTGCTCTGGCAGCTGCGCACGACCATGGCCGACGCGGATCCTGCGCACCCTGCGCTGGGACTGACCGATGACGCCCAGCGGGCGCTGGGCGCCTCGCTGCCGCCGATGACCTTCGCCGAGAAGGTGGCCGCCGAGTACCGGGAGCTGGCCATGTCGCCAACTGCCCACGCGGTGGAGCTCTTCAGGGAGCGGCTGGCACGGCGCGGAGTGATCACGGTGGCGGAGGTGGCGAAGCGGCGCGATCGCTCGATGGTGCGGATGGCAGGACTGGCAGTGAGCGTCCAGCACCCGATGACGGCCAAGAACTTCGTCTTTATTGCGCTGGAGGACGAGACCGGCATGATCAACGTGACGGTGCGTCCGGAGATCTACCAGGCCAACAGAGCGGTGCTGCACAGACATCCGCTGCTGGTGATCGACGGCCGGCTGCAGGTGGAGGGCGAGGTGCTGAACGTCGTCGCCCAGCGGCTGCACCCCGTGGACGCGGTCGTCAACGAGGACAGCCGCGACACGCGGCTCCCGCTCGGAAAGCAGCAGCGAATGTTCCGCTAGGCGCACGCAGCCTGTTCGGTTCCCTTCGAGCGGCATAGACTCGGACCATGGCCCTCTGCGCCAGGTGTGGAAAGGAGAACCCTGACGGGTTTACTTTCTGTGGCTTCTGCTCCGCATCGCTTGTCGAGAGGATCTTGCCGTCGCTCGAGGAGCGGAAGGTCGTCTCCATTCTCTTCTGCGACATGGTCGGCTTCACCGCAGCCTCGGACCAACAGGATCCGGAAGACGTACGTGCCCGCCTCCGTCCATACCATGCCAGGCTCAGGGAGGAGATCGAACGCTACGGCGGGACGGTCGAGAAGTTCGTCGGTGACGCGGTCATGGCCGCCTTCGGAGCGCCCGTCGCGCACGAGGACGATGCCGAGCGCGCGGTGCACGCGGGGCTCAGGATCCTCGACGCGATTGCGGAGATGAACGAGGCCGACCCCGGTCTCGACCTGCAGGTGCGGGTGGGGATCAACACCGGCGAGGCGGTGGTGGCCGTGGGTGCCCGAACGGAGCAGGGAGAGGGCGCGGTAATCGGTGATGTCGTCAACACGGCCGCCCGGATCCAGACCGCGGCGCCGCCGAACGGGGTTGCGGTCGGAGAGGAAACGTACCTGGCGACGAGTCGGGTGTTCGAATTCGAGCCGCTTCAGCAGGTCTTGGTGAAGGGCAAGGCTCAGCCGCTGTCGCTCTGGCAGGCGCGTGCCGCCCGCGCCCGATTCGGTACCGACATCAGCCGCCGGTACACAACGCCGTTGGTCGGCCGTGAGCTGGAACGCCAGCTCTTGATCGGGACGTTCGAGCGGGCGGCGCAGCATCGCTCGGTGCAGCTGGTCACGATCGTCGGCGAGCCCGGGGTGGGCAAGAGCCGGCTGGTCGCCGAGCTGTTCGCCTACCTGGAGACGAAGCCTGAGCTGAGCCGTTGGCGGCAGGGGCGCTGCCTACCTTACGGGGAGGGGATCACCTTCTGGGCGCTGGGGGAGATCATCAAGGCGGAAGCGGGCATCCTCGACAACGACTCGCCCGAAGTTGCAGCGGGGAAGCTCGATGTGGCCGTTTCTCCGGACGAGACGGAACGGCAGTGGCTGCTGCAACGGCTCGTGCCACTGGTCGGGGTCGAGGCGGCGGCAGACGCGGATCGACAGGAGCTCTTCACAGCATGGCGTCGCTTCCTTGAGGGCCTAGCCGCAGCCCGCCCGACCGTGCTCGTCTTCGAGGACCTGCACTGGGCCGACGAGGCGTTGCTGGCGTTCCTCGAGCACCTTGGCGAATGGTCCCAGGGGGTGCCGCTCCTCATC
>CBFGSY010000066.1:0-12301 GCA_965651545.1 uncultured bacterium | reverse complement strand
TGAGGCCGGACGTGATCGTCGCCAATCTGCCGTACGTGACCAGCGCCGAGGTCGCAGAGGGCGCCGGCAGCCTGCGTTTCGAGCCGCAGCTGGCGCTGGATGGCGGAGTGGACGGGCTCGATGTCGTGCGACGCCTGGTGGCGCTGCTGCCCGGCCGCCTGGCCGCCGGCGGTGCGGCGCTGCTGGAGATCGGCGCGGGGCAGCTGGATGCGGTCCGCAACATGGTCTCCGAGCTCGCGGAGCCGATGGACGTGGTCGGGCTCCCGGACCTGGCGGGGATCGACCGAGTCGTTCGGATCCGGCGCGGATGACCGATGACGGACTGCGGCGGGCGGCGGAGTTCCTGCAAGATGGCGCCCTGGTCGCCTTCCCGACCGATACCGTCTACGGCCTGGGCTGCGTCGCCTCGCGTCGCGACGCGATCGATGCCATCTTCGCCCTCAAGCGCCGGCCAACCGACCGGCTGATCCCGATGCTCGTCGCCGGCCTCGATGACCTTGATTCCGAGAGCTGGGACGTCGACGAGCGGGCGACCGCCCTGGCCGGAGCCTTCTGGCCCGGCGCGCTGACGCTGGTCATCCCATCGGCTCACGCTGGGCCGAGCCAGGCCTTCCGGGCGCCCGATCACCCCGTCGCGCTGGCCCTGATCCGGGCGACCGGCCCGCTGTATACGACCAGCGCCAACGTCAGCGATGAGCCCGATACCCTGGATGCCGATGACGTGCTGATCGCCTTCGCCACGCAGGGCGATGCGCTGTCGGCCGTCGTCGACGGCGGTCGCGTGCCGGGTGGGGTGGCTTCGACTGTGCTCGACCTCAGCGTCACGCCGGCCACGCTCCTGCGCGAGGGTCCGATCGGACGGGAGCAACTTGCCCGGATCGTGGACCTGCAACCCGTAGACTGACGCGCGACATGCGCGTCGCCATCGGTTCAGATCACGCCGGTTTCGCCCTCAAGGGGGAGCTGTGCACCCTGCTTGACGAGCTGCGGGTTGAATTTCGCGATTTCGGTACCTTCAGCGATGATCCGGTCGACTATCCCGATTTCATCGCCCCGGTGGCCCGCGCCGTGGCGCGCAGCGAATTCGAGCTCGGCATCGTGCTGGGTGGGAGCGGCACCGGCGAGGCGATCGTTGCCAACAAGGTGCGTGGCATTCGCTGCGTGCAGGCCACCGATCCGGTCGTCGCGCGGCTGGCGCGCGAGCACAACAACGCCAATGTCATCGCCTTCGGCGGTCGGATCATCGGCGCAGAGGTGGCGCGCGCCTGCGTCCGCGAGTTTCTGACCGCCCAGTTCCAGGCCGGCCGCCACGTGCCGCGGCTGGAGAAGCTGGCGCGTGTCGAGGCCGAGGAGGCGGCGCGCTAAGTGACGACCGCGATGGCGATCGACCGACTGACGGTCACGGAGCTTCGTCCGGAGCACCTGTCGGCGGCCGCGGAGCTGCTGGCGGCGCGCCAGGCACGCCTGCGCCAGGTCCGCCCCGAGCTCCCGGAGCGGTTCACCCGTCCCGAGGCGTGCCGGCCGCTGCTCGAAGAGCTGCTGGCCAAGGAAGGTGCCCACGGCGTTGTTGCACTGGACGGATCGGGCCGCATGGCCGGCTACCTCGCGGGTTGGCACCGCACGGAGGAGATCTGGGGCCGTGCCTGCTGGAGCCCGATCGAAGGGCACGCGCTGGCGCCCGGCGTTGACGCGGAACATGTCCGCGACCTCTACGCGGCCTGGGCCGAGCACTTCGTCCGGCGCGGCACCTACCTGCACTACGTCCATGCCGCTGCTGACGATGCCGAGCTGCAGGCCGCCTGGTTCCGCACCGGGTTCGGCCAGATGCAGGCCCATGCCACGCTCCAGATCCCGACTGGCGCCCACGCGCCGTCGGAGACGTCCTTCATGGTCCGTCGGGCGGGGCCCGAGGATACCGACCTGCTCTTTCCCCTCTTCCCCGTCATCCCGGGCGCGCTGATGCTGCCGCCCGCCTACGCCATCTCCCTGCCCGAGCGTTTCGACACCCTGCGGGAGGACTACGAGGGCGACCTCGACGATCCGCAGGTCCGCTACTGGATGGCCGAGGCCGAGGGCGTGGCGCTGGGCGTCGTCGTCTTCTACGAGCCGGAGCCTGGACCGATGATCCCGGACGGCGCCATGGAGATGGCCGTTGGCATGACGCTTCCACATGCGCGGGGCCGCGGCGTCATGCGGGCCCTGGTCGAGACGGCCTGGGCCGACGCTCGAGAGCGTGGTATCCGCTGGGTCGTGACCGACTGGCGCACCGCCTCGCTGTCCACGCACCGCAGCTGGACGGCGCTCGGGCATCGCCCGCTCTACTACCGGCTCCACCGCCACATCGACGAGCGGATCGCCTGGGCACGCGAGAACCAGGAGGGCGCTTCCGGCTGAGCGGCGACTCCGCTGCGCCTGGGGACTCCGCTGCGCCGTGCAACTCCGCGGCGACATGCGACTCCGCGGCGACATCGGTCTACACTCGCGGCCATGGACTTCTGGGCTGACCTGTCGACCGAGGATCCCGAGATCGCGCAGGTCGTGCGCGATGAAGAAGAGCGCAGCCGCTCCCACCTGGAGCTCATCGCGTCCGAGAGCTACCCCTCACTGGCCGTGCTGCAGGCCACCGGCTCGATCCTGACCGGCAAGTACGCGGAGGGGTACCCGGGACGCCGCTACTACGGCGGCTGTGAGTTCGTCGACGTGGCCGAGAACCTGGCCCGCGACCGTGCCAAGCAGCTGTTCGGCGCGGAGCACGCCAACGTGCAGCCTCACGCGGGCGCCCAGGCCAACATGGCCGTCTACCACGCATTGCTGGAACGCGGCGACACGGTGATGGGCCTCTCCCTCGACCAGGGCGGGCACCTGACGCACGGCTCGCCGGTGAACTTCAGCGGGCAGTACTACAACTTCGTCGCCTATCGCGTCGACCGCGAGACGCACCTGATCGACATGGACGAGGTGGCGGCGCTGGCCCGCGAGCATCGGCCGAAGCTGATCGTCACCGGGGCGACCGCCTACCCGCGCATCTGGGACTTCGCGGCGTTCCGGGCAATCGCGGACGAGGTCGGCGCCATCCTGATGACAGATATGGCTCACTTTGCCGGCCTGGTGGCGGCCGGCGTCCATCCCTCGCCGATCCCGCACTCGCAGGTCGTCACCTCGACCACCCACAAGACCCTCCGCGGCCCTCGCGGTGGCATGATTCTGTGCACCGCTGAGCACGCCAAGGCCATCGACAAGGCAGTCTTCCCGGCGATCCAGGGCGGGCCGCTGGAGCACGTCATCGCCGCCAAGGCCGTGGCCCTCAAGCAGGCGATGTCCGACGAGTTCCGCCGCGACATGGAGCAGACGGTGGCCAACGCCCGGGCGCTGGCGGCCGCACTGGCGGAGCGTGGCGCTTCGATTATCTCCGCTGGGACCGACAACCACCTGATGCTGGTCGATGTCCGCCCGCTGGGAGTGACCGGCAAGGAGGCCGATGCCGCCCTGGGCGAGGTCCACATCACGGTGAACAAGAACACGATTCCCTACGACCCCAACCCGCCCATGGTGGGCAGCGGGATCCGCGTCGGCACCCCCGCCGTGACGGGCCGCGGCATGACCGAGGCCGAGATGCGTCCGGTGGCGGGGCTGATCGTGGATGGGATCGCCGCCCGCGGCGACGTGGCTGCCCAGGAGCGGGTGCGGGCCGGCGTGGCCGAGATCGTCGATCGCTTCCCGGTGCCGGGCCTGCGGTGGACCCGGGAGCGAGTGGCCACTCCGGCCGGATAGCCGCGCCTACTCCCGCTCCCTGCCGCCAGGTCCTCACATCCAGGCCGATGCCAGGTTGGCCGATTCCAGGATGTATGTGCCCGGGCACGGGACTGTCCCGTCTTGCGCCGTGATTCATGGATGAATGGCGTCGCGCGCTGCTCGCGGGGCACGGGCAAATATGAATGACGGCGCACCCGAAAGCTCGGCCGCGTTCAGGCACATTCATTGGTGAATGCGGGGCCAAGGTGTGGGGGAGCCCGGCCCGGCGACGATCTCGCAGCCGTCATCCATGGGCGGGGATGCGGCCGCTGCGGCGGCTGCGGCCTGACGGCCAGGCGCCAGGCAATGGGCCCGTGGCAGGCCTTCTGCAGGCCCGTCCGTCATGAGCATCACTAAACGCATGCACGCGACGGCCCTGACCGAGCGAGGAGAGGGGCCGTGGTCGCTGGCGCTGGAGCGCCTCAGCAACCCGGAAAAGCCCCGCACGTGCTGGCTGGCGACCGTCCAGCAGGATGGCACGCCGCACGTCATGCCGCTGATCACCGCCTGGTTGGACGATGCGCTGTACTTCCTGACCGGCGAGCACACGCAGAAGGGCCGCAACCTGGCGCACGAGCCGCGCTGCGTGCTCGCCATGAGCAGCACGGCGCTCCCCTCGCTGGACCTCATCGTGGAGGGCCGGGCCGAACGAATCACCGACGAGAAGGAGATCCGACGCGTGACCGAGCTCTACTCGACGAAGCTGGAGTGGCCGCTCGAGGTGACCGATGGCGGAGTGACGGGACCGAACGCACCGACCGCCGGGCCGCCGCCCTACGCAATGTTCCGCCTCGCGCCCACCACGATCTTCGGGCTGCCGGGGATGTTGGGCATGG
This sequence comes from uncultured bacterium, assembly GCA_965651545.1. Classification (GTDB taxonomy): domain Bacteria; phylum Chloroflexota; class Limnocylindria; order QHBO01; family QHBO01; genus DASSCW01. The sequence continues at coordinate 7,673 of CBFGSY010000066.1, read as the reverse complement.
AGCAGTTTGACCCAGAACAGCTGCCGCGCCCGACGCGCTGGGACTTCAGCTAGCGCTCGTTCGCCAGGATCAGCGGGCCGGGCTATACTCGCGGCGTCCGACCGCTGTGAGTCGAACCGAACATGGCACAGCTGACGCCCACGGGCCTGATCAAGATCATGGGGCTCGTGACGCTCATCATGGTCATCCCCATGATGGGGGGCGCGGTTACCGGGCTCGTCCTGGACGAGCTGATGGGCACTTCGCCGCTTCTTGTGCTGATCGGTGTGGGGGTCGGAACCCTGATCGCGGCCATTGGTATCTGGCTCCTGATTCGCGCTGGGGCGCGACGGGGCTATACCGATGGCCGTCCCGGTGATGGGGCCTGAGCGCGGCGTCGGCGACGACGACGCGCCGGGACGGGACGCGAGGGCGTCCAGCAGCATCGGGATCGCCTTCGACCTGGGGGTGCGACTGGGAATATCGGTGATCCTTGGCCTGGGCGGCGGCCTGCTGCTCGACGCCTGGCTGCGTACCAGCCCGATCTTCACGCTGATCGGCATGGTGCTCGGCATCGGGGCGGCGATGTACACGATCTGGGACGTCGCCCGGGACGCAATGAGGAGATAGATGCCCGAGGAAGAGGCCGGAGGGAGCCTGATCCACGTCGCCATCTCGGCGGAGGATCTGTTCGTCATCGGCCCACTGCACGTCACCAACAGCATGGTCGGCGCGCTGCTGGCGTCGCTCATCCTGCTGGCGGCGGCGTGGGTATTCGTGCGGCATCCGGCGCTTGTGCCGAATCGCGTCCAGAGCTTGATCGAGTTCCCGATCGAGTGGATGGCGAACATCGTCTCGGGTTCCACGAGCAGGTGGCGTGGCTACGTCGCGCTGGTGATCGGCCTGTTCCTGATGATCCTGGTGGCCAACTGGCTCGGCCTCCTGCCGGGCGTGGGCACCATCGGCCTTGTCCACCACGGCGAGCACGGAGAAACCGAGCTGGTTCCTTTGATCCGCCCCGCCTCCGCCGACCTCAATTTCACCCTGGGTCTGGCGATCGTCGCGTTCGTCGTGTTCGTGTGGTGGGGCGTCCGGATCAACGGGCCGGGCGGCTACCTGAAGGAGCTGGTAGGCGAGCCGCGCTACATGGCCCCGCTCATGTTCCCGATCCATCTCATCAGCGAGCTGAGCCGACTGGTCAGCCTCTCGATGCGACTCTTCGGCAACGTGTTTGCCGGCGAGGTCCTACTGGCAACGATGCTGGCCCTGACAACGGCAGCATTGTTCGTGCTGCCGCTTGCGTTCTTCGTGCCGGCCATATTCCTCGGCCTGGAGCTGCTCTTCGGCGCGGTCCAGGCTCTCGTCTTCGCCCTGCTGGCGATGACATACATCACCATGGCCATCGCGGAGCACGAGGGTGGTCACGGTGACGAGCATGGCGCCGAGCACGCCGAGCACACAGGTCAGGAAGCCAACACAGCACCCGCCTCGTCGTAGGCGTCATCCGTTTGTAGGAGGAACTGGACAAGTGGAATCCAATCTCGCCGCCGGCCTCGCCATGATCGGAGCCATCGGTCCGGGCATCGGCCTGGGCATCGGCTTCAGCAAGGCGATGGAGGCGCTCGGCCGCAACCCGGAGGCGTCCGGCGCGATTTTCGTGCCGTACATCCTGGGCCTGGCGCTTACCGAGGCCATCGGCATCTACTGCCTGGTCGTCGCGCTGATCCTGATCTTCGTCTAGCCGCACGGCGATGGAGTTCTTCAACCAGTTTGGCGTCGACCTGCCGAAGCTGGCGTTCCAGGTCATCAACTTCCTGCTGCTCCTGTACCTGCTGAACCGATTCCTGTTCAAGCCGGTGCTGAAGCTGCTGGACGAGCGCGAGGCGCGCATCAAGAAGGGACTGGAGGACGCCGAGGCGGCGGCCCACGACCGCCAGCTGGCACAGGCCGAACGCGAAGCCGCGATGGACGAGGCGCGTAAGGAGGCGCAGGCGATGATCGCCCGTGCCACCAAGATCGCCGACGACTCGCGCGCCGAGATCCTTGCTGAGGCCAAGGAGCAGGCGGAGAAGGTAACGACGCGCGCGGCCGAGGAGATCACCGCTGAGAAGGAGCGGGCGATGGCCGAGCTGCGGACCACCGTCGCCGACCTGGCCCTGGAAGCGGCGGCGAAGCTTGTGCGCTCGGACATGAACGCCACCACGCAGCGTCGCCTGGTGGAGGACTTCCTGACCGAGGTGAGCCCGGCCGCCAAGAAGGGCAGCGACAACTAGATGGCGCGACGCGAGACCGCGGCCCGGCGATACGCTGAGGCGGCGTTCCAGATCGGCCGCGCCGATGGGACGCTGGACGCCTGGGAGCGCGACCTCGAAGCGGTACGCGAGCTGCTGGCACATCCCGAGCTGCGCCGCATGATCGAGCATCCGGTCGTGCCGTTCACCGCGAAGGAGGAGCTGCTGCACAAGGTGGCGGGCAGCACGGTGGGCGCGGACGCGCTGAGCCTGGTGCTGCTCATGGTCCGCCGCGGGCGGCCGCGGGCCATCGAGCCGATGATCGCGCACTTCGGAGAGCTGCTCCGCGGCGAGAGGGGCATCGTGCTGGCCGAGGTGCGCACCGCCCTGAAACTGGAGCCGGAGCAGCGGGAGGTCGTATCCGAGCGGCTGGCGGAGCTCACCGGCGACAAGGTCGAAATGAACGAGGTGGTCGACGAGTCGCTCATCGGCGGGATCGCCGTGCGCATCGGCGACAGGCTCTATGACGCAAGCGTGCGCAACCGCCTCGAGCGGCTGCGCGCCCGCCTGACAACGGTCTGACGGACCGGATCACGAGAGAGGAATACATGGCGATTCGATCCGACGAGATCACGTCGATCATCAGAGGCGAGATCAAGGGCTTCGACGAGGGAGCCGATGTCGCAGGCGTGGGCACCATCGTGGAGGTGGGCGACGGCATAGCCCAGATCTACGGGCTGTCCGGCGCGCTGGCCTCCGAGCTGCTCGAGTTCCCGGGTGGGGTCATGGGCATGGCCTTCAACCTGGAGGAGGAGACGGTCGGCGCCCTGATCCTGGGCGACTACACGGACCTCAAGGAGGGCGACCAGGTCAAGACCACCGGTCGCGTGGTGGAGGTCCCGGTTGGCGACGCGCTCATCGGCAGGGTCGTCAACCCGCTCGGCGAGCCGCTTGACGGCAAGGGACCGATCGAGACGACGAAGACAAGACCGGTCGAGCGCATCGCGCCCGGCGTGATCGTGCGCAAGCCGGTGGACACCCCGGTGCAGACCGGCATCAAGGCGATCGACGCCATGATCCCGATCGGCCGCGGCCAGCGCGAGCTGATCATCGGCGACCGCCAGACCGGCAAGACCGCGATCGCGGTCGACACGATCATCAACCAGAAGGGCCAGGACCTGATCTGCATCTACGTCGCCATCGGCCAGAAGCAGTCGACCGTGGCGCAGGTGGTGGCGCAGCTGGAGGAGCACGGCGCGATGGAGCACTCCATCGTCGTCACCGCCGCGGCATCCGACCCGGCCCCGCTGCAGTACCTGGCGCCCTACGCCGGCGTGGCGATGGGCGAGGAGTTCATGGACGCCGGCCGAGACGCCCTGTGCGTCTACGACGACCTCTCGAAGCACGCGTGGGCCTACCGCCAGGTTTCGCTGCTCATGCGCCGGCCGCCGGGCCGCGAGGCCTTCCCCGGCGACATCTTCTACTCGCACAGCCGGCTGCTGGAGCGCGCGGCGCGCCTGAGCGAGGAGAGCGGTGGCGGCTCGCTGACGGCGCTGCCGGTGATCGAGACGCAGGCCGGCGACGTGTCGGCCTACATCCCGACCAACGTGATCTCCATCACCGACGGCCAGATCTTCCTGCAGACCGACCTCTTCAACCAGGGCCAGCGGCCGGCGGTCAACGCCGGCATCAGCGTCAGCCGGGTGGGCGGCAACGCCCAGATCAAGGCCATGCGGCAGGTGGCCGGCAAGCTTCGCCTCGACCTCGCTCAGTACCGAGAGCTGGCCGCGTTCGCGCAGTTCGCCTCGGACCTGGACAAGGCGACCCGCGACCAGCTGACCCGTGGCGAGAAGCTGACCTACACGCTGCGACAGCCGCAGTTCGCGCCGGTGTCCGTCGAAAAGCAGGTGGCCATCCTGTGGGCCGCCACCAACGGCCACCTGGACGACGTGGAGTCCGCGCGCATCGGTGAGTTCGAGAGCGGCTTCTATCGGTTCCTGGAGTCCACCTACGGCGACCTGCTGCCGGCAATCGCCAAGGACAGGGCGATCTCCGATGACAGCGCCGCCAAGCTTGGCGAGGCGGTTGCCGCCTTCCGCGAGCAGGCCGGCTTCGGCAGCGCCGAGAAGCCCAAGGCCGAGGAGAAGCCCAAGGCCGAGGAGAAGCCCACGGCCGAGCCGAAGCCTGGGGAAGACGAGGGGCCTGGGGATGACGAGAAGCCGAACGCCGAGGACAAGGGCTAGGCCGTGCCCAGTCTTAAAGAGATTCGCGGTCGCATCGCGTCGATCCGGAACATCTCGCAGATCACCCGCGCCATGGAGCTGGTTGCCGCCTCCCGCATGAAGCGGGCGCAGGAGGCGATCCTGGCGGCGCGTCCCTACTCGGACGAGCTGCGCTCGGCGCTCAGCCGGGTGGCTGCCGCGGTCGGCGAGGAGGTCGACCCGCTGCTCGCCCGCCGGCCAGTGCACCGCCTGGGGCTGATCGTGATGACCACTGACCGCGGCCTGGCCGGTGCCCTGGACACCAACACCGTGCGCGCCGCCCTGCGCTACATCGCCGAGCGCGCCGGCGGCCACGATGGCGACGCCCCGGTTGAGGCGAGCGCCATCACCGTGGGGCGCAAGGGACGCGACCAGCTGCGACGGGCCGGTGTGCCGATCGCGGCGCACTTTCCGCGGCTTGGCGACCGCCCCGGCTTTGCGGACGTGACCCCGATCGCACGGCTGGTGGCAGAGGACTTCCTGGCCGGCACGTTCGACGAGATCGGCGTCGTCTACCCCGGCTTCATCAGCACCTTGACCCAGCGCGCCACGGTGACGCCCCTGCTGCCGGTGCCACGGCCGGAGGACCTGGCCGAGGAGGATGCCGCCAGGACCGATGAATACCTGTTCGAACCGTCACCGGCGGCGGTCCTGAGCCGGCTCCTGCCGCACTACGTGGCGGTGGACCTGTACCGGGCCGTTCTCGAGGCGAACGCCTCCGAGCAGTCGGCGCGCATGATAGCCATGCGCTCCGCCACCGACAACGCCAATGAGCTGATGGGCGACCTGACCCTCGTCTACAACAAGACGCGGCAGGCGACCATCACCCGCGAGATGATCGAGATCGCCTCCGGCGCGGAAGCGCTCGGCGGCTGACGAGAAGGAGACGACATAGCGATGGCAGCCGGAAAGGTGATCCAGATCACGGGTCCCGTGATCGACGTCGAGTTCCCGCCGGGCGACCTGCCCGCCATCTACAACGCGCTCGAGATCAAGCGGCCGGAGGAGGCGCTCGGCGGGGCGGGCGGCGATGGCAAGGCCGGCGACGGCAAATCCGGCGATGGCACGACCGCTGGCAAGGGAAAGGGAAAGAGCAAGAGAAAGCAACCCGCCGTCAGCACGCTCGACAAGACGCTTGTGGTGGAGGTCCAGCAGCACCTCGGCAACAACTGGGTGCGAACGGTCGCCATGTCCAGCACCGACGGCCTCTCGCGCGGGCTGGAGGCGGTGGACACCGGTGGGCCGATCTCCGTGCCGGTCGGCGAGGGCACCCTGGGGCGCGTCTTCGACGTGCTCGGCCACCCCATCGACGGCAAGGGCGACGTCAAGGCCACTGAGACGCTGCCGATCCATCGCGACCCACCGTCCTTCGAGGACATGGAAACGGAGGCGCAGGTCTTCGAGACCGGCATTAAGGTCATCGACCTCATCGCGCCGTTCAAGCGTGGCGGCAAGGTCGGCGTCTTCGGCGGAGCCGGCGTGGGCAAGACGGTGATCATCCAGGAGCTCATCCGCAACATCGCCCAGGAGCACGGCGGCTACTCGGTCTTTGCCGGGGTCGGCGAGCGCTCGCGCGAGGGGAACGACCTCATCGGCGAGATGACCGAATCGGGCGTCATCGACAAGACCGTGATGGTCTTCGGCCAGATGAACGAGCCGCCGGGCGCACGCCAGCGCGTGGGTCTCACCGCGCTGGCGATGGCCGAGTACTTCAGGGACCAGGAGGGACGCGACATCCTCCTGTTCATCGACAACATCTTCCGCTTCACCCAGGCAGGATCGGAGGTATCGGCCCTGCTGGGGCGTATGCCATCGGCGGTGGGCTACCAGCCGACGCTGGCCACCGAGATGTGCGACCTGCAGGAGCGCATCACGTCAACGAAGAAGGGCTCGATCACCAGCCTGCAGGCCATCTTCGTGCCGGCCGACGACTACACCGATCCGGCGCCGGCCACGACCTTCGGCCACCTCGACTCGACCATCCGCCTCGAGCGCTCGATCGTCGAGATCGGGATCTACCCGGCGGTCGACCCGCTGACCTCGACCTCCACCGTGCTCGATCCGCGGGTGGTTGGCGACGAGCACTTCCAGGTGGCGCGCGAGGTACAGCGCACGCTGCAGCGCTACAAGGACCTGCAGGACATCATCGCCATCCTGGGCATGGACGAGCTGTCCGAGGAGGACAAGCTGACGGTCGGTCGCGCACGGCGCCTGCAGCGGTTCATGTCGCAGCCGATGTTCGTGGCCGAGCAGTTCACCGGGCGGCCGGGCAAGTACGTGCAGCGTCTGGAGACGGTGCGCGGCGCAAAGGAGATCCTGGACGGCAAGCATGACCAGCTGCCCGAGCAGGCGTTCCTGATGGCGGGCCAGATCGAGGACGTGGTCGAGAACGCGGAGGGGATGAAATAGAGATGCCTGCGTGCAAAGCAGCGGCCCCTACTCGCCTGGCTATCGCAACATGCTTCGTTGTGGCCGCTGCCTTGCGGCAGCCTTCAGTGGCTGCAACCCCTCGGCGGTCGAACAGCGGCTCGATCGCGACCGAAATCCGTGAGGCGTGCTAGATGCCGTTGCAGCTGGAGATCGTCAGTCCGGAGCGAAGGGCCTTCGCCGATGAGGTCGACATGGTGGTCGTGCCGGGCATCGACGGTGAGCTGGGCATCCTGCCGCGGCATACGCGGCTGATCAGCGCGCTGGGCATCGGCGAGCTCAAGATCAAGAAGGGCGGCACCGAGACGCTGATGTTCATCTCGGGCGGATTCGTTGAGGTGCGGCCCGACAAGGTCATCATCATGGCCGACCTGGCTGAGCACTCGGACGAGATCGACGAGGCGCGGGCCGTGGAGGCGCGCAAGCGCGCCGAGGCCGAGCTGGGCGAGGTGAAGGACCCGGTCGACATCGCCCGCGTGCGGGCGGCGCTGCAGACCGCCCTGATGCGCGAGCGGATCGCCACTCGCCGTCGCTCCCGAGGTTAGTTGCCGTTCACCTCGGTCAGCTCCACGAATTCATCGACGCGCAACACGCCGAGCGCCTGCCGGACGACCCAAGGCACCTGCCGTCGCTTCGGGTCGGTGAAGCGTCGAGGATTGCGCAGGGTTCGCCATCGGCCTCGCGAGAAGATGCGACAGCCACCCGCTGCATCGACGTTCTTCAGCCATTCGACGTCCGGACCGTAGGTCAGCGCCACCACCCATCGGCTGTCGCC
>CBFGSY010000065.1:0-12335 GCA_965651545.1 uncultured bacterium | reverse complement strand
CCATCTGCCAGGGCCTGGCCGCAACGGCAAGCGGTGCCCCGCCGGCGCGCGGGGTTGCCCAGCACCACCTCATGGTCGGCCACATCCCGGGTGACCACCGACCCTGCGCCGATCATCGCCCAGCGCCCGATGGTGAGGCCCGGCAGCACGACGGCCGCCGCCCCCACGGAGGCTCCTTCGCGGACCCGGGTCCTCTGCACCTCCCAATCGGCACCGGTTCGAGGGCTGCCGTCATCGTTGACGGCCCGCGGCAGGCGGTCGTTGGTGAAGCTGACGTGCGGTCCGATGAAGACCCCATCCTCGAGCGTCACCCCGCGGTAGATGCTGGCGTTGTTCTGCACCTTCACCCGGTCACCGATGCTGACGCCAGCGTCCACATACACGTTCTTGCCGATCACGCAGTCGGCTCCGATCCGAGCGCCCTCCCGGACCTGCGCCTGGTTCCAGATGCTCGTCCCGCGGCCGATCTGGGCACCATCGGCCACCTCGGCGGTCGGGTGGATGCGGGCAGGACCGTCACTCATGGCTGCTCCTCGGGGTTGGCCATAGTATCGGCGCGCGTGGCACCGAGCGCGATCACGCTGAAGGCGCCATCAGCTCGTGCAGGCGCGGCATGGCGGCCGCCACCGCCCGGCCACGATGCGAGATGCGGTCCTTCTCGGCGTCCGGCAGCTCGGCGGTGGTCCGGCCAGATGGAAGCAGGAAGATCGGGTCATAGCCGAAGCCGCCGGACCCCCTTCGCTCAGGCGCCACGCTGCCGGACATCGTGCCGCTGAAGTGCTCGATGGCCGGCGCCTGGCCGCGTGGCCCCGGGATCGCGAGCGCCAGGTGGCAGACCATCCGCGCTGCGCGATCCGAGGCTCCATCGATCGCCTCCAGCACAAGGGCCGCTCGGTCGACGACGTCGGGCCCCCCGAAACGCGCCGTGGTGACACCCGGCCCCCAGTCCAGCGCCGCTACCTCGATGCCGGAGTCATCGGCCAGGGTGAGCAGGCCCGATGCACGGCAGTAGGCGTCAGCCTTGGCGGTCGCGTTCTCAGCGTAGGTGCCGTATGGCTCCGGGACGTCCAGCTCCACGCCGATCTGCTGCGGGAAGACCAGCCGGCCCGGGATGCCCTCCAGCAGGCGCCCGAATTCCCCCTGCTTGCCGCGATTGGCGGTCGCCAGCAGCAGGTCGCTCACTCCGTGGCGGGAGTGTCGATCGCCGCGCGCTGCAGCTCGAACAGCTGTCGGATGCCGGCCGCCGCCAGGTCGAGCATCTGGTTCAGCTGCCCACGATCGAAGGAACGGTGCTCGGCGGTGCCCTGCACCTCGACGAAGCGGTCGTCATCGGTCATCACCACGTTGAAGTCGACGTCCGCCGCCGAGTCCTCCGCGTAGTCCAGGTCGAGCAGGGGTGTGCCGCCGCTCATCCCGACGCTGACCGCCGCCACCTGGCCGGTGACCAGGTGGCCCATCCCGTATTTGGCGAGCGCCCGGGCGAGCGCCACGTACGCGCCCGTGATGCTGGCGGTGCGGGTCCCGCCGTCGGCCTGGATCACGTCGCAGTCGACGGTCACGGTGCGCTCTCCGAGCTTGGGGAGGTCGACCACGCCGCGCAGCGCCCGCCCGATCAGCCGCTGGATCTCGTGGGTCCTGCCACCGACGCGGCCGGTGCTCGCCTCTCGCTGGCTGCGCTCGGTGCCGGCTCGCGGCAGCATGCTGTACTCGGCGGTGACCCAGCCCTGGCCCTTGCCGCGCAGCCAGCCCGGCACCCGATCCTCGATGGTGACGGCGCAGATCACCCGCGTGTCGCCGACGCGGATCAGCACCGACCCTTCGGCGAACTTCAGGTAGTCGGCCACGATCTTGACGGGACGCAGCTGAGCGGCGGCCCGTCCGTCGGGGCGGCGGGCGACGGCGATCGACATCGCCGCCGATTCTACGCTGGCGCGGAGCCGGTCAGGGGATCCGCCAGCCTGGCGGTCAGCGCGGGTGCACCGACGCGGTGTCGACGATCCAGAGGCCGGCGAGATCCGTCGAGTCGAGCCGGTAGCAGCGCCGTCCGTTGATGATGGCGCGCGCACTCACCCTCGGAGCCCGGGCCTGGCCGAATGTGTAGGTGCGTGCCTCCATCACCCGTCCGAGCCAGTCGTAGGTGCGACCGACATAGCGCCCCTTCTCGATCTGGATGCGGTAGTTCTGGCCGAACGCGCGGCGATCCGTCGTCCCGCGGACGAAGGAGCTGGGCGACTCGCGCACCCAGAACCCGGCGAGCCTACCCGACGTCACCTTGAGCCAGGCGGTGCCGTTGACCTCGGCGCGACCGCCGGAGCTGGCGCGAGCGGTTGAGCGGAACCTGACGGTGTCGGTGCGGAGCACATTCCCGTTGGTGCTGAGGCGGTAGCCCCTCTCTCGGCCAGGCTTGATGACCAGCTCGCGATCGGGGTTGTAGCGGTCGTCCGCAGAGAGCGTGTCAGCTCTCGATGCGGCGGGCTGGGTGCATAGGGTCACGAAGACCATGACCGCGTAGTGGCCGCCATCCTTGGCGGCATCCCAGGCACCGCCGGCGGCGTTGTAGCCCTCGCCCATCATGATCGCGTGGTGGGTCGGAGACTCCCACCACATCTCCATCATGCGCTCAGCCGAGTAATCGCTGTACCAGCCGCTCTCCCAGGCGAGGATCTCGCCGTAGCCCGACCAGCACACGCCCGACTGGTTGAGCCGGCGGCTGACATAGCCCAGGTCGTGCTCCATCCTGTCGGCGGCAGCCAGCTGCGCGGCCCGATGCTTCGCGATGTCGTCGAGCAGGGCGGTGCCGACCACCGGGGCCAGGCCGCGATCCACGCGGTACGCATTTGCCGCGTGGCGCAGCGCATCGCCACCCGCGGCCCGCACCGGAGCGGCAGCGACGAATGTCGTGGCCACCACTGCGACCGCCAACGCCGCGATCTGCAGATGGGTGCGCAGACGCGGGCGACTGTGGATGGCGATGTGGTTGGGCATGCGTGGTCCCCTCTTGTGCGTGAGCTGCGTTGCTCTGCTGCAGCGCGACCGTATCGGTCAGCGCCACCAGCGGCCATGACCCGATGGGACTGGTCCGGGTGGCCCGTGCCACCCACCGACAGGGCCGGGACTATCAGGGGCGCAGGCGGGTCGCGCCCGTCTCCGGCAGCCACAGGCCCGCCAGCGCTCCACTGCTCACCAGGTAGTGCGGACGGCCATTGATGACTGCCCAGGCCGCGACGGTGACCACTCGCCTGCTCGTCGGTCTGATCGACACAGACGAATGCACGGTCCCGCGGCGGTTGTACTCGTAGCCCGTGTGCGTGGCCGGCGCGAGCTCAACGAGCGGCGGCGTGCCGAAACTCAGGCGCCCGATCGAGCCCGGCCGGGAGATCAGCCTCGACTCGGCGACCCAGTAGCCGTTCAGCCGCCCGGCGGCGAGGCGCCAATATGGCTGCCCGTTGATGACCGCGCGCGCATCCGCGGTGAGGGTGGTCCGCTGCCTGACGTCCAGGCGGAGCGTTGCCCTGACGTCACCGTCGGCCTCGAAGCGATAGCCGGCATGAGTGGCGGGCTGAACCCGCAGCGCGGTGCCCGCCGCGAAGGAGCGCCGTTCGACCTCACCCTTCACCCGAATACGCGGCGACTCTCGCAGCCAGCGGCCAGCCAGGCGACCGCTCTCGGCGAGCAGCCAGCGACCCGGCAGGTTTGGCAGCGTGGCGCGCTGCCCCACGCTGAGCGTGCGCGCCTGCGATAGCCATGCCGCATCGGCGCGCAGCAGATCGCCATCCTGCGCGATGGCGTAGCCCTTGTGCGAGCCCGCCAGCATGCGGCCCGCGCGCGATGGCGCATACGCCACGCCGGGCGCCACCCAGAACCCCCACCCGCCGCTGGTCAGCGGGTTGCCGGCCGCGTCGCGCACCTGGTCGGAGAGCCACAGCCTCACCCGCCGGCCGACGGGGAGGGGCTCGGCGGGAACCAGGATCGCGCTCCGTGCATCGGAGCCGGCACGGAGCTGGGCCGCGACCGGTACCCCGTCCACGCGCAGCTGGACGTTGGCCGCCGACAGGCTGGAGACGCGCTCCGAGAAGCTGACGCTCGTCCGCACTTTGGCCGGGACCATCTCGGCGCCCGCGCGCGGCGTGCCGGCGGCGACCGGTCGCGTCAGGTCCGCCAAGCTCGCCCAGCGGTCGAGGACGACCCGGCTGAAGGTGGCGGCCGGGCCGCTGTGCGATGCGCCGGACCCTTCGACAGCCGTCACCCGCACCAGGTAGCGCCCCGCCCCCGCCCATGCGCCAGAGCCAAGCCGCCCATTCCAGGTCGCGCTGTTCGCTCCTGCCGGCTGCGCTCCGACGGCGATGCTGCGGACGACCGTGCCGGCCGAGCTCAGGATGTCGAGCTCGACCGCCGACGCGCTGCCGCCCAGCGTGTAGTTGACAGTCACGCCGTCCCGCACCCCGTCGCCATTCGGGCTGAATCGTGGGGTCCGGGCGGTGAGCGTGACGAACGGCGCCAGTCGGGTGGAGGTGGGCGATGCGCTGGGTGCCAGGTATGTCGCGCCGGGGCCTCTGCCGGCCACCCAGGCGATCAACGGAAAATCGGCGGCCGGCCACTCGGTGAAGCCGTACTGCACCCGGTACCAGGCATAGCCGCCGGCGGCGACTGGCCCATCCAGCAGGTAGACGCGATCGCCCTTCGAGGCGGTTGCCACGAGGCCGTAGCCCGTGCCGGGCCCCGTCCGGACGTTGAGGCTGGAGGTCCTCACCCGGGCAAAGGCGCCGACCTTGAGGCTGGCCGGCTTGGCTGGCACGGTGATCCATGGCTGCGCGTTGCCCCGCTGGTCGACGGCGCGGACGCGGAACAGGTAAGTGGCGCCGGCATTGCCGGCGAACCAGGCGGCCGTCTTGCGCGTGCCGCTCAGCCACGAGCGCCAGTCGCCGTTGGAGCGGCGGTACTGGACGTTGTAGTGGCTTACGTCTGAGGCGTAATCCAGGACCCGCCAGCTGACACGGACGGCCTGCGCGTCGACCGTCGACGGCAGCAGCCTCACGCCGCCGACCGGGGGAGCCATGTCGTGGACGAACTTGTTGGCCAGCAGGCGCCACAGCTCGTTCCGGCCCTGGTCCATCAGCAGCGTCCACATCCCGGTGCCGGCCAGCCCGCGCGCGTTGATGAGGTCGTACTTGATGCCGAGCGACTGCCTGTCGTCGTAGTAGCCCTGCACCCAGTTCCCGGCCGCGCCGTCCCAGTAGCGATACCAGGGCACCTTGCCGACGTCGTCCCAGCGGCGTCCGAACTGCGCGGCCTGCGCCCGGTGGCCGGTGTAGGTGTACGCCTTCGATCCGTAGCCAAGGCTGGTCGCGTTCAGCTGACTGCCGGTGGTCGGCCAGGTGCGGCCGTAGTAGGGCACTCCCCAGATGAGCTTGGAGCCCGATGTCTCGGTCAGGAAGTCGGCCATCGTGCCGGCCACGTCAAGCGTGTACGGGCTCTGGATCGGCGCGACCGCGCCAGCCCGCGACGAGCCGGACCAGTGATAGTCGTAGCCCATCACGAACAGGGCATCGGCGGCGCCGGATGCCGTCAGGCCGGCGACGTCGTAGCCGGTCGCCCAGGTTGCCGCGCCGGCCATGACGCAGACGGTCAGGTTGGCACCCACGCCCGCGTTCCGCAGGCCTCGCTTCAGCTGGCGAGTGAAGCTCACGTACTCGTCGCGCAGGCTGGTGCCTAGTGGCTCGAAGTCCAGGTTGACCCCGTCGGCACCGCGCGCCTCGATGGCGGACACGATCTGCCTCACCAGCCGGCTGCGCGCCGTGCTGCTGCCGAGGAGGGCCGCCTGACGGTCGGCCGAGGCGGCGTTCCAGGCCATCATGGTCACGGTCAGCACGACCTTCACGCCGCTGGCGTGGGCGCGATCGATCACCTGCGTCATCGCCGCGCTCTTCCATCCGGCCCAGCCTGTTGAGGGGTTCGAGGTGGTGCCCTTGACCAGGTAGCCATCCTTGCTGGCGCCGACGCTGAAGTAAGCGATCGTCGAGACGAGGTGGTAGTTCAGGTCGTCCAGGGCCGAATCGGTCAGCATCCAGTACGGCAGGAAGCCGAAGACCTGCTTGCGCAGCCCGTTCGGCAGGCCGGCCGTGGCGACCTGCTCGGACGTCGTGCTCATCGGTTCCGCGGCGGCGCCGGCAAGCTGGGGCCGACCGTCCGCGCCAAGCATCACGCTGGGCGGCCCGCCCCGCTCGAACTCAATGGCATCTCCCCGGTGCTCGGCCAGCATCTGGGCATGGACCGATGGCTGAGCCAGCACATCCGGGAGCTCCGGCAGGACGCGTCCGCTGGCGGTGCGGACCGCTCCTTCGGGGAGGGGGTCGGTGGCGAGGGTACCGGCCGTGCCGCTGCCCAGCGCCAACAGCAGAGCGAGCAGCAGGCTTGCGAATCGGCGCATCGTGGGTGGGGTCACCTCGCAGGGTCGGTCGCTTCGATGCGACCGCGCATGACCGCATCGGTCCTCACCCTACCGATCGGCAGTGCTCCAAACCATGGTACGGATGGGCCAGCCACGACGGCCCAGCGGGGCTTACTGGGCGGCGAGCTTGACGACGCTCGACGCGCGCAGCCAGTAGCCGGACCAGCTACCACTGGTCACCCGGAACCAGAGGCCGCTCTGTCCGGGCAGTTCGGCGAGCTCGGTGGTCAGGTTCTCGCGACGTCCCACGGTCAGGGTCCTGGCGGCGGTCATGGCGCCGCCCGCGCTGAAGGTGTAACCGGTGTGCGTGCCCTTGCGGATGACGATGGTGTGAGCGGGGTCGAAGGGCTGCGGATCGGCGTCCGGCGTGACCGTCCCACCGGACAGGCCGACCGCGCTCGATTCACGCAGCCAGTAGCCCTGCCAGGTGCCGCTGGCGACGTAGAACCAGGTGCCGTCCTGGTTGGAGATGGAGCGGCGCAGGGTAGTGGTGGCGGTCGTGATAGCGGCCAGGGTGGCGTGCTTGACGCCGACCAGACTGCCGTTGACCGTGAAGCGGTATCCGCTGTTGGTCCCCGCCCCCAGCACCAGCTCGGCCGCAGGCTGGAACGCGGTCGTCGCCGCGTCCAGCGTGCCCGCCACGCTGAAGCGCCATGAGGTCGCATCCATGCGCGCCCCGAGGCCGTTGCGGATGCCGCTCGTCAGCGAGATCCTGTAGCGCATGCCGGATTCCAGCGGAGCATGGGGCGTGAAGCGTGCGGTGCGGGTGCTCGCGTTGTAGGTGACGCGGCCGGGGACCTGCAGGCCGTAGACGTCCGCCAGCCTGAAGCTGTTGACGCCGACGCCCGTCACCGGTTGGTCGAAGGTGACCAGGACGGACGTATCGGCGTCGACATCCACGGCGTCCGGCTCGGGCGAGCTGGCGCTCACCTCCGGCGCTGGGGGCGGCACATAGACGCCCATCGCACCCGAGGGCGTCAGGTTCGGATTGCCGGCGTAGGCGTACCAGTAGTCGAGTCCCATGCTCGTGCCGGTGCGCTGGAGCCAGATCTCGCGGCCCGCCACGTCGGGGTGGTCAAATCGCCGCTGCGCCGACAGGTCGAAGCCGTTCGCCGACTCCGCGATGGCGCCGAACGTCCAGTTTCGGTGGCGCAGCACCGTGTCCACCAGCTGCTGCGCGCCCAGGTACATGTCGGTGGCGAAGTAGGCGCCGGCCTCGTTCCTCAGAGCCGGGTAGCTGTAATTTCGTACCCGCTGGAACGCCTGCGACTGGGTGGCCTTGGCGTCCCAGCCCTCGCTTGCACCGGGCGCGTAGCACGCCTTGTTGTAGATCATCACCCAATTGGCGGCCGGTGCAATGCCATCGGTGTTGGTCTTGCCGCCGCAGTAGTTCCACTGCGCCGAGCCGTCGGAGGCGGCCAGCGTTCCCAGCAGCGCCTTCTCGCCGCAGTAGACCATCTTCCGCGACCAGTCGTCGGAGTCACCGCCCTTGGTGGTGCGATTGAGCCCCCAGCCATTGGCGCGGTCGGTCCACTCCGTTCCGCTGCTATACGGGTTGGGATAGCCGTTGCCGTGCCCCAGGTAGACCACGATGTTGGCGCCGGCGACCGCGTTACGGACGCGGGACCAGGTCGCCCGCGGCGAGTACACCTTCACAACGTCGGCGCCGGCCGCTTCGGCTACGTTGGCGATCGAGTTCCCGGTGGAGCGATAGCTGTCGGTCAACCCTCCGGTTGGTCCGACGATGATGACCACCTTGAGCGCCCCTGCGGCGGCGACGGGTGTGACACCGAGGGCCACCCACACGACGAGCAGGCTCAGGGTCGAGGTGATGACGGCACGGAGTCGGTCTGGCAATGCGTGTCCCTTGGGTGCAGCGGAGGGGGCGGATAAGTGCACTTACAGGTTCGCGGCGAGGCTGCCCGGTGCCCATGCCCCGATGGTCGCGCGCGCTCGCAGACGTTGGGGCCATGTGCCTGCGCGCAACGGCTTGGCGGTCAGTCCTGCTGGTAGTCGAGTACCACCAGCAGCCGGTCGACCTGGCGAAAGTCGATGGCCGGCCGCACGAAACCGGTCTGGGTGAGCAGGTTGCTGTCCTGCTGGATGTCCTGAATCGAGCCGATCAGCAGACCGCGCGGGTAGGGGCTGCGCGCCGCGCCTTCGGCCAGCGTGAGGCCGGCCGTCACCACCACGTCGCCCACCGCCAGATCATCGGTGACGTCCACCTGCACCAGCACCAGCTGGCCACCCAGCTGTCCCTGCAGCAGGCCCAGCGCGCGTGAGCGCTGGTCGACGGCCACCACGCTCGACCGGGTGTCGACGATGAAGCGGACCGTTGCCGTGTCGGCGCCGACCCGCACCACGGTGCCGGCCAGCGCACCGGCTCCCTCAGCGGAGCCGACCACCGTCATGCCGGTCGCCACGCCGTCATCGACGCCGGCGTCGATCCCCACCTCCCAGGTGAAGTTCGACGGGTCGCGGCTGATGATGCGGACCGGCAGCGTCTCCATCTCCAGCGACTGGGTCAGCCCCAGCAGCTCACGCAGCTCCGCGTTCTCGGCGGCAGCCTCCTCCAATTCGCTGATGCGCTGCTGGGCGCCGGCCAGCTCCTGCCGCAGGCTGTCGTTCTCGCTCCGCAGACGGTCGATCTCGCCGATGGTGCCGAATACGCCCGCGATACCCGAGCCGATACCCCCGATCGCCTGGCGGATGGGGTCCAGCGCCCGGGCGCTGACGTGCTGCAGCTGAAGCGCGGCTTCGGTCTGCGAGGCCAGCAGCAGGAGCAGCGAGACGATGGTGAAGGCGGCGAACCACAGTCCGTTGCGGCTGCGGCGAAACGGGCTGCCGATCATCGGGTCAGACCGATGGCGCCGCGCGCCCTAGCGCGGCGCGCGCGGGAACTGCTCGCTGACCAGCACCCGCTCCAGGGCGTCCAGGTCCTCCAGGACACGACCGGTGCCGCGCACCACGCAGGTCAGCGGGTCGTCGGCGATGTGGACCGGCATCTGGGTCGCCTCCGCAACGCGCTTGTCCAGCCCGGCCAGCAGCGCCCCACCACCGGCGAGCACGATGCCCTGGTCCATGATGTCGGCCACCAGCTCCGGCGGCGTCTCCTCGATCGTCTCCTTGATGGCGTCGATGATCTCGGCAACGGTAGGCTCCAGCGCCTCGCGGATCTGGTCGCTGCCGACCTCCACGCTGCGCGGCAGGCCGGTGAGCAGGTCGCGGCCACGGAAGGTGACCGTCCGGGCGCTGTCGACCGGGAACGCGGAGCCGACCGCGATCTTGATCTCCTCGGCCGTCCGCTCGCCCATGAGCAGGTTGTACTCGCGACGGGCGAAGCTGACGATGTCGGTGTCCATCTCGTCCCCGCCGACGCGCACGCTGCGGCTGACCACGATGCCGCCGAGGCTGATGACCGCCACCTCGGTGGTGCCGCCGCCGATGTCCACGATCAGGCTGCCCGATGGCTCACTGACCGGCAGCCCGGCTCCGATGGCGGCCGCCATCGGCTCCTCGATCAGGCGCGCCCAGCGGGCGCCGGCGTTGACGGTCGCGTCCCGCACAGCGCGCTTCTCGACCTCCGTCACGCCCGACGGGATGCCGACCAGGACCCGCGGACGGCGGATCTGGGCGAAGCGCTCGTGCACCTTGGCGATGAAGTACCGAATCATCTGCTCGGTGACGTCGAAGTCGCTGATCACGCCGTCGCGCAGCGGCCGGATGGCGACGATGCTGGCGGGAGTGCGGCCGACCATGCGCTTCGCCTCCGCCCCGATGGCCAGCACCCGCTTGCTGCGCGTGTCCATGGCCACCACGCTCGGCTCGCTGATGACGATGCCGCGATGGCGCACGGTGACCAGCGTGTTGGCCGTGCCGAGGTCGATCCCGACGTCGTGGCTGAGGAGGCCGAGCAGGCCGTCGAAGAGTCCCAAGCTCCCTCCGGGTGTGCGGCTGCGCTCGCCCGTGGCACGGCAGGGCGGCGCGAAGTTCGTCAGCGGCTGGCGCGGCACAGCCGGCGCGCGTGAAACCCTAGCACATGGAGGTGAGGGTTCCGCGTTCGACGGTCCCGGTCGGCTCCTGTAGCGTGTCTTCGATGAATACGCGGCTGCGCATCCAGATCGAGGAGGCGCCGAAGGGCAAGCGCTGGGTGGCCATCGCTGGCGACTGGCCGGGGCTGGAGCGCAACGGCAAGTCGGAGGAAGGGGCCGTCGCGAAGCTGCGGTCGTACGTGCCGCGCTACCTTGCCGTGGCAAGGCGCGCGCGGCTCGGCAGCGAGCTCGAGCGCCAGACCGACGCCACCATCATCGGGCGCCACACCGGGACCGGCTCGACCGACTTCTGGGGCATCTCCTTCGCTCCTTCCGCCGAGGATCGGCAGCCGCTGGACGACGCCACCTTCGAGCGCAACTTGTCGCTGCTGCGGGCCGCGTGGGCCGAGTTCGACGAGGTGTCGGGTCGCGTGTCTCCGGAGCTGCGCCCGGGCCCGCGCGGCGGTGGGCGTCAGCGCGACGAGATCGTCGGGCACGTGCTCAGGGTGGAGAGCGGCGATTTCGCGAAGCGCGTCGGGGTGCCCGAGCCAGCCGAGTGGCAGGAGCTGCTGCCGTCGAAGGGACGCGCCGCCCATCGAAGCCGCTTCGTCGAGGCGATGCGCCTCTGGCGGGCCGAGGACCGGCCGCTCGGGAAGTGGACGGTCCCCTACCTCCTCCGCCACACCGCCTATCACGTCCTGGATCACACCTGGGAGATGGAGGACCGCGATCTGACCTCACCCTGGGCGGGTGGCTGAGCCGATGACGGTGTCTGTTCGCAGGCTATGGGATGCGGATTACAGCCGGCTGGTAAGCGGCGATCACCACGATCCGCATGCCGTGCTCGGTGCCCATGCCGTGGGCGTCGCCACGGTTGTTCATGCGTTCCACCCGGATGCGACGAGCGTCAGCCTGCTCCTGGGCCCCTCATCGTTGGAGATGGACGCACTCGGCGGCGGCGTATGGGCTGCCTTCCTGGAGGAGCAGCAGCCGCCGCTGGACTACCGCCTGCGGTTCCACTTCGCCGACGGAAACGACTGGGAGCGCGACGACCCGTACCGGTTCCTGCCCACGCTGGGTGAGCTTGACCTGCACCTGATCAGTGAGGGGACGCACGAGCGGCTGTGGGAGGTGCTCGGCGCCCATCCACGCGTCATCGAGGAGACCGCCGGGGTGGCCTTTGCGGTGTGGGCCCCGAATGCTCGCAGCGTCCGGGTGGTCGGCGACTTCACACGCTGGGACGGGCGCATCTTCCCGATGCGGTCGCTGGGCGGATCGGGCGTGTGGGAGCTGTTCGTGCCGGGCATCGGCCAGGGCGAGCTGTACAAGTACGAGGTGCTTGGCGCCGACGGCAGGCTGCGCGTCAAGGCCGATCCACTTTCCTTCTCGCAGCAGGTGCGGCCGGAGACGGCGTCACGCGTCTGGGACATCGGCTCCGACGAGGGCTGGACCGATGGGGCCTGGATGGCGGAGCGTGCAGGCCGTGACCCGTATCGGTCCCCCATGAGTATCTACGAGGTGCACCTGGGATCCTGGATGCGGAACCCGGACGGCAGCTGGCTCGGCTACCGGCAGGCTGGTGAGCGGCTGGCGGCGCACTGCCGCCGCTACGGCTTCACCCACGTGGAGCTGCTGCCGGTGGCCGAGCACCCGTTCGACGGCTCGTGGGGCTACCAGGTAACCGGCTACTTCGCGCCGACCGCCCGGTTCGGGACGCCGGACGACTTCCGCGCCATGGTCGACACGCTGCACAACGCGGGCGTCGGGGTCCTGCTCGACTGGGTGCCGGCCCACTTCCCCAACGACGAGTTCGCGCTGCGCGAGTTCGACGGCACGCCGCTCTACGAGCACGCCGA
>CBFGSY010000064.1:0-12336 GCA_965651545.1 uncultured bacterium | reverse complement strand
GGTTGGGCCGATGCCGTCAACCTCGGCATGCGGCGCAGCCGTGGCGGGGTGGTGATCCTGCTGGACACCTCGGTCGAGCCGACCGGCGACATTCTCGGTCCATTGCTGGCCGCCTTCGACAATGAGCGCGTCGGCATCGCAGGGCCCTGGGGCGTCACCAGCGCCGATGGCCGCCAGTTCGAGGAGGCGCCGGTCGGCGAGGTCGACGCGATCGAGGGCTACTGCCTGGCGGTTCGCCGCGCAGCCCTGCGCCAAGTGGGCGGCTTCGACCATCGCTTCCGCTTCTACCGCAACGCCGACCTCGACCTCTCGTTCGCAGTCCGCGCCCATGGCTGGAAGGCGATGCGGACGCCACCGCTGCCGGTCATCCGGCACGAGCATCGCGGCTGGGCCGCATACGACGAAGCGGAGCGCGATCGGCTCAGCCGCCGGAACTTCTATCGGTTCCTCAAGAACTGGGGGGATCGCCGCGACCTCCTGTTGCACCCCGGGCCGCGGCCGGGTCCAGATCGCCAGGCGAGCGCCGAATGACGGAGGTCAAGCACCGCGTCCACATCGTGCCGTGGTTGCGGCGCGCCGGCCGCCTGGTGCTGCCCAACTGGGTGGCGATCACCATCGGTCGCGATGTCTTCGCCTGGCGCGCGCTCAACCCGCAGGAGCTGCGGCACGAGCTGCAGCACGTTCGCCAGTGGCGGCGCTACGGTGCCGGGTTCGCCATGCGCTACGCGTTCGCCTCGCTCAGCTCCCTCCTGTCGGGAGGTGGCTGGTACCGCGGCAACCGCTTCGAGGTCGAGGCTCGCGAGGCGGAGAGGACCGACTAGCTCAGGGCGTCAGGACCAGGCCGAAGCGCGAGACGACCGCCCCGCTCTCGACGCGGGTGACCCCGGCGAAGTAGTCGAGCGGCACCAGGTTCGGTCGGATCTCCGAGGCATAGCCAGGCACGGCGTCGACATCCGGAACCGCTTCCTCGACCGCCCCGCGCAGCGCAGTCAGGTCGAGGAAGAAGGCGCCGGCGTTGTCCTGGCCGCCGAAGCGGTCGAGCGCGGCGCCGAACCTGTCGGAGTCGGCCAGCGAGGCGCCCGGCGCCACCTGCAGCGCGCGAGCGACGAACCGATCACCGAAGCCGATGAAGGCGGTGCCGTCACTGAGCGCGTACTGCACGATCAGCCTGGTCACCGGCACGCCACCACCCATGGGATCGGTGGCCGAGATCGAGGTGACGTCGACGCCGTTGACCGTTTCGGTGGTCACCTCGACCTGTATCGGCGCATTGGCCGCGAACAGCTCGATCAGCGCGCGGAGCTGGCCGAGTCGCTGCGCCGCCGCGTCGGGATCGGCCGCCTCCAGGACGAGCCCGAACCAGGCCTGTTGCCCATCCCAGCCGGCTGCCATCGCCGCGCTCCCGATCCAGCTCACGAACTCCTCGAAGTCAGCGCCAAGTGCAGCCTCGGCCCCTTCGATCTGACGGTTGACATCCTCCAGGCCGGGCACCGCCACTAGGCTGCTGCGCAGGCCGGTGATTGCCTGAGCGAGGCCCGTTCCTACGTTGCCGCCGTCGGCGAAGAAGATGGCATCGGACGGCACGGATGCCGCCAGCTGGCGCTGACTGTTGCTCGGCGTCATGTCGCCGCCCGGCATGCTGGTGGCCGCGTCGAGTCGTACTGCATCGGCCTCGAAGCCGATGGTCTGAACCACGAGCGTCGGCACGGAGTCGAGATATCCGCTCAGGGCATCCGCCAGCTCCGGGCTGGTCGATTCGATTTGGGCACGGGTCTCGACCAGCATCGACTCGAGATCAACGGCCACGAATCCGGCCCACTCGGCTGGGAGATGAGGGCCCAGGTCGGCGAGCTCGCTTCGACCGTCGAGGCTGTCGCCGCTTCCGGCGTGCACGTCGAGCAGTCGCTCCACGGAGTCGCGGCCATTGGCGAGCAGGAGCTGGTCGGCGGTGAGCGCGTAGGCGAAGCCGACCCCGACCATCGGCACGGGTGTCGAGGTCGCGTCCAGGTCGAGCGTCCAGATGGTGGTGCCGAGGTGGTCGGACGAGACGAACGACGCGCCCTTTGTCAGCAGCTCGGCGCGCATGGCATCGGCAAAGGTGCCCGCCGCCGTCGCATCGCGGACGCCCACCAGGAACGCCATGGACGGCAGCTCGACCGACATCGGATCGGTCGTGGCCGGGTCCGGCGGCGCCGGGTAGTCGAGGAGGCTGACAGCCAGCCTGCCGTCGAACCACGGCGCAATGTCGCCCGAGTAGGTGAACGGGGTATCGCTCGATGCCAGCGCCTCGTCGAGCGTCTGCGCCAGCGCCGCACCCAGCACCTCGTCTGCGTTGACCGCGGGGAAGCGCTCCAGGATGGCGCGCATGGACTCGCGCTGTCCCGCAGGCAGGTCGAGGCGCGCCTCCATGTACATGACCGCATCGGCCGGAACGTATGCGGCCGATCCACCGAGTGCGCTCTGGCCGCGCTCGGAGAGGATTGTCAGCCCCAGCACGAGGCCGATGCCGGCGGCCAGGACCACCACGGCGCCGATGACGGCCAGCTGCAGGCGACCTACCCGGCTGGTCGTTGCCGCGGACGGCGGTTCTGGCTCGTGCGCCACCCGCTCGAAGATCATTGGGACTTCCCTCCGTGTCCGTCCCGAGCTGTCATCGGGGTCCCGGCATCGGGAGCATACGGAGTGCGGCTACGGTACGCCAGCGCCAAGGGTCCGGGGTGGGACTAGCCCTCAGGCCGATGGCCCTCGAGGCAGGTGCAACCGCTGGCGCCGACCACGGCGGCGTGCGGTGTACCCGCCGGCAGCACGAATCCCTGACCCGCCGCCAGCTCCACGGGGGTCCCGTCCGGGCCGACCAGGAAGGTGATCGAGCCGGCGGCGCACATCAGAAGCTTGGTATAGGCGTGCTGGTGGACGGCATACCGATCGCCCGGCGCATTCGACCAGGCATAGGGCTCGACGCCCTCATTGCGGAGCCGCCGCGCGACGCCATCCACGCTCGGCGGCTCGGAGCTGTCCCATTCAAGCCGCAGGAGGTCGCCGTCCACGCCTCTCATCGGGATCACGGGCTGGATTATGGGACCGCAGGCCGCTGGTAGAGTGCGGATCCGGCCCGCCGGACGAATCACGCGCATCGCAGGAGCGCACCAGTGGAGCTCGGCGTCCTCTTCGGCCTCGGCTCGGCCATCGCCTTCGGCAGCGGCGACTTCACCGGTGGCTTCGCGGCCCGCCGCGTCAACGGCTTTACCGTCGCTGGCATGGCGCACGCGACCGGCCTCGTCCTGGTGCTCGGGCTGCTTGCTGTCCTGCGCCCGCCGCTGCCGAGCGCCGGATCGCTGGCGATTGGAGCGGTCGCCGGCATTTTCGGCGGCGTGGGGCTGGTGGCGCTCTACCGCGGCCTCTCGCTCGGCAGCATGGGAATCGTGGCTGCCCTCTCCGGGGTGGGCTCGGTCGGCATTCCGGTGTTCGCCAGCTACGCGCTGGGCAACGCACCGATGAGCATCGGCCAGTGGCTGGGCATCGCGCTGGCGGTGTTTGCCATCGCCGCTGCAAGCGGCGCGACGCGCGCGGGCGTCGACCCCGCGGCCATCGCCTTCGGCGTCGCGGCGGCCATTGGCTTCGGGCTCTGGTTCCTTCTCCTCGACCTCGCCGCGCAGGGTGGCGGCGAGGCGTGGGCGCTGGTTGCCAGCCGCACTGCCTCGACGGTCCTGATCGGAGGGATCGCGCTGCTGCGACGCCAGTTCGGCGGGCTGCGCGGCGCATGGCCGATCATCCTGCTGGCGGGCCTCCTGGACGTGACGGGCAACGCCACCTTCGTGGTGGCACGCGGGCTGGTTCCGGTGGGCATCGCGGCCGCGCTATCGGGGTTGTACCCGATCGTGACCATGCTTCTGGCGCGGGCCGTCCTGCGCGAGTCGCTGCCGGCGCTGGGTCTCGCGGCCGTGACGCTGGCGGTGCTGGGCATCGCCCTCATCTCGCTGGGATGACGCCCCTCAATCGGGCCAGCCGCCCCCGTTGGTGGCCGGATGGGAAGGCTTGAATGGCGTGTGCCGCATCGATGCATCTCCTCCTCAGTCGGCGCCGGGTGGCGTCGGACACAAGGAGACGCGGGGACGCTTATCCGCTGCTTATCAGCCGCTTATCGGGATGTCAGCCGGAGGCGTGGAGCCGCGTATCATTGGCGTCTCCACTCCCTCGCAACGCCATGACCGCATGACCTTCGACCGTGTCCCGATCGTCGAGCGCGCTCTCGACGACTACCTGGCCGATGCGCCGACCGACGCTCCCTCGCTCAGGGGTGAGCGGCCGCTGAGGGACGGCAGCGGACTGACCGCGAGGCGGGCGGTCGAGCTGTTCGAGGATCAGGTCACCTCGCGCGCCATCGACGTGGCGGCACGCGAGCTGAAGAAGACGAACCGCTCCTACTACACCATCAGCTCCGCCGGGCACGAGAACAACGTGGTCATCGGGGCTCTGACGCGGAATACCGATCCCGCCTTCCTGCACTACCGCTCTGGTGCGCTGGTGATGGCCAGGGCTCGCCAGTTGCCTGGCTCCACACCGGCCTTCGACGCGCTGCTTGGCATCGTGGCCAGCCGCGACGAGCCGATCGCCGAGGGACGGCACAAGGTCTGGGGCAGCCGCCCGCTGTGGATCCCACCCCAGACGTCGACCATCGCCAGCCACATGCCGAAGGCGATGGGCCTCGCCTTCAGCCTGGCGCGCGCTCGTCGCCTGGGCGTCGCCAGCGAGCTGCCGGCGGATGCGATCGTGATCTGCTCGTTCGGCGACGCCTCCACCAATCACGCGACCGCGCTCGCCGCATTCAACACCGCCCGTTACGCGGTTCGCATCGGACTGCCCATGCCGATCCTCTTCGTCTGCGAGGACAACGGCACCGGCATCAGCGTGCCGACCCCGGACCGATGGATTGCCGAGACGTTCGGCGCGCAGCCGCACCTGCGCTACGTGCTTGCCGATGGCGAGCTGGACGAGGTGTGGGACGCGACCTCGGAGGCCGTCCACTACGTCCGCAGCGCGCGGCAGCCCGCCTTCCTGCATCTGCCAACAGTGCGCCTGTGGGGTCACGCCGGCAGCGACGCCGAGCACGCCTACCGCGCGGCCAGCGAGATCGAGACGGCCGAGGCCGCCGACCCGATCCTGCGCAACGCGCGGCGGCTCGTCGAGGCCGGCGCCGCCTCGCCCGAAGAGCTGCGCGAGCTCGTACGGGTGACCCGCGAGCGCGTCATGGCCGCCGCCGAGGAGGCAACCCGCCGCCCGAGACTGGAGACCACCGACGACGTGGTGTCCCCCATGGCGCCGAGCCATCCGGCGCGGGTGGCGCAGCGGGCGGCTCGCCCTCTGCTGGCTGCCGCGCAGCGCGCCGATCTCTTCAGCGGCTCGCTCCCCGAGGACGCATCGAACCCGAACGCGAGGACCCTGGCCGGGAACCTGAACGCCGCCCTGGCGGATGAGATCGCCCGTCGCCCGGAGCTGGTGCTCTTCGGGGAGGACATCGCCCGCAAGGGTGGTGTCTACAACGTGACCAACGGACTGCAGAGACGCTTCGGTGCAGGGCGCGTCTTCGACACGCTCCTGGACGAGACGTCGATCCTGGGCATCGCCCAGGGAGCGGCGCACATCGGCCTCCTTCCGGTGCCGGAGATCCAGTACCTGGCCTACCTGCACAACGCGCTCGACCAGCTGCGCGGTGAGGCCGCCTCCCTCCAGTTCTTCAGCTCCGGCCAATTCCGCAACCCGATGGTGGTACGCGTTCCGGGACTTGCCTACCAGAAGGGCTTCGGTGGTCACTTCCACAACGACAACAGCGTCGGGGCCCTGCGCGACATCCCGGGCCTGGTGCTGGCGGTTCCCGCTCGAGGGGATGACGCGGCTCGCATGCTGCGCGGGGCGATTGCCATGGCTGCCGAAGATGGCCGGGTCGTCGTATTCCTGGAGCCGATCGCCCTCTATCACGAGAAGGATCTCCACGAGGAAGGTGACGGTGGCTGGCTGACGGACTACCCACCACCCCCGTCGCACCTGCTGCCCGGCGAGCCAGGGGTCTACGGGACCGATGACGACGGGTCGCCGGACCTGCTGATCGTCAGCTACGCGAACGGTCTCCGGCTCTCGCTGCAGGCTCAGCGGCGGCTGGCCGAGGGTCACGGTGTGCGCGCGGTGGTCCTCGATCTGCGCTGGCTGAATCCGCTGCCGACGGAGGCCATCCGCCGGCACGCGGGCGAGTCGGGAGCGGTGCTGGTCGTCGACGAATGCCGCCGCACAGGTGGCGGGGTGGCCGATGCGATCGTCGCCGACCTGGCCGAGGTCGGTGCCGGCCGCCGGTTGGCGTCGGTGCGGGCGGTCGACAGCTTCGTGCCACTTGGGCTGGCGACATCGGCTGTGCTGGTCGGGCTAGACCAGGTCGTGGCGGCAGCGCTGGCGGCGGTTGGCGAGAGGACCGCCGCGAGGTGAGTAACCGACTGCGCGCCGTCGTCGCCTTTCCGGGACGAGAGGCATACACCGCCGCCAGCCTCGGCTCGCTGCCGGCTGACCACGTCGCAATTGCGCGCGCCGAGGAGCTGCGCACCGAGTATGGCCTCGAATCCCTGCTGGCCCTCGACGGGGCGGCCACATTTGATCCGCCACGCCACCTGCGGTCCGCGAACGCCGCGCCACTCATCTTCCTGGCCGGCCTGCTCGACGCCGAGCGGGCGGCCGCCGACCACGAATTCGTGGGGGTCATCGGCAACTCGATGGGCTGGTACACGGCCCTTGCGCTGGCCGGTGCGCTGCCGTTCGACGATGCCTTCCGGCTCGTGCAGGAGATGGCCCTGTTGCAGGAGCAACCACTGCCCGACGGTGGGATAGGCGGGCAGGTCATCTACCCGCAGCTCGACACCGACTGGATGCCGGCGCCGGAGCTGCGCGCCGCCATCGACGGCCTTCTCGGCGAGCTATCCGATGGGGGCAACGGGGCCGGGCGCATCTTCGAGAGCCTCGACCTCGGCGCCTACACCGTGCTCGCCGGCGACGATCGCGGAGTGGCATCGCTGATCGACCGGCTGCCCCCGGTGCGCGTTGGTGGGCGCCTCTTCCCGTTGCGGCTTGCGCTCCACGGTCCGTATCACACGCCGCTGCTCGAGCATGTCGCCGATACGGCCGGCGACCGGCTGTCCGGCCTGCGCTGGCAGCGTCCATCCCTCACCGTCATCGATGGACGCGGCGCGCGCTGGAGTCCCTGGTCCAGCGATCCGGGCGCGCTGCGGGACTACACGCTGGGGGAGCAGGTGACGACACCCTTCCGCTTTGCCGAGAGCGTGCGGGTGGCGCTCCGTGAGCTGGCGCCGGACGTCCTGGTCCTGCCCGGACCGGGGACCTCGCTGGGCGGCATCTGCGGACAGCTGGTGGTAGCCGAGGGATATCGGGGCCTTCGCAGCCGGCAGGCCTTCGAGGAGGCACAACGCTCCGCATCGCCGCTGGTGCTCTCCATGGGGCGTCATTCGTGACCGAAATCCAGCGACAAGCAGCGCAGCTGACCGCCGATGCCCAGGTCGTCATCGAGCTGCCGGCGCCGATCGACCTGGCCGCCACCCTCTGGCCACTGGCCCACGGCACGGGTGATCCGACGATCATGATCGGGTCAGATGGCGCGTGGCGCGCCACCCGCACGCCGATCGGTCCGGCGACCGTCCGCCTGGTCCAGGGAGCCGGCGCAATCACCGTCAGCGCCTGGGGAGCGGGCGCGAGCTGGGCCATCGAGCACGCGCGTGAGCTGTCGGGTGCCAACGATCGGCCGGAGGAGCTGGTGCCGCAGCATCGGGTCGTCGCCGAGCTGGTGCATCGCCTGCCGGGCCTGCGCCTGCCTGCCAGTGGCCGGCCGTTCGAGGCGCTGCTGCCGGCCATCTGCGAACAGAAGGTCACCGGTACCGAGGCGCGAGCGGCGTTTCGCGGCATCGTGCGGACCTACGGCGAGCCTGCCCCCGGACCTCGAGGACTGCGGCTGCCGCCGGCGCCGTCGACGCTGGCCGCGATCCCCTACTTCGCCTTCCATCGGTTCGGGCTGGAGCGGCGGCGGGCCGAGCTGATCCGCCGATGCGCAGAGCTCGCGCCGCGGCTGGAAGGACTGACTTCATCGGCGGTCGGGGCCCTGCTGATCCGCGTGCCCGGCATCGGACCCTGGACGGTTGCCGAGGTGACCCGCGTTTCCTTCGGGGATCCAGACGCGATCAGCGTCGGCGACTACCACATCCCGGGCCTGGTGGGCTGGGCCTTGGCCGGAGAGCGCGATGCTGACGAAGCTCGCATGCTCGAGCTGCTGGAGCCGTACCGCGGGCAGCGCGGCCGCATCCAGCGGCTGCTGGAAGCGTCCGGCCTGGGACCGCCGCGCCGCGGTCCGCGCATGACGCCACGCAACATCGCAGTCCTCTAGGCGCTGGATGCGGATCGCGCTGGCAACGGTCGGCACGACCGGCGACGTCGTCCCCTTCGCCGCCCTGGCACGAGGGTTGGCCGATGCGGGTCACGGGGTGACGGCAATCTCATGGGAGCTTCACCGCGGCGCGTTCGAGGCAACGCGCGCCACGTTCGTCGCGGCAGGCCCCCCAACGACCTTGTCGGACATCGCCCAAACCGCACGACAGGCCGCCAGCGCTTCGCCGCTCGACCAGGTCGCCGTGTTGAGGGACTTCCACCTTCGGAATGCGGCTGCGCACTACCGGCGGCTGCTCGAGCTGCTGCCCGGTCACGATCTGGTGCTGCTGCATGGCATCCATTCGCTCGCCGAGGCTGCAGCCCGCGACGTCGGCCTCCCACGCGCAACCGCCGTCTTCGACCCCGTCCTGCTGCCGACGGCCTCCGCCCCGCCTGCCGGCATGCCGTCGCTGGGACCGTTCAACCGGCTCGGCTGGCTCCTGCTGGATCGAATGCTGCGACGCCACAACGGCCCGCTGCGGGCCGCGCTCCAGGCAGCCGGCAGCAGATCCGCCCGCTACGTCACCATGTTCAGGGCCCGATCACCACTGCTGCACCTGGTCGCCTGTTCGCCGACCATCGCTCCACCGCCCCCCGACATTGCGCCGGAGGTCCACTTCACCGGCGCCTGGACCGATAGCTCCGCTCCACCACCCCTGCGTGGCGAGGTTGAGAGTTTTCTGACCGCCGGCAGCCCACCGGTGGTCGTGGCCTTCGGCTCGATGGCGGCGCCCAATCAGGCCGAACTGATGAGGGCGGTCGTCGATGGCGTGCGGCAGGCTGGCCAGCGTCTGGTGGTTCAAGGGCTCCCGGTGGCCACCACAGGTAGCGACATCCTGGCCGTCGGCCGCGTCGACCATCGGGCCCTCCTCCGACGCGCCGTTGCGGTCATGCATCACGGTGGCGCAGGCACCACCCATGCCGCGGCCATGGCGGGCGTGCCGGCCGTGGTGGTCCCGCACGTCGGCGACCAGCCCTACTGGGCGGAGCGGCTGCATCGCCTGGGTGCGGCACCGGCACCCCTTCCGGTCGGTGCGGTCACCGCCGAGCGCGTCCGCGACCGGATCCAGGCGGCGCTCTCCCCGGGGATCATCGATGGCGCCGCCAGACTCGGACGCTCAGTGACCGCCGAGAACGGCGTTGGTGCGGCGGTGCAGCTGCTGGAGAGCGCTGACGTGGTCAGTCCGTGATCGAGATCCGGTCCAGTGCCGGTTCGCTGAACGCCTGGTCGACGGCAAACGTCGTGACGTCACCGCTGCGGACTCGAATGGTCTCGGCCGTGGAGATCGGGACCAGGGCGACGATCTCGCTCGTCAGCAGCTGGTCCAGGCGAGCCCAGCACATCGCCGCCTCCACTCCAGCCGTCGTGGCGCACCGCTCGTAGTCGATGTCGACGCTCGGCACCTGCCTAGTGTCATAACGCCAACGCTCGAGCTGCTGCGGAGTTGCGCCGACAAGGGATGGATGAAAGAACGTGCCGGAAGCGAGCAGCGGGTGCAACACGGGGGAGCCCAGGAACGGGACGATCGTGTTGCCAGCATCGGGGAAGTCGCTGATCCAGCCGGTGAAGCAGAGCCCCACATGAGCCCGTGGGTCGCCACAATTGTCTTCGCGGATGTCAGGCTCGATGCCGATCGACCGCAAGGCCCGATCGATGGAAGTGACCATCGCAGCCGGGGGCTCGAAGGGCGGGACCACGAGCACGGAACAGCTGGGGCCCGTGCACATGCCGTCGGACCCATATCGCGACAGGTCCATCTCAGCCCGGGCGGCATCGACGTCCCCGGCCGCGCCAGTTGCCGGGAAGCCACTCCATGAGGAGAGCAGTCCTCCGACCTGCGGATCGGGAATGAGGTGCGTGGCGATCGCTTCGTCGTCCGATGGCACCAGTGACTCCCTGTCGAGTACAAGAGCGGTCGCGCGACGCACGTGGACGTCGTCGAATGGCGGCTGGGCGACGTTGATCATCACGAATCGGCTGAAGTTGCTCGCCGAGGTGAAAACGCGTTCCTGCAGCTCGGGCGATCCCATGTAGTCGCGCAGAACATCCGCCGGTGGATTCTCTCCCATGACGAGGTCGATGCTGCCGTCCGCCAGCCCGGGATACGGGTCGTCCTCGGGCGCGATCGACACCTCGATGCGGTTCGCGAGCGCCGGCCGATTGGGATCGGTCGCGCTGTCCCAGGATGGATTCGGCACCAGGACCAGCGAGCCTGGGTCATCGAACCACCATCCGGGGACCAAGCCGGATGCCGGCGTCTGCTCCTCCGGAGGGAGGGTGTGGTCGAGCTCGCCGGCGCCCTCGACCATGTACGGACCAGTGGCCACCAGGAAGGGACCGTATCCCTCTGCCTGCGGTGGCCCGCCCTCGAAGGTGCTGGCGAACGGGTGGCCGGTCGCTACGCCGAGCTCGGCGTCCGGATCGCCTGGCATCGGCGGGATCGGAGCCGTGAAGGCCATCGCGAACATGTGCTCGATCGAGCGATCCGACCTGGTCTGGCGGATCTGGAGGGTGTAGTCGTCGGGAGTGGAGACGCCGGCGATGGTGTCGGCATGTCCTCGCACGTATTCGGAGAAGCCATCGATCGAAGGAAGATATTGCGCTCCCGGTCCTCCGTCGGGGTCGCTGGTGCCAGCTCGCAGCAGCGCGCGCACGATGTCGCCGCTCGTCACCTCGACGTTCTGGAGGGGCGGGGCGTAGTGGATGCCACGCCGAAGTTGGAACGTCCAGATCCTGCCATCGGCCGACGCCGATGGATGTCCGGTCGCCAGGTCCGGCACGGGCTGGGTGCCCTCGAAGTTCGGAAGGCCGGGATAGGTCATGAGCGTCCGCACCAGGCAGCAGCGAAGCAGCTCAAATTGCGTCGGCGTGTACGAGGCCTGCGGGTCGAACCCCTGGTATGCGGGTTCCACCATGGCCACCTGCAGGGTGCCGCCGCGGCCGGTTGGAGCGACAAGTGTGGGACTGGGAAGCTCGCTGTCAGCGCAGCCGGCGAAGAGCAGGGCGCCCATCAGCGCGACGGTCCAGGATCGGCTGGCCATGGGCCTCATCGGATCGCGACCCACACGGCTCCGCTTCCATCCGTTGCCATCGGCCCCGGATCTCCTGCCACCGCGAGGGAAGCGACGATCGAACCGTCGGTTGGATTGAGGCTGACGACGTTCGACGAGACCGAGCATGAAACCCAGATGGCGTCATCGGCAGCCTCGACCGCGCTCGGTCCGTTGCAGCTGTCGCCGATGGCCACGTCCACGCGGGTCGTGCCCAACGGTGAGAGGGCGAGGACCGAGTCCGCCTGGGGCTCCGCAATCCACACCGTCCCGTCAGGAGCGACCGAGAGCGCGGCCGCGATGTCACCGCCCGTGCCGAACCGTTCGTGCGGTTGCGTGGGCTCGGCCAGATCGATCCTGATGACCGATGGGGTGCGGCCGGCCGCCACCCACAATGAGCCGCCGCCGGCGTCCAGTGATATCGGTCCCGAGCCAGCCGGCAGCCCGATGCTTGACGAGACTCCGGACGCGAGGTCATGGCGCACGATCGTGGATCCGAGGAAGTCGGCGATCCACAGCGCCCCGTCTGTCGAGGCGATCGGATAGCTGCCGTTGGGGACCCCGATCCCGGCGGGGCTGAGCACGGCGCTGGCCGGATCCAGCACGTCGAGTCCTCGACGCGGGTCGGAGCTGAAGCCGTAGGTCACCCACAGCTGGCCGTCGGCGAACGCCAGCCCAGTCGGCGCGGATGGGGTTCCGAAGACCTCGGTCGTGCGGTCATCGGGGTCGAGTCGCATGAGCGTGCTATTGCGGACATTCGCGATCCAGAAGCTGGCCCCGTCGAAGACGATGTCCTCGGGGAACGCTCGAGCT
>CBFGSY010000063.1:0-12582 GCA_965651545.1 uncultured bacterium | reverse complement strand
GGCGGTTCGTTGCGACCCGGAGCCGCGCGCACCTATAATCGCGCCGCCCGCCGCCAGGAGCGGCGTGTTTCGTGTCTGCGGCATGTACGCCACCCCGCGCCAGCCGCACACGTTCGCCTCATCGAAAGGATCCGATAGGCCTTCATGACCTGGCGCCGCATCGCCCCGTGGGTGATCCTCATCACCCTGCTGCTGGCGGTCTACATCGACATCCCGCGAGAATGGCTGCCGGCCAATCTGCCCGGGTCGGACATCAAGACGGTGCTCGGCCTCGACCTGCAGGGCGGGGTCAAGGTCACGCTGGCCGTCGAACCGCTGCCGGGGCAGACAGTCAGCGACGAGCAGATGGAAACGGCGCGCAACATCATCGAGCGGCGCGTCGGCGGCATCGGCGTCAGTGAACCCCAGGTTCGCACCGAGATCGGGAACGATGGGCAGCGCCGAATCGTGGTCGAGGTGCCGGGCGTCCAGAACGAGCAGCAGGTACGTGACCTGGTCGGCTCGACCGGCCAGCTGCAGTTCATCGACCCACAGGGTCAGACGCTGACCGAGGATCAGGACATCCGGGACCTGATCTCGGCTGGAACGGTCGGCGTGCTGTTCGACGGCGGTCAGATCGATCCGAGCAGCGTGGCGCCAACCACCGATCGTGGCCAGCTGGCTGTCTCATTCACCCTGAGGGAATCCGGCTCGCGGATCTGGTGCGACTACACCACCAGCCACGTGCAGCAGCCTGGCCCGATTGCCCTGGACGGCCGGGTGATCACCACGCCGACCATCCAGAGCGCCATCTGCGGCGGTTCGACCGTCATCACCGTCGGCGGAACTGGTCAGGCGGCAGAGGCTGAGCGGCTGAACCTCTACAACACGCTGCGCTTCGGCGCGCTGCCCGTCTCGCTGGAGGAGCAGGGGTTCGACCGCGTCGAGCCGACGCTGGGGGCGAACTTCCTGAGCCAGGCGCTGGTGGCGGGCGGCATCGGCCTGCTGCTTGTCCTCGTCTTCATGATCGCCTTCTATCGGCTGCCGGGCGTGCTCGCCGCCGTCGCACTGATCTTCTATACGCTGGTCACCTACGGCATCTTCCGGCTGATCGGAGTCACCCTGACGCTCGCCGGGGTGGCGGCCTTCGTCCTGTCCATCGGCATGGCGGTCGACGCCAACATCCTTATCTTCGAGCGGATGAAGGAGGAGATCCGCGCCGGAAAGACGCTGGTGCCGGCAATCGAGGCCGGCTTCAACCGCGCCTGGTCGAGCATCCTCGACTCGAACGTGTCCTCGATGCTGGTGGCCGCGTGGCTGTACTGGCAGGGGACGACCGTCGTGCGCGGCTTCGCACTGGTGCTGATCATCGGCGTAGCCGTCTCCATGTTCAGCGCCATCGCCGTCACCAAGACGATGCTGCGCTACGTGGTCCGCACCGACTGGGGCCGCCGCCTCGAGCTCTATCACGTGGAGCGCTGAGCTCGTGCTCGATATCGTCGGCAAGCGCCGCTGGTACTTCGCCTTCAGTGCCCTGATCACGATCCCCGGCCTGGTTTTCATCATTCTCGGCGGCCTGAAGCCATCGGTTGACTTCACGGGCGGCACCGTATGGCAGGTCCGGTACGCCGAGGATCCACAGCCGGCGGAGGTCCAGGCCGTGCTCGTGGAGCTCGGCTACGCCGATGCGACGGTTCGGCGCCTGCCCGATGGTTACCTGGAGATCCGGACGGAGCCGATCGGCCTGCTCCCCGCGCAGACGCCGCTGCCGACCTTTTCCTTTGCTCCATCCGGCAGTCCCGCTGCCATCGCCAGCCCATCGGCCAGCGCGGAGCCATCGGCCGGCGCCACCGCGTCGGCCAGTGGCTCCCCATCGCCCACGGCCAGCCCGACCCCGGCGCCCATCCCCGAGAACACCGAGTTCGCCGAGGTCGAGGGAGAGCTGGTCGAGCGCTTCGGCGAGGCAGAGGGCGGGCGGCCGAGGTCGGTGACGACGGTGGGCCCACTCATCGGTTCGGAGCTCGTGCGCTCCTCGATCATCCTGATCGGGGTGGGGGAGCTCTTCATCCTGGGCTATCTGTGGATCCGCTTCGGATTCCGGTTCGGCACCGCGGCGATCGTGGCCCTGCTGCACGACGTGATCGTGGTGGTCGGCATCTTCGCCATGCTGGGCTACTTCTTCGGGGTGGAGTTCGACGCCCTGTTCGTGACCGCGCTGCTGACGATCATCGGCTTCAGCGTGCACGACACGATCGTGGTGTTCGACCGCATCCGGGAGAACCGCATCCGACACGCCGGAGAGCCGTTCGGGGCGATCGTGAACCACTCGATCCTGCAGACGCTCGGCCGCTCCATCAACACCAGCCTGACCGTGATCGTGACCCTCAGCGCCCTGCTGCTGCTGGGGCCGATCAGCATCAGGACCTTCACCCTGGCGCTGCTGATCGGGATCGTGAGCGGCACCTACTCGTCGATCTTCAACGCCAGCCAGCTGCTGGTCGCCTGGTACGAGTGGGACGCCAACCGCAAGGCAAGGCCGGCAGGAGCGCGCGCCGTCAAACCGCTCAGCCGGTAACCGATCGGTAAGCCGGCGGTAAGCCGTGCCCGGCTACCATGGCCGGGTGATCGGTCCGCGACTGGAGTGGCACCTCCCCGAGCCGCTGCTCGATCCACCATCCTTCGCTGGCTTTGGGCGACCGGTGGCCACGCTCCTCGCACGGCGCGGCTTCCGCGACGATGCGCAGCTGACCGCCTTCCTCGAGGCCGGCATGGACAACCTGCACGACGCATCCCTGATGGCCGATGCGGACGTCGCGCTGCAACGGCTCGAGAGCGCCCTTGATGCGGGCGAGCGGATCGCCATCTGGGGCGACTACGACGCCGATGGCATGACCGCGGTCGTCGTATGGTCCATCGCGCTGCGCGCCCTCGGCGCTGAGGCCGTGCGCCACGTTCCGTCGCGGCTGGTCGAGGGATACGGGCTTTCGGTGGCTGGCCTGCGACGGCTGGCGGAGGCCGGGGTGCGCCTGGTGGTGACCTGCGACTGCGGGGTCGCGAATGCGGCGGAGGTCGAGGTTGCGGGCGGACTTGGCCTGGACGTGATCGTGACCGATCACCACCTGCCCTCTGGCCAGCTGCCGCGGGCGGTGGCGGTGGTCGACCCGCATCGGCCGGATTGCACCTATCCGGACCCGGACCTGACCGGCGCGGGCCTCGCCTACAAGCTGGCGTCGGCGCTCCTGGCGCGGCGAGGCCGCTCGGTGCCGGACCTGGCCGGGATCGCCGCCATCGGCACCATCGCCGACCTGTCACCGATGACCGGTGAGAGCCGGGCAATCGTGCGGCTGGGCCTTGCCGAGCTTGCCACCACGCAGCGCGCGGGCGTGCGTGCCCTGCTCGCACGATCCTGCGAGATGCCCGATGCGCCGACGGCGCGGGACCTGGCTTTCGGGGTCGCGCCGCGGATCAACGCCGCCGGACGCATCGCGGAGGCTGAGCTCGCCATCTCGCTCCTGCTGGAGGAGGATGCCGCGGAGGCCGAGCGCATCGCTGACGAGCTGGAGACGGTCAACACCTCGCGACGTGAGCTCACTGCCGCCGCCGTGCAGGAGGCGCTGCGGCAGGTCGCCTCACTGCCGGGTTCCGGACCGTTCGCCCTGCGCAACGACGCCTGGGCGCCGGGCATCGTCGGGCTCATCGCGGGTCGCCTGGCGGACACCCTGGGCAGGCCGGTGGCGGTGGCTGCCCCGGTGGGCGCCGACGAGCTGCGCGGTTCGGTACGAGCGCCCAGGGACTTCAACGCGGCGGCCGCGCTGGAGGCGTGCGCGCCACTGCTGATCAAACGCGGCGGCCACGCAGGGGCGGGAGGATTCAGCGTTGCGGCAACCGGCTGGGCCGCCTTCGCCACTGCCTTCGCCGGCCTTCCGCGGCCGTATCCACCCGATGCCGCTTCGACGATCGAGCCCGCGAACCGGCTGAGCGTAGACCTCGTGCTGCCAGCTGCCCACCTGGGGTGGACGCTGGCTGAGGAGATCGCACGGCTGGCGCCGTTCGGCCCCGGACACGTGGAGCCGATCCTGGCCGTGACCGGCCTCCGCGTTGGGGCTGCCCGCCGCATCGGCCCTGACGGGAAGCACCTGGCGCTCCGCATGCTGCGCGGCATGGAGACGTTCGATGCAATCGTCTTCCGGGAACCGGAGGACAGGCCACTGCCGGAGGAGGGGAGCCGGCTGGACGTGGTGGGGACGCTGGAACGGGACACCTTCCAGGGCGAGTCTCGCCTCAGGTTGCGAGTCATCGACTACGCGACCGCCGACAGCAGCCCGCTGGCGGCGCGCCGCCTGGCAGCCAGGTCGGGCCGCGCACTGCCCATACCCGTCGCCGCCACGGTGGGCAGCCGATGAGCACGAGGCCGCCGGCGGTAGATCGACTTCGGTCGCGGCTTGCGCACCTTGGAGCGCCGCTGTGCCTCGGCATCGACCCACACCCGGATTCACTGCCGGCGGACCTGCCGCGCGACGTCAATGGAGTCGAGACCTTCGCCCGCGGCCTGTTGGAGGCCGCCGGACCCATGGCAGTGGCGGTCAAGGTGAACGTGGCTTTCTTCGAGGCCTTCGGCTCAGCCGGCTGGGCGGCGCTCGAGCGGCTGCGAGGGGATGTGCCGGATGAGCTGCCTTTCATCGCCGATGCCAAGCGGGGCGACCTCAGCTCCACCGCTGAGCGACAGGCGATGTCGCTGTTCGGGTCACTGGATGTCGATGGGGTCACTGTATCGCCGTACCTGGGCGAGGACGCGATCGAGCCGTTCCTGTCCCGCCCGGACCGCCTGGTTTACGTGCTCACCCGCACGAGCAACCCCAGCGCCCGCACGCTGCAGGACCTGCGCATCGGCGCTGGGGGTGAACGGCTGCGCGAGTTCGTCGCGCGCTGGGTCGCGGACCGCTGGCCGGAGCCGCGCGTCGGGCTGGTGGTCGGCGCCACTGCACCCGCTGAGCTTCAAGAGCTGCGACGGCTCGTGCCCGGACCGGCCTTCCTTGTCCCAGGAGTGGGAGCGCAGGGTGGCGACCTTGCCGCTGCGGTCCGGGCGTGTCATGGCCGCCTGGCACCCGGCCTGGTGAATATCAGCCGAGGCATCGCGAGCGAGGCGATCGGCTCCGATTGGCGGACCTCTGCGGCGGCCTCCGCTCGGCGCTGGGTCGAGGCCATGGCGGAGGTCGGTGCTAAACTTCCCACTTGACCACTGACTTCCGCCCGAACGCGAACGAGGGTTCGTAGCACATGGGACCAATCGGCTGGCCTGAGCTCATCATCCTGCTCGTGGTCGTCCTGATCGTCTTCGGTCCGGGCAAGCTGCCGGACATCGGCAACGCCATCGGGCGCGGGGTGCGCGAGTTCCGCAAGGCGTCGAACGACCTCGAGGAGTCGATCCGCGGGGACACGAAGAAGCCACCGGCCGCACCGCCCGCCGCCGCGCCGCCCGCGGCCGATCAACCGAAAACCGACTGACCGCTCCATCGACGGCCAATCGCCGTCGACACCGCTCCGAGTGCTGGCCGCCTGGCCGCGCGAGTCGGTACGCCACACTGCACTGTCGCACCGCACCGGTGACCGCTCGTGACCGATGACCAGACGACCATGACGCTGGTGGAGCACCTCGAGGAGCTTCGCCGCCGGCTGATCGTCATCGTCATCTGCGTCCTGGGTGCGGCCGTCCTCGGCTTCTTCCTGTCGCGTACGGTGCTCGCGCTGCTGCGCGACCGCCTGCCCGCCAATCACCGCGAGCTGATCTTCCTGGCCCCAGCGGACGCGCTGACGGCACAGCTGAAGATCGCCGGCTTCCTGGGGATCGCCCTGGCCATGCCCGTCATCCTGTACCAGCTGTGGCGGTTCGTGGGGCCGGGGCTCACGGCGGGCGAGCGGCGTTACGTGTGGCCGGTCATCGGCGCCGCGCTGCTGCTCTTCGTGAGCGGCGTCCTGATCGGCTATCTGGTCATCCCGTACACGTTGAACTTCCTGCTCGACTTCTCCCAGGGAGTGGCGACGCCGAGCCTGACGATCGATGGGTACGTCGGATTCGTGACGACCATGATGCTGGCGTTCGGCCTGGTGCTCGAGTTCCCGATCGTCCTCATCGGCCTGGCCAGGGTGGGCATCCTGAACTACCGGCGCATCGCCAGCCGCCGGCGATGGGCGCTGCTGGGGATCGTGCTGTTCGCCATCGTCCTGACGCCGGGCGGCGATCCGATCTCGCCACTCATCCTGTCGGGCGTAATGTTCCTGCTGTTCGAAGGGTCGCTGCTGATCATCCGCCTCTTCAAGCGCTAGGCCGATGCCCGATCGACCTGTCATCCGGCTCCTGACCGATGGGGCCATGGCCGCCCACGCATCGCCCGGTCACCCTGAGCGCCCGGAGCGCCTGGACGCCGTCATCCGCGGCGTCGAGGACGCGGCAACCGCTGCCGGTGTGGCGCTGGAACGGCCCGATGTGGAGCCGGCCAGCGATGAGGACCTGCACCGGGTGCACGCACCATGGTTCGTGGCCGCGCTCGAAACCGCCACAGGACGCGGGGGAGGCTGGATCGACGGCGACACGTTCGTCGTGCAGGGGTCGATGCGCGCGGCGCGGCTGGCTGCCGGCGCGGCGCTGGCGGCCGCGCTGGACGTAGCTCGAGGAGCTGCCTCGGTGGCGTTCGCGGTCGGGCGGCCGCCCGGCCACCATGCCTCCGAGGAACGAGCCGCGGGCTTCTGCCTCCTCAACAACGTCGCGATCGCGGCCGCCGGATTGCGAGCGGCCGGGCTGGCCCAGCGGATCGCCATCGTGGACTGGGACGTCCACCATGGCAACGGGACACAGGCCATCTTCGACGCCGATCCGGACCTTTGTTACGCGTCGACCCACCAGTGGCCGGTCTATCCGGGCACGGGATCGGCGGATGAGCGGGGGAGCGGGCCGGCCATCGGCACCAAGCACAACGTGCCCCTCCCCGCCGGAAGCGGCGACGACGCATTCGCCGCGGCGTGGCTGGAGCAGCTGCTGCCCGCGGTCGAGGGCTTCGCGCCTGAGGCGATCCTGGTGTCCGCCGGCTACGACGCCCACCGCGCCGACCCGCTGGCGCTGCTGCGCGTCAGCGAGCAGGGATTCCGGGCCGTGGCGGAGGCCCTGGGCGGCGTCGCACGCCGCCTGGAGCTTTCCGGCGTCGCGCTCACGCTCGAGGGCGGCTATGACGACGATGCGTTGCGCGCAGGCGCCGCCGCGACGGTCACGGGGCTCGTCCACGGCCTGACCGGCTGAATGCCGCGGCTATACTCGCCGTACCCAAGCTTGGATCGGAGCATGGCGCGAGCGCGAGTTTCAACGGCGACGGCTGGCGAGGCCGCGCGTCGCGCAAAGCCCCGCGCCAGGCCCATCGGCGCCCGCCTGGTGATCATCAGCGGGCTCTCCGGTGCCGGCAAGAGCCAGGCCGCCAAGGTGATGGAGGACCTCGGTTACTACTGCGTTGACAACCTGCCGCCGGAGCTGCTCGACGGCTTCCTGGCGCTGCGCAACGCCGACCCGGAGCGCTACGAGCGCGTGGCGCTCATGCTCGACATCCGCGCCGGCGACCCGGCGGCCGCCATTCGGCGCGCCCGCGCGGACCTGGCCGGGCAGAACGTGGCGATGCAGGTGCTCTACCTGGAGGCGAACGACACAACGCTCGTCAGCCGATACAGCGAGACGAGGCATCGGCACCCGCTGCAGGAGCGGAGCGGCGTGCAGGCGAGCATCGCGGAGGAGCGGCGCCGGCTGGCTGACACCCGGGAGCTGGCCGATCACGTGATCGACACCAGCGAGATGTCGATCGCGCAGCTCAAGGAGCGCCTCTTCAGCCTGGTGCCGCGGGACGCGAGCGCAACCGCGCTCCAGATCGACATCATCACCTTCGGCTTCAAGTACGGCATTCCGCTGGAGGCCGACCTCGTCTTCGATGCCCGCTTCCTGACGAATCCGTACTGGGTGCCCGACCTGAAGCCGCTCTCCGGACTGCAGCCTCCGGTCCGCGACTTCGTCATGAAGCAGCCGGCCGCCGGACGATTCCTGGACCTGGTCGCGGAGCTGCTGCGCCTGACGGTTCCCGCCTACCGGGCCGAGGGAAAGGGCAGGCTCACCGTCGCGCTCGGCTGCACCGGCGGCCATCACCGGTCGATCGCCCTCGCCGAGGAACTTGCCGCACGGCTGCGCGACGTGGAGGACACGTCGGTTGCCATCTTCCACCGCGAGCTGGAGCGATGAGACGCATCACCCTCCCGCGCTGGCTCTACCCCGGCATGCGGATCAAGCGCTGGCTGCTGCTCCTCTTCCTGGGCATCACCGTGCTGGCGCTGGGCACCGCCATCCTGCTGGTGGTCGCCTATCGCAGCCTGCCGCCGGACTCGTTCATCTTCACGCTGACCGGGGCGGGCCTGGACCGGACGATCCGCGGCGTCGTGGTGCTGGCGATCGGGCTGTTGATCACCGGTATCGGCGTGTGGGGCCTGATGCGCAGCATCCTCGCGCCGTTCCTGGCGCGCGGGGATTCGGTGCTGGAGGTGCTGTACACGAAACGCTACCTGGCGCGCGGCCCGCGGATCGTGGCCATCGGCGGCGGGACGGGGCTGTCGGTCCTGCTTCGCGGGCTGAAGGGGTACTCGGCCAACATCACGGCCGTCGTGGCGGTGGCCGACGATGGCGGGTCGTCCGGTCGGTTGCGGCAGCAGCTGGGTATCGTGCCGCCGGGCGACATCCGCAACTGCATCGCCGCCCTCGCCGATGCCGAGCCGCTGATGACGCAGCTGATGCAGTATCGCTTCCCGCCCGGATCGGGCCTGGACGACCACGCCTTCGGCAACCTGTTCATCGCCGCCATGACCGCCGTCACCGGCGACTTCGACGAGGCGGTGCGCGAGTCGAACCGCGTCCTGGCAGTGCGTGGACAGGTCCTGCCCGCCACCAGCGTGCCGCTCAACCTGGGCGCGATCCTGGAGTCGGGCAAACGGCTGCAGGGGCAGGTGGCCATCAGTCGGGCGGAAGAGCCCATCGTCCAGGTGAACATCGAGCCGGCCGACGTGCGTGCCAGTCCGGAGGCCCTCGAGCGGATCCTCGAGGCGGACATGATCATCATCGGTCCCGGCAGCCTCTTCTCGAGCGTGCTGCCGAACCTGCTGATCAGCGACATCCGCGACGCGGTGGGCGCGGCCACGGGCCTGCGCGTCTACGTCTGCAACGTGGCGACGCAGCCGGGCGAGACCAGCCGCTTCACCGCCGCCCAGCACCTGGAGGCCCTGTTCGCCCATGTCGGCGAGGAGATGTTCGATTACGCGCTGCTCAACGGAAACCATGCTGCACGCCGCCCGGAGGGATGGCTCGGTGAGCCGGTCCGCGTGGACGAGCGGCGCCTGGAAGACCTCCCGGTAACCGTTATCGAGGAGGACATCGTGGACCTCGCCAACGCCCACCGCCACGACGCTGCCAAGCTGGCCGCCGCGCTCATTCGCCTGCACCAGGAGGAAGGTGCCGAGCGGCGCGTCCGGCACCGGCGGCTGCGCCGCCCGACTGCATCGGCCGTCTGAAGCCGATGCTGGTCGCCTCGGAGCTGAAGGGCGAGCTCGCCCGCATCCAGCCGGCGCGTGCGTGCTGTCGTCGCGCCGAGCTTGCGGGGCTGCTCTTCGCCGGCGACGGGCCCCGGATGCGAGGCGGCACCACCATCCGAACCCTCGAGCACGCGACGGCACGGGTGGCCGTGCAGCTGGCGGCCTCCATCGGCGTGCACGCCGAGGGGCCGATGCCCGCCGCCCTCGCAACCGCTCGCCATCGACCGGGCGGGCGCCGTCACCTGCAGGTGGTGCTCGATTCGGCGGCCGACGCGGACTGGAGCTGGACCGATGCCCAGGCCCACGACCGCCGCGCCTTCCTGCGCGGCGCGCTCCTGAACGCTTCGATCTCGGTGAGCGCCAGCGGCCCGCACATCGAGTTCGTCTTCGCCAGCCCGTCGCGGGCCAACGCGCTGCTCGGGTGGCTGCGTTCGGCGGGCGTCCACGGCGGCCTGCTGCGCAGACGCGGACGATCGGTCGTCTATCTGAAGGGCCAGGAGGAGATCGCAAGCCTGCTGCGGTTGACCGGCGCCAATCGGGCCCTGCTGGATTTCGAGGCGGGACGCGTCGCTCGCGACGTGCGGAATCGGCTCAACCGCCTGCTCAACGCCGAAGAGGCGAACGTCGACCGAACCGTGCGCGCCGCCGATCGCCAGCTGCAGGCCATCGCCCAGCTGGCGGCGACCGGCGAGCTGGCGCGCCTCCCCGAGGGTCTGCGCGAGACGGCGACCCAGCGCAGCCGCCAGCCAGATGCCGACCTCGACACGCTGGCCTCGTCGCTCGGCGTCAGCCGCTCGGCCGTGAACCATCGACTGCGGCGCCTGGTGGCCTTGGCAGCCGACGCGCGGCCGGAGGCAGGCTGAGTGGCGGCGCCCCGCGTTCCTCTGGTCGCCGGCAACTGGAAGATGAACCCGCCCAGCCGTTCGTCAGCGGTGCTGCTCGCCGCCGATGTAGCGACCGCCACCGACGGCATGCCAGTGCGCACGGTCGTCTGCCCGCCATCGGTGTACCTGGAGGCGGTCTCTACTGGTATCGGCGGCGGAAGCGTCGACGCCGGCCGCCTGGGTGTCGGCGCCCAGACCATGCGCGCCGAGGAGGCTGGCGCCTTCACCGGCGAGATCTCACCACCGATGGTGGCTGAGCTGGCGCAGTACGTGATCCTCGGGCACTCCGAGCGCCGCCAGTACGACAACGAGACCGATGCGGCCGTTGCTGCGAAGGTGGCCTCCGCGGTTGGGCACGGGCTGGTGCCGATCGCCGCCATCGGCGAGCTGGCCGATGAGCGAAGGCGCGGTGAGACGGAGGCGGTCATCGACCGCCAGCTGCGAGCGGCCGTCTCGAAGCTGGAGCGGCTGGCGGGCAGCGGCCTGGTGATCGCCTACGAGCCGGTCTGGGCGATCGGGACCGATAACCCGGCCAGCGGCGACGACGCGCAGGAGGTCGCCGCACAGATCCGCGCCATCCTGCACGAGGCGGATCCGGATGGCGCACACGAGGTCCCCATCCTGTACGGCGGCAGCTGCACGCCCGAGAACGCACCCGAGTTCTTCGTCGTGCCGGACATCGACGGGGCCCTGGTCGGCGGCGCCTCGCTGGATGCCGAGCGCTTCGCCGGCATCGTGCGCGTGGCCGCGGAGCTGCGCGGGTGAACGACGGGCGGCCGCGTCCGGTCGTCCTCTGTGTCCTCGACGGATTTGGGATCGGCGACGACCCGCGCCGCAATGCGCTGCTCGCGGCCGAGATGCCCGAGTGGGCGTCCCTGACCGCCACCTGGCCCACGTGCCAGCTCGAGGCATCCGGCGAGGCGGTCGGACTGCCGGCCGGCCAGATGGGGAATTCCGAGGTGGGGCACCTGAACCTGGGGGCCGGTTTTCCGGTGCTGCAGGACCTGCCGAGGATCAGCCAGGCGATCGAGGACGGATCCTTCTTCGACAACGATGTCCTGCGCAAGGCCGTTGGCCATGCGCTCGAACGGGGGAGTCGGCTGCATCTGATGGGGCTCATCGGTCCGGGTGGCATCCATGCCGTTGACGAGCACATCCAGGCGACGGCAGAGCTGGCGCGACGGGAGGGCCTTCCCGCCGAGCGGATCTGGCTGCACGCCTTCACCGATGGCCGCGACACCCCACCACGATCGGCCGGCGAGCTCGTGCCCGCACTGCTGAGCCGGCTGGACGGCCTCGT
Source organism: uncultured bacterium (assembly GCA_965651545.1). Classification (GTDB taxonomy): domain Bacteria; phylum Chloroflexota; class Limnocylindria; order QHBO01; family QHBO01; genus DASSCW01. The sequence continues at coordinate 813 of CBFGSY010000063.1, read as the reverse complement.
GACGCCAGCCACGGTCAGCGGCCGCTACTACGCCATGGACCGCGACAGGCGCTGGGAGCGCACCGGCCTGGCCTGGGAGGCGCTGGTGCACGGCGCGGGTCGCTCGGCGCCGACGGCCGATGAGGCGGTCCGCCTGGCCTACGCTGCCGATGAGGGGGATGAGTTCATCGTGCCAACCGTCATCCACGGCTATCCCGGCATGGGCGACGGCGACAGCGTCGTCCACCTGAACTTCCGGGCCGATCGCGCGCGGCAGCTGACCAATGCCCTGGCCATGCCCGGCTTCGATGCCTTCAACCGCGGGAACCTGCCCGACGACCTGCTGGTCACCTCCCTGACCGAATACCAGGCGCCGAATGAGCTGCCGGTGCCGGTCGCCTTCCCCCCGGTCGCCATCGATTCGCTGGCGGCCTACCTGTCGCGGCTTGGCATGCGCCAGCTGCACCTGGCCGAGACGGAGAAGTACGCCCACGTCACCTACTTCTTCAATGGCGGCGTCGAGTCGCAGCTGCCCGGTGAGGATCGGGTGCTAGTCCCGTCGCGGCGTGACGTGCCAACCTATGACCTGGCTCCCCAGATGAGCGCGCCCGAGATCACCGCCCGGCTCGTGGATGCCATCGGCTCGGGCGACTTCGACTTCATCGTCGTGAACTACGCCAACCCGGACATGGTCGGTCACACCGGCGAGTGGGAGGCGGCGGTCAAGGCGGCCGAGGTCATCGACGAGTGCCTGGCGCGCATCAGCCAAGCCGTCCTGGGCGTGGGAGGGGAGCTGGTGATCACGGCCGACCACGGCAACATCGAGGAGATGCG
>CBFGSY010000062.1:0-12751 GCA_965651545.1 uncultured bacterium | reverse complement strand
GGGCGGCGCCGCGGCGCGCACGAGCGTGCCGGGCGGCACCGGCAGCGTCACGCCAGCGCCGTGGCGCCCGTGCGCGCGCCGGCGCCCGCCGCGTCCGCCGGGCTGTGCCCGAAAGTGGCTGCGGCGGCGAAAGTCGCCCAGCGTGGTCATCCCGGCCTCCGCCAGCAGCACCACGTCGCCTCCATTGCCGCCGTCGCCGCCATCGGGGCCGCCGCGTGGGACGTGCGCTTCCCGTCGAAATGAGGCCGAGCCGTCGCCGCCGGCGCCCGCGGCAACTCTGATTCGGGCGTGGTCAGCGAACATGGGCCGTAGATGATCTGACGCGAGCCGCCCTCGCGTCTAGAAGTAGCGCAGCGGGTTGACGAGAACGCCGCCCACGATCACCTCGAAGTGGACGTGCGGGCCGGTGCAGACGCCTGTGCACCCCACGGCGGCGATCAGTTGGCCCTTGTCAACTGCCTGGCCGGGGCCGACGGTGACAGAACCGAGATGGTTGTAGACGGTGCTGATCCCGTTGCCGTGGTCGATGGCGAGCACCAGCCCGCCTCCGTTGTTCCGCCAGCCGGCCCAGGTCACCACCCCGCCATCCGCCGCGATCACCTGCCCGCCATACGGCGCGGCGATGTCCACGGCCAGATGGTAGGAGCTGAAGTACTGGGTGATCTGTCCGCCGGGCACCGGCCAGGTGAGCACGCCGGTACCGACCACGTTCGTCGCGGGCGGCGCTGGCGGCGCTGGCGGCGCGGGCGGCGCGGCGAGGGCAACCGGGGGGTCGGGTGCCGGTGGCGGAGGCGCGACCGGCGTCGGCAGCGGGGTGGGCTCAACCCGAACCATCTGGCGCACAACCGATCGATCGGGCACCGCGGGATCGGGCTGGAGCTGGTAGGTGGTAGCTGCAGCAGCGGATGCGTCGGGGGCGGCGGCGTCATAGTCGGCGCCGCGGACCCGCGTCACGAGGTCGAAGGGGAGCAGCGCAGCGGCATCGGTTCCGGCGCCTGCGGTCGCCCCACCTCGCGCTGCGGCAATACCGAGGGCGGAGGCGGATGCAACCAAGCCGATGACTACGACGTGGGTGACTGCCCGCGTCAAGGGACGTGGGTGGGACACTCGTCGCAGCGGCCGCTGCGGGTCAGGCAATAGTTGTCGCTCCCCGGCAGTCTTCCAACGACGGTGCCCGATCCCCGGTCTCCCCAAGCCGGCAGAGCTACGTGCCTAACCGGGACCAGGCGGCCCGATGGTAACAGCGGCCTCAAAACGAGGTCAACCGCGCGCGATGGGAGCGTTAACTGCCGGTCGCCACCTGCAACGGGGGTGAGCCCAGCTCGGTCAGGGGTCCGCCATCGCCGGCCAGCGTGATCCAGGCAACGCCGCGCTCCGATCTGTGTTGGGGTAGCGGCACCCAGATCTGGAGTGCCTCGCCGGGCGCCAGCGCCGGCAAGGGGCCGATCCCAGTCGGCTCCAGCGAAGCCGGCGGCACCCGAAGGTAGGGCTGCTCCGAGGCCTGCCAGCCGCCGAGCAGCTGCATGCCCGCCGGCCATGGCCGGTTGCCCGTATTGATGATCTTCACCAGCACCTCGTCGTCCGCCGTCGCCGGCGGCCAGAACGGCGGTCCTTGGCCCGGGACCGCGACGGGCGCTGCGCCGGGAGCCGCCTCCAGCTCGGGCATGAGGTACGCAGCCGCAAGCGGGCGCTCACTGAAGTGCGAGGCAAGCGCCGCCAGGATGCCCTCGGCCGCGGCGCGCCGGCCCTCGGCCGAGACGAGCAGATCCTGCTCGTCCCGCAAGGTGATCGAGCCGACCTCGCTCAGGATCGACGGCATCAGGGCCCCGCGCGTCGGCTGCTTCCGCACGTCCGGGCGCTCAGGTGTGGTTTCCAGCAGCGGCGGCGCCACGATGAACAGGTTGTGCGCCTTGATCCCTCGGTCCTGCCGCTGGTAGCTCGCGACGCGGTCGATCGCCGCCACCAGGTCGTCCTGGATCGCCTGCGCGAGCGGGGCGGTGACCTCGACTCCCCAGGCGGTCTCGTCGGTGTAGAAGGTCTCGGTTGCACCGACCACGATGATGACCCCGTTCTCCGTCAGGGAGTTGATGTGGATGCTGAGCAGCACGTCGGCGCGCACGAGGTTTGCCACGTCCAGTCGCGCCTGCAGCTCGTCACGGGTGCGCACCGCGCCCGCCGGGTCGAAGCCGGACTCGTGATCGCCGTTCACATCGCGCCAGGCAGGCCCGGCGCAGCCGAGCGGTGGGTAGCGGTCGCCGGCCAGCGCCACGTCCGTGTCCCGGGTCATGACCACCGTCACGCCCTGCTGCTCGAGCAGCTGGCGAAGTACCTGGCTGATGCCGAGCGTCATCGCCTTCTCGGAGAATTCCTCGCCACGCTGCGCGGGGTCGGCCACGCCCCAGTCCAGGCAGCCGCCATGACCGGGGTCGATGGCCACCACGATCGCCCCCGGATTGGGTCCGTAGACGCTGCTGTCCGAACCCGGGGCCGGGATGACGGCGCCGATGCCGCCCTGGCTGGCACTCGGGCTACGGCTGGTCGGATCGCCCGAGGCGGCCGGCACACCCGGGCTGCCGCTCGGCGACGGCGACGTGCAGGCGCCAAGCAGCAGCAACAGGCAGGCGGCCAGCAAACGGCCGCGGCGACGGCGTGACGGACCTGTCACGGGACGCGCAGGGATGGGCTCAGCGCTCTGAGGCTTCGACGCTCTTGCTGAGCGATACCAGGAACTCGGCGTTGTCCTTGGTCTTGCCGAGCCGCTGCATGAGCAGCTCGATCCCCTCGTTCGGGCCGACCGCGCTCAGCATGCGACGCATCGTCCACACCATGCGCAGCGAGTTCTCGTCGAGTAGCAGCTCCTCGCGACGCGTGCCCGAGCGGAGCACGTCGATGGCCGGGAAGATGCGCTTCTCGCTGAGCTTGCGATCGAGGGCCAGCTCCATGTTGCCGGTCCCCTTGAACTCCTCGTAGATCACGTCGTCCATGCGGCTGCCGGTATCGACCAGGCAGGTGGCGATGATCGTCAGGCTGCCACCGCCCTCGATATTCCGGGCCGCTCCGAAGAATCGCTTCGGCGGGTAGAGGGCGACCGGGTCGACGCCGCCCGACAGCGTCTTGCCGCTGGCCGGCAGGGCCAGGTTGTAGGCGCGCGCCAGGCGCGTGATCGAGTCGAGCAGGATCACCACGTCGCGGCCGGTCTCCACCTGCCGCTTGGCGATCTCGAGCGCCATCTCTGCGACGCGCGTGTGGTTCTCGGTCGGCTCGTCGAACGTCGAGGCGTAGATCTCGCCATTCACCGAGCGCTGCATGTCGGTGACCTCCTCGGGTCGCTCGCCGATGAGGGCGACCATGAGCAGGACTTCCGGGTACTGATCGGTGATGCCGTGGGCGATGTGCTTCAGCACCGTCGTCTTGCCGGCCTTGGCCGGCGACAGGATCAGGCCGCGCTGTCCCTTGCCGATGGGGCTGATGAGGTTGATCAGGCGCTGGGTGAGGTTCTTCTGGTCGGTCTCGATGTCGAACATCACGTCGGGGAAGACCGGCACCAGCGTGTCGAAGTAGGGGCGCCGCTTGGCGGTCTCCGGATCGACGCCGTTCACCGTGTCGACCCGCAGCAGGCCCCAGTACTTCTCCTGGTCCTTGGGCGGCCGCGTCTGACCCTCGACCTTGTCGCCGGTGCGCAGCCCGAAGCGGCGGACCTGGGACGAGCTGACGTAGATGTCGTCGTTGGAGGGCATCACCCCGCTGCGCCGAAGGAAGCCGAAGCCCTCGTCGACGATCTCCAGGATGCCGGTCGCCACGCCCGGCTGCCCGTTCTGGTCCCGGCGCGACTGGCTCGGCGCCAGCGGCACAACGTCCAGCAGCTTGAGGACAAGGTCGGAGTGTTCCAGCCCCTCGTACCCCTCGACGCCGTGCTCCGCGGCGAGCTCGCGCAGCTCGTCAACGTCCTTCGCCTGCAGGTCGGCCAGGTTCATGCCCGCGCCCGGATCCTCGTCGGTGGGGAAGGGGCCGGCGTAGATGGACGAGTACTGTCCCGAGGAGTAGGTATTGCGCCGTTGGAAAGCAGCGCGAGGCTGCTGGCGGCGTGGACCGTCCTGGCGGCGGCGCGGACGCCCGCGGCGCTGGCTGCGTGTTTCGTCGGTCATGGATACCTGGAGAGGACCTCAGCTGTGGGAGTGTCGGGAGTGCGACGAGGCCGTCGATCTCGTCCGTGGGACGCGCGGCGGTACGGGGTCAGACCTTGCGGGTCCCTGCGCGGGTGGTGATGTTGGGCCCGCCGTATCCGCTCATCTCGCCGATGAGCAGGGTCCTGATCTGACGCAGGACCGGCCGCCAGTCCAGATGATCATACCCGAGTCGTGCAACCTCGTCGCGGGCATCCCACTCCTGCCCACCTGACCAGCGCTTGCGGAGGGCCTCACCGGCCGCGGCGCTGGTCCACCAGGCCTCGCCATGATGCGCTCTCAACCAGGCCGCCAGGCTGCCCTCGAACATGATCGAGCGGAGGTAGCGCCCGACGTAGAGGGCGTCGTCCACGATCAGGTACCGGGCCGGGTCGTGGGTGACGCCGAGGTTCAGGCTGAGCATGCCCGCGTACTGTGCGCGAGCCAGGGCCGCGTCATCGGTGCGGTGCAGGTAGAGCTGGTAGACCAGGTGGGCGGACATGGCGCGCAGGCGGTGCAGGTACCAGAAGGCGCCGAAATCGGCGAAGGCGAGGGCATCGGCCTCCGGCATGCCGATGACACCCCGCAGCCAGGCAGGCTCGCCCACCAGCCGCTCGAGCAGATGGCCATAGCCCTCGGTGATGCTGTTGTCGCCGAGCAGTCGCCTGGTGACGGGCAGGTCGGCATCCACGCTGGCGAAATGCTCGGCGTGCCCGGCCTCATGAAGCAGGGCCGCATAGTCGTCCCAGCCGCCATGTGGTTGTGTCACCAGCCGGACGTCGGTTGGGACGTGCACCGGAGCGCAGAAGGCGCGCGGCGACTTACGCGGCCGTGGTTCGACGTCGAGCGTGATGCTCGATTGCGCCGCAAGGTCGATTCCCATGCCTGCGAGGGTCTGCTCCAGGACCGACGCCATCCGCGACGCGTCGAACCAGCGGTCCCACTGCGCGCCGCGCATGACGTGCTCCAGGTCGATCTGGGAGGCATCCCCCTGCTCGATGTCGATCTCGGCCAGGTTGCGCCGCAGCGCCGCGAAGTAGACGGTCTCAGAGTCGGCGAGGAACGCGCGCATCTCTGCGGCGAGCGCATCAGGGTCGAAGCCGCCGGTGCTGGCCACCAGCTGCGGGATGTCGGCGTAACCGAGCTCACGAGCGGCGGACCGCATCGCCGCCAGGCGCTCCTCGCGCAGCGGGTTGATTGCCTCCACCGCCGCGAAGTACGAGGCCGCCAGCGCGTTGCGCTCCGCGCGGTTGCTGATGTCCGCGGCCCGGTTCCAGACCTGGCGGTACGGGATCTGCTCGCCACGCCAGACGACGATCGCGTCCGCCTGCGCCGCCTCGATGCGCTCGGTCAGCTCCGCGACGCTGGCCGAGAGGTGCTCGCCGATGGCGAAGCGCAGCAGCTCGCGCGCCTGGCGCCCCTGCTCGTTGTCATTGCCCGCCAGCGACTGCAGCGCATCGACCGAGTCGCTGCTGAACAGGTTGGCGTGCTCGGCGTAGATGGCTGGCAGGCCCATGTGCAGGTCCAGGCCGGCGAGCTGCCGGTAGTAGGACTCCATCAGCTGCGACCGGAAGCGCTCGAGCTGCTCGGTGTAGGTCTTCAGCTTCAGCGGGGACCGCGTGCGGGTCGCCATCGTCCTAGGCGCTGCTCTCGGCGGCGGCCGCATTCCGCGCCCTGGCAGACGCGCGCCCGGTGGCTGCCTCCCGCGCGCCCGCACCCCGCGGTGTGGCGGCCCGGCTCTCTTCGGTCGGCAGCCCGGCAAGCCGGGCGGCAGCGCCGACGAAGTCCCGGAAGAGCGGGTGCGGCCGATTGGGCCGGCTCTTCAGCTCGGGATGCGCCTGCGTCGCCACGAACCAGGGGTGGTCGCGCAGCTCGATGTACTCAACCAGCCTGCCGTCCGGCGAGACACCGCTCCACAGCATGCCGGCCTCGCCGAGGCGGTCGCGATAGGCGTTGTTGACCTCGAAGCGATGCCGGTGCCGCTCGTAGGCGATCTCGGTGCCATACGCCTCGCGCACCTTCGATCCCTCCTCCAGCTTCGCCGGATAGAGGCCGAGGCGCATGGTGCCGCCCTTGTCGGTGACATCGGCCTGGTCGGGCATGAGGTCGATGACCGGATGCTCGGTGAAGACGTTGAACTCGCTGCTGTTGGCGTCCGGGTTGTCGAGCGCCGCGCGCCCGAACTCGATCACGGCGCACTGCAGGCCGAGGCACAGGCCCAGGAACGGAACGCGCTGCTCGCGCGCCCAGCGAATCGCCCGAATCTTGCCCTCCACACCTCGATAGCCGAATCCGCCGGGCACCAGCACGCCGGCGACGCCCTTCAGCTCGTCCGCAACCTGCTCCGGCTCCATGCGCTCCAGCTGCTCGGAACGAATCCAGCGCACCTTGACGTCGACACGGTGGTGGAGCGCTGCGTGCTTGAGCGCCTCGTTGACACTGATGTATGCGTCCGGCAGCTCGGTGTACTTGCCGACGATGGCGATCTCCAGCTCCGGCCGCGGGGCGCGGATGCGGGCCACCAGATCCTGCCAATCGGCCAGGTCGGGCTCGGTGGCCGGGATCTCCAGCTCGCGGCTGATGAGCTTCCCGAGGCCGGCTCGCTCGAGCAGCAGCGGCACCTCGTAGATGCTCTGCGCGGTGCGCAACGGGATGACGGCGTGCACGTCGACGTCGGTGAACAGGGAGATCTTGTCCAGGATCTCGTCGTCGATCGGCTCGTCGCTGCGCAGCACGATCACGTCGGGCTGAATGCCGATGCCGCGAAGGGTGCTGACGCTGTGCTGGGTCGGCTTGGTCTTCAGCTCACCGGTGGCGCCGATCTGCGGCAGCCAGGTGACGTGGACGTAGAGCACGTTGCGGCGGCCGACGTCCTTTCGCATCTGGCGGATCGCCTCCAGGAACGGCAGCGACTCGATGTCGCCGACCGTGCCGCCCACCTCGACGATCACGACGCCATGGGCTGCCAGGCCACTGGCCGCCGCGGAGCCGGTGCCCTCGCGCGCGACGCGCGCGATGCGTTCCTTGATCTCGTTGGTGATATGCGGGATGACCTGCACCGTGCCGCCCAGGTAGTCACCGCGTCGCTCCTTGGCGATCACGCTCTGGTAGATGCGGCCGGTGGTGACGTTCGACGCCTGCGACAGATTCTCGTCGATGAAGCGCTCGTAATGACCGAGGTCGAGGTCGGTCTCCGCCCCGTCATCGGTCACGAACACCTCGCCGTGCTGGTACGGCGACATGGTGCCGGGGTCGATGTTGATGTAGGGGTCGAGCTTGAGGATCGAGACCGGGACCCCGCGGGCCTTGAGGATTCGTCCGATGGAGGCGGCGGTGATGCCTTTGCCGAGCGAGCTGGTGACGCCGCCCGTGACGAAGACATACTTCGGCATCGGTTGAGAAATTCCTCCGGGGTTTTTCCGATGATACAGGACGGTCCGGGCTGGCGTTGACCGAACGAGTGCGCTCCGGACCGGTGAGAGCGGCGATCGCGGCGCTGCGGCTCATTCACCCCGCCCCAGCCCTGGCCGTGACCCTTCTGTCGGCCGTGCTCGGCCTCATCCTGCTCGAACGGGCCGCGCAGCCCGTCGGGGAGCGGCTGTGGCTGACCGTCCTGTCCGTCGCCGGCTCGCAGATCTTCACCGGCGCCACGAATGACCTTGCGGACCTGCCGCGGGACGTTGCAGCGGGTCGGACGGAGAAACCGCTGGTCGCGGGCGACCTCTCGATCCGTGCGGCGCTCTGGATTGCGTCGGCCGGGCTGGGACTGCAGCTGGCCGCGTCCCTGTTCCTGGGATTGGTGCCACTGCTGCTCGGCGCGGTGGCCGCGCTCGGGGCGCTCGCCTACAACCTCGCCCTGTCGCGGACGCCCCTCTCCCCGATCCCCTACCTGGTCAGCTTCGGCGTGCTGCCCCTCTGGATCGCGAGTGGCGTCAGCGTCGGCCCCGACCGCGTCCTGGCTGCCGTGCCGCTGGCCGGCCTCATGGCCGGCGCCGCCCACCTGGCGAACATCCTCCGCGACTTCGACGCCGACGCCGCGACCGGGTCCCGCAGCCTTGCACAGGTGATCGGCCGTGAGTGGGCACGCGCCGCCTCGGTCGGTTGCGCGCTGGCCGTCGCGGCCGGCGTCGGGCTGGCGCTGCTCGCCGGCGGCCAACCCACGGCTGCTGCGACGGGGCTGTGGGCCGGCGGTCTCGCGTCCGTCGTGGTGGGAGCTCGCGAGGAGCGACGGCTGTGGCACACGCTGCTGGTTGCAGCGGTGCTGTGGACAGCCGCCTGGGCGCTCAGCGCTGGTTGATCGGCGCGAATACCTCCCGCGAATATCGCCGCAAGCGATCACGGCGCGCCGAAGATCAGATTGGGCGTCATCTAATCGCTGTCTGGGATAGACGGGCGCGTTTCGAGACGATATCGGCGCCGTCTCATCAGCCATGGCGATAATCCGGCCGCTCGCGCGCTCGGTGATCGCCCTCGGGAATAACAGGCCCAGCGGTGCCGCGCCAGGGCTCAGTGAGCCGGACGGCAGAACGGGCGCCCGCAGGCGCCCGTATCGGTTCTGAGGCTGAGGACCCGAGGCTAGATGGTGTCCTCGATCTCCAGCTCGTCCTCCTCGGCATCCTCGGTGAGCTTGAGCCACACGAAGAGGCCCGCCAGGATGGTGAGCGGGATGATGATCATCGCCGCCAGGAGGGCGCCGATGCCGATGAACAGGACCTTCAACGCCTTCATTGCGAGGCCTCCCCTGGTGAAGCTTCGGCCGCGGAGGTCGCCGGAGCCGCGGTGACGGCCGCGGCGCCGCGCTGGTGCGGTGCTGCCTCGATCATAGCCAGAATCTCGTCTCTCGTGAATTCGGCCAGGCGGTGCCCAACCGCTCCGCCCGCCGAAGCGTGCAGGATCCGCAGCACGAAGGAGCCGTCCTGCTCGAAGAAGAAGACGTCACGCGCCTTCTCCCGGTCGATCCAGGCGCCGATCACCCGCAGCGCCTGCTCGAAATAGTGCTGGATGTCCGTCGTGGGGACCTGGTCTGCGTTCCCGCTGCGGGCGGCGGCGGCCTCGTCGAGGAGCTGCGCCACCTGCTCGTCCAGCAGCTCATAGGTTCGCTTGGCGAGGACGCCGAAGGAGTCCGAGTCCGCGCCACCGACCGGCATGCCCAGCCCTTGCAGCAGGAAACCCTCGTCAAGCTCCAGCAGAAGGAGCTCCTTCAGCTTCTCGCGGTCGGCAAAGGCACCGATCGCGCGGAGCACCTCTTCCCAGTCCTGCCGCGGGCTGCCATCGTAGATGCGCATTGGCCGCAGAATACCCCGCCCGTAAAGCCCTCACCGTGATCCGGCCGCCGAGGCTCCCAGTGCGCTGGCAATGGCACCGGCAGCTCGTGCGTTGTTGACGATGAGGCCGATGTTTGCGCGCAGCGCGCGCCCGTCCGACGCCCGGGCGATCTCGCTCAGGACGAATGGGGTGACTGCCGCGCCACGGATGCTGCGCTGCTCCGCGGCCAGCAGCGCATCACGGATCCAGCCCTCGACCTGAGTGCCGTCCAGCGCGAGGTCAGCCGGCGGTGGCTGGACCAGCAGCAGGCCTCCGGAGCCGGCCACAGAGAAGTGGGCCGCAATGACCTGCGCTGCCTCCGCCGCCGTGTCGACGCGATGATTGAGCGGCAGGCCGGAGGAGCTGGCGTAGAAGGCGGGAAGCGTATCGGTGCCGAAGCCGACGACCGGCACGCGGTGCGTCTCGAGCAGCTCGTGGGTCCCGGGCAGGTCGAGGATGGATTTGGCGCCGGAGCAGACGACCGCCACCGGCGTGGCAGCGAGCTCGTCGATGTCCGATGAGACGTCTTGGGCGGCAGCGCCCGGCGACGCTCGATGCACGCCTCCGATCCCGCCGGTTGCCAGCATTCGGATGCCGGCCAGGTGAGCCACCCGCACCGCCGCCGACACCGTGGTGGACGCCAGCGCCCCGGCCGCCAGCAGCGGGCCGAGGTCGCGTGAGGCGGCCTTGGCAGCGTGACGCTCGGGATCGGCAAGGCGCGCGAGGAGCTCATCGTCGGCGCCGACGACCAGCCGGCCACCTTCCAGCGCGGTGGTTGCCGGCGTGGCGCCGGCCTCGCGCACCGCTGCTTCCGCCGCTCGGGCGGTCTCCAGGTTGTCTGGCACCGGCAGACCCTGGGCGATGAGGCTCGACTCGAGCGCGACCACCGGCCGACCGGCGGTCAATGCCTCCTGCACCTCGCGGGAGATGTGAAGCGTCATGGGGCCGGCCTCTCGCCGGCGACCCTGGCCTGGGCGCCGACCGCGCGTGCCACCAACGCTCCGAGCCGGTTGCCGGTGGCCATGGCCCGGCGCAGGTCGGGAGCGGGAGGAGGCCAGCTCATGCCTCGCGCCAGCTCGACCAGGAGGCCGGCGACATAGGCGTCACCGCTGCCTGTGGCGTCCAGCATCGGGGCTGGCAGCTCCTCGCCTGGAAGCTCGACACGAAGGTCGCCGGCGGCCGCGGCGGACCCGGCGGCAGCATCGGTCACGATCACCACTGGCGCCAGGTCGCGGAGGCGCTCCGCCGCCGCGGACGCGCCAGCGCTCGGGCGGCCCACCAGGACATCCGCCTCACCAGCGCTGAGCACGAGCAGGTCCGGCCGCGCGACGCCGAGACGCGCGCGAAAGGTGGAGACCAGCCCCGCATCCGGCGCGACGGACCCGCCGGCCACGCTGAGCCGCGCCGCCGCCGGACGCGCGCCGAGCGCCTGCGCCATCGCGTCGCCGGTCCGCTCATCCAGCAACGGATAGCCGGAGCAGTGCCACCAACCAGAATCGCTCAGCGCCTCAGCCGCGTGGGGCGGGTCGAGGGACTGCCGATCGGAGAGCATCGTTCGCTCGCCAGTCTCGTCGAGCAGGACGAGCACCATAGTCGAGCGTTTGGCCGGCAGTGCGGCCAGCATCACGCCATCGGCCTGCAGCGCTTCGCGGAGCAGCCGCCCGGCAGGGTCATCGGCCAGGGGTGCGACCAGGCGCGCGACAGCTCCCTGGCGGGCCAGCCGCACCGCCACGTTGGCGCCCTGACCGCCGGGGCCGATGCTGATGGCCGCGGGCGTGTCAGACCGGTCGCGGCTCGGCACCGATCGGCTGACGACCACGTCCAACGACAGGTCGCCGATCACCACGAACTCGGTCACCATGGCTTCCGGGTGGCGTAGCCCTCATCGGTGCCATGCCAGAAGGCGACCTCCGGATCGGCCAGGCGCCAGCACAGCCACACCTGCTGCCCGTCGCGCTCGGCGGGAAAGTCGACGAGGCCCATCTCAGGGTCTCGCAGCTGGATCCCCATCTCCTCGAGCATGGCGGCCAGGTTGCGCATCCCCTCCCCGATCTCCGCCGCCTCCTGCTCCAGCCGGCTGGCAGCGGCCGACGACGATGGGTCGCCGTCGCCGGCCAGCTGTCGGTGCATCTCTGCATGCGCGGCCTGCAACCTGTGCTGCTCGAAGGCCATCTGGAGCAGCACCGCACGAACCTGCGGGATGAGGCGATTCGCCTCCTCGAGGGTGTAGCTGCGACGCCGCGCGGCCATGAGCCGCGATGGTAGCAGGGGCTCGGTTGGTGGCCTCTGCTAGGATCGGCCCGCTTCGGCTGAGCGAGCCTGCTCCGCACCGCGACGGCGCTCGCTCGATGGAGGCGGGCACGTTCCGCCGGAGACCGAATGCCAGACGAGCCTCGCCGCCAGCGCGGCACGAACGACGAGAATCCCCCGGTCGGTGCGGATCCCTATCACGAGTTCCTGGAGCGCGACCTGCCGACCTACGTGGGCGTCCCATCGTTCCAGAAGCTTCCCCACCTGACCGATGAGGAGCTCGAGCGCCGCCGCCCGGACGTGGCGATCGTTGGGGCGCCGTACGACGAGGGGACCAGCCACCGACCGGGCAGCCGCTTTGGTCCCAACGCGATCCGGACGGCCACGTATCACTCGGGATCTCCGAACGCACTGCAGCACGGCATCCAGCCGTTCGAATGGCTGGAGGTTGCCGATGCCGGTGATGCGCCGGTGGTGCCCGGCAACCCGGATCGTGCGCATGAGGTGATCAAGCGCAAGGTCGCCGTGGTGGCAGCGGCCGGGGCGATCCCGATCGTGCTCGGTGGCGATCACTCGATCACCTTTCCCTGCGCATCGGCCGTGGCGGAGCACGTCGCGCCACGCCGGCTGGGAGTCGTCCACTTCGACGCGCACGCTGATACCGCGGCGACCACCTGGGGCTCGCTGCGCTCACATGGGACGCCCATGCGCCGCCTCATCGAGTCCGGCGCCGTGGCCGGACGCAACTTCGTCCAGGTCGGCCTGCATGGCTACTGGCCGCCGCCCGAGACGCTCGACTGGATGCGGGCCAACGGGCTGCGCACCCACTTCATGACAGAGATGGAGGAACGCGGTGCCGAGGCCGTGGTGGCGGATGCCATCGCCGAGGCCCTCGACGGGCCGGAGGTCATCTACCTGTCGGTCGACATCGACGTGATCGACCCGGGGATGGCACCCGGAACCGGCACGCCGGAGCCCGGAGGCATGCTCACTCGCGAGCTGCTGCGCGCCATCCGGCAGGTGGTCACGGCGGT
>CBFGSY010000061.1:0-12909 GCA_965651545.1 uncultured bacterium | reverse complement strand
CTTCCAGATGCTGGCCGAGGAGAACGTGGCGACTCTCACCGACGCGCACACCCTGCACGGCGTGCGAACCATCGTGGCCAGCTGCCCGCACTGCTTCAACACGATCCGGAACGAGTACCCGCAGTTCGGTCTTCGCCACGTGGACGTCATCCACCACACGCAGCTGCTGGACCGGCTGCTGCAGGAGGGTCGGCTGGTTCCGACGGAGTACCACGAGGCGGTGGTCGCCTACCACGACGCGTGCTACCTGGGCCGCTACAACGACATCTACGACGAGGCTCGGCGGGTCGTCTGGTCGGTCCCGGGCCAGCAGGTGACCGAGATGGAGCTGCATCATCGGCGCGGGATGTGCTGCGGCGCCGGCGGCGCCCGGATGTGGATGGAGGAGCGTGAGGGAAAGCGGATCAACCACCGCCGCGTGGAGCATGCGCTGGCCACCGAGGCCACGGCCATCGCGTCTGCCTGCCCGTACTGCCTCATCATGCTGCGCGATGGCGTGTCGGACCTCGGGCGGACCGATGTCCCGGTCGCCGACATTGCCGAGCTCCTGGCCGATGCCACCGGCGCCTGGACCAGCGAGCCGGTCGGAAACGATGGCAAGGATTCACTGATCCAGCAGAAGTCGGCGGAATCCGCGTAGATCTATCCAGGAAGTTGCGGAAAGTTTGACCGCAACTCCGCGGTCCCACTACGATTCGCGGACATGGCAGTGCGCTCGTTGGGGTCTTCGGGACGCAGGCCGCTGCTCGATGACCTGGACAAGGCGATCATCAAGGCCCTGCAGCTCGATGGGCGACGGCCCTACGCGCAGATCGGTCGCGAGCTGAAGGTCCCCGAGGCCACGGTCCGCCAGCGGGCCGAGCGGCTCATCGGACGCGGCGTCGTGCAGGTGGTGGGTGTCACCGATCCACTGGCCATGGGTTTCGGACAGCCGGCCTTCATCGGCCTGCACGTGGATGCCTCCCGGTTGGAGGATGTCGCCGATGCGGTTGCCTCGCTGGACGAGGTCACCTACGTGGTCGTCACCGCCGGCCGATTCGACATGATCTGCGAGGTCGTCTGCGAGGACAACGAGCACCTGCTGCGCGTGCTGGCCGACCAGCTGGCCAAGATCGAGGGGATTCGCTCCACCGAGACGATGGTGGAGCTGCGCTTCGTCAAGGAAAGCTACCGGTGGGGCACGAGGTAGGAGGCAGGCCCGTGGCAGTCGCCGAGAGGCGTGACGTGGATCGCGACCGGATCAGGGAGGTCGGGGAGCGAGAGCAGGCGGCCTATAGGTCGCGGACACAACGCAGTGCCGAGCTGCACGAGCGCGCCAGGCAGGCCCTGCCCCTGGGCGTTGCCAGCTCCTTCCAGACTTACGACCCCTATCCGCTGTTCATGACCGATGCTCGGGGCTCGCGCATCTGGGACGCGGACGGCAACGAGTACATCGACTTCGACATGGCCTTCGGCGTGCTCGCCGCCGGCCACTCCCACCCGAAGCTGGCGGAGGCCCTGCAGCGGCGGGTCGCCAACGGCACCTGCTACACCTTCCCCGTCGAGGACGGCGTGGTCCTGGCCGAGGAGATCAAGCGCCGCTTCAACGTCGACCTGGTTCGCTTCTCCAACTCGGGTACCGAGGCGACCATGGACGCCATCCGCGTGGCCCGTGGCTTCACCGGCCGGGAGAAGATCATCAAGTTCGAGGGCGGCTACCACGGGCATCACGACGACGTGCTGGTCAGCATCCAGCCACCGCGCGAGTCGATGGGTCCGGCCGAGTCGCCGACGACGGTCCCTGCCACCGCCGGCATGCCCCGCAGCCGCCTGGCAGAGACGGTGGTTGCCCCCTTCAACCAGCCCGACCTGGTGGCGGACATCATGGAGGCCAATCGCGGCGAGATCGCTGCGATCATCGTCGAACCGGTTCAGTTCAACATCGGCGTCGTGCCGCCGGCCAGGGGCTTCCTGGAGCGGCTGCGCGAGCTGGCCACCGAGCACGGCGCGGTGCTGATCTTCGACGAGGTCAAGACGGGGGTGGTCATCGCATATGGCGGCGCCACCGAGTACTTCGGAGTGCAGCCGGACCTGCTCTGCCTGGCGAAGAGCATCGGCGGGGGAATTCCGATCGGCGCGTTTGCCGGTCGTCGCGAGGTCATGCAGGTCATCGAGGAGGTGCCCGAGGACGGACCTGGCGTCGGGATCGAGCACTCGACGCTGGCGGGTGGGGCAACGCGCGTCGCGCACCTGGGCACCTTCAATGGCAACCCGCTCTCCATGGCGGCCGGCGTGGCGACCCTGACCGAGATCCTGACGCCTGACGCCTACCCGCGGCTGCACGCGATGGCCGACCGGCTGACCGCCGGCTGCCAGTCCGTCATCGACGACTTCGGGCTGCCGGCCTACGCCATCAACATCGGTCCCAAGGGCTGCGTCATGTTCACGCCCCAGCAGGTGACCAACTATCGCGACTTCATCGGCCTCGACGCCGAGCTGTGGGAGGCGAGCTTCTTCTATCTCGTGAATCGCGGCGTGCTCCTGCCCCCCGGTCCCGACGACCAGTGGACGCTCTCGGTGCAGCACACGGACGAGGAGATCGAGCGCCACGTGGCCGTCTTCCGCGAGTTCGCGCAGGAGGTCGCGGGCTAGGACGACCAAGAATCCTCAAGAACCCTTCGGCACGCGGTTTGCTTGCTTGGTCCGTGAGCAACGTGAGGGAGTGATCCGGTGATCGAACGATGGGCGCGGCCGCTGGCGGGCCTCTGGAATGGGATAGCGGCGGTGTCGAACGCCTTCTATCGGGCCCTGGGAGGTCCGGGCAAACTCCTGCAGGACTTCCTGAACGGCTCATGGCTGGGCCACTCGCTGCACGCGGTCCTCGTCGACGTCGTCATCGGTGGCGCGACCATGGCCGTGATCCTGGACCTGCTGCGCGTGCTGTTCGGCGTTGACGGCACGGAGGACGCGAATACCTGGATCGTGGGCCTGGTGACGCTGTCCGGGGTCGGGGCCATCCTGGCTGGCCTCACCGACTTCAAGGACACCGCCACCGGCGACGAGCGGAACGTGGCCGGCCTGCACGGCACCATCAATATCGTGGCGGTCGTCATCTTCGCGATCGCCTTCTTCATGCGGCTCGGCGGCGGCTATGACGCCGCCTTCTGGACCTTCCTGGTCGGCTATCTCGTCATCTCGGTCGGCGGGTATATCGGCGGCCACGTCGTCTTCAAGTACGGCTACATGGTCAACCGCAACGCCTTCGCCCGCGGCAAGAAGGCGGCCGAGTTCACGGCCATCATGCCGGCCGACACGCTGGTCGCCGACACGCCGACGAAGGCCATGTACGGGGCCACGGCGCTGGTGCTGGTGCGGCGCGGTGACGTGGTCTACGCCTTGAAGGAGACCTGCTCGCACGCCGGCGGCCCTCTGGCGGAGGGAAAGCTGAAGAACGGCAATATCGAATGTCCGTGGCACTTCAGCCAGTTCCGGCTCTCGGATGGCGCGGTGCGGCACGGCCCGGCGACCTCGCGCCAGGTGGCGTACCGGGCGCGTATCGCCAATGGACAGGTGGAGGTCCAGGGCCCGATCGAGTAAGCGCCACGGCACCGCGCCTGCTCCCCGCTCGCGGCTGCCGGCTCGCGGCTCCGAGCGTGCCGCTGTCGGCATGCCGAGGCCGGCCCCCCGATGCGTCCAGATTCTCACCAGGTGCGCACGGAATCCTGAGACAGCCCGTCGAAGCGTCCGAGTTCGCGCCGCGTGCGAATCTGGACTGCTCAGCGCGGCAGAGAGGCTGGACGTGCGCATCCGGTGCGCATCCGATCGGTTCGTCGCCGCGGGGAGATGCCCGCGGATTCGCTATCCTTCGGAACGCCGCAACCCCGAGCTGCAACGAGGGACCGCGTGACCTACCGCCTGACCGATGAGCACGACGAGCTGCGCGCGGTGGTGCGCGAGCTGGCCGAGGAGCGCATCGCGCCGCGGGCGGCGGAGATTGACAGCACGGGCGAATTCCCGTGGGATCTGAAGGAGCTGCTGGCCAAGCAGGACCTGCTGGGCATCGGCTTCGAGGAGCGGCATGGCGGAACGGCCCTGGACTCGATCGGTCAGTGCATCGTGGCCGAGGAGATCGCCCGGGCGGACGCCACAACCAGCCTGATCGTCATCGTCCAGAAGCTCGGCGCGCTGCCGATCCTGCTCGCTGGATCGGACGAGCAGAAGGACCGATACCTCCCGAGGCTGGCCAGCGGGGAGTGGCTGATCGCCTTCGGCCTGACCGAGGCTGCCGCCGGCAGCGACGTGGCCAGCAACCGGATGCGTGCCCGCCTCGAGGGCGACTGCTACGTGCTCAACGGCAGCAAGCGCTTCATCACCAACGGCAGCGTCGCCAACGTGCTGACCGTCTTCGCGCTGACCGATGCGCAGGCGGGCGGCCGCAAGGGCATGAGCGCCTTCATCGTCGAGACGGAGACGCCGGGATTCGCGGTCGCTCGCGTCGAGCACAAGATGGGCATCCGCGGCTCGCCGACGGCCGAGCTGAACTTCGACGAGGTGCAGGTGCCGGTCGAGAACCGCCTGGGAGACGAGGGCGAGGGCTTCAAGATCGCAATGAACACGCTCGACCGCTCACGGCTGGGCATCGCCGCCCAGGCGGTCGGCATCGCGCAGGGCGCAATTGACGAGGCAACCAGGTACGCGGGGGATCGGCGCCAGTTCGGCCAGCGGGTGATCGACTTCCAGGGGATCCAGTTCATGCTGGCCGACATGGCCAGCCAGAACGAGGCAGCCAGGCAGCTGACGTACGCCGCCGCGGCCCGGGTGGATGCGGGCGCATCGGACCTTGCGTACTGGACCAGCAGCGCGAAGCTGATCGCGGGCGACACCGCCATGCGCATCACCACCGACGCGGTCCAGATCCTGGGCGGCTACGGCTACATCACCGAATACCCCGTCGAACGGATGATGCGAGATGCGAAGATCACGCAGCTCTACGAGGGGACACAGCAGATCCAGCGCCTGATCATTGCGCGCCAGCTCCTGCAGCGTGCCGGCGTGCCGGCATCGGGTTAGCAGAGGGGCCGATGAAGATCGTCGTCACCGTCAAGCAGGTTCCCGCCACCACCGCTGAGAAGCGGTATACCGCCGATTTCCGCCTCGACCGGGCGGCGTCCGAGTCGATCATCAACCCGCTCGACGAGTACGCCATCGAGCAGGCGCTGCGGCTGCAGGACGACGGGGCGGTCGAGTCGGTCGCCTTCCTCTCGATGGGGCCGGAGCCGGCGGCCGAGGCGCTGCGCCGCGCGTTGGCCATGGGTGGCGATGAGGCCTACCTGGTGACCGATGACTCCCTGGCCGGCGCCGACGAATGGGCGACCGCCAAGGTGCTGGCCGCGGCGCTCGACAAGCTGGCGCCGGATGTGGCGCTGATGGGCATGGCCTCCGACGACGCGCGCGGCTCCCTGGTGCCGGGCGCAGTGGCCGCCATACGCGGGGTGCCGCTCCTGTCCTATGGCTCCGAGCTGACGCTGGGCGATGGGGTGGCGCGGATTCGGCGGCTGACGGCGACCGGTTTCGACATCGTGGAGGCGCCGCTGCCGGTGGTGGCCAGCGTGACCGACCAGGTCGGCGAGCCGCGCTACGCCAGCCTGAAGGGGATCATGGCCGCCAAGCGCAAGCCGCTGGAGACGTGGTCGCTGACCGACCTGGGCTTGGATGCCGACGCTCTGCAGGGAGCCGCGCTCACGCGCGTGGTCGACGCTCGGCCGCCGGAGGAGAAGGCCCCCACCCAGAGGATCGAGAACGTCGGACCGGATGAGGCGGCAACCCAGGTCGCCGACTGGCTGGCAGCGAGGAAGCTGATATGAGCGCCGACGTCGCCTTCCTGGCCGAGTTCGCCGACGGGCAGCCGTCGCGCAGCGCCCTGGAGCTGGCGGCGGGAGCCCAGGAGCTCGCCGGCGAGGCGGGCGGCGCGGCAGTGGCTCTCTGCTACGGGGAGGGCGCACGGGCGGGCGCCGAGCAGCTTGGCGCGGCCGGCGCGTCGCGCGCGGTCGTGGTGGGGGACGGCGAAGCGCCGGCAATCACCTTCGCGGCGGCGGCCGCAGCCGCCGTCAAGGAGCTGGAGCCGCTGGCCGTGCTGGCTCCCGCGTCACCGAACGGGCGGGATCTGGCGGCGGCACTGGTCGGGCTGCTGGGACTGCCAGCATTCGGGCCGGTGCGCGCGCTGCGCGTCGAGGATGGCGCGCTGAGCGCCGAGCAGTCGACCCTGCAGGGATCCGTCATCACCGTGAGCCAGCCAGCTGACGGCGCCCCCCAACCGGCCGTGGTGCTGGTCCTGGCCAACACCTTCACGCCGGTGGAGGGCGGCAGCGGAACGGCCGAAGTGAGCGACGCGCCCGAGACCGATTCCGGAGCCCTTGGTGCGGCGCGCGTCGTCGAGTCGCACCCGGCGGAAGCCGCCGTCGCCAACCTGGAGGAGGCGACCGTCATCGTTGCCGGGGGGCGTGGCGTCGGCAGCGAAGAGGGCTTCGCGCCGTTGGAGGAGCTGGCGCGCGCGCTGGGTGGAGCGGTCGGCGCCAGCCGGGCGGCGGCCGATGCTGGCTGGGTGCCCTACCAGCTGCAGATCGGGCAGACGGGAAAGGTGGTCAAGCCGGCCCTCTACATGGGCATCGGCATCAGTGGTGCAATCCAGCATCGCGTTGGAATGCAGACTGCAGACAATGTGGTTGCGATCAACAAGGATCCTGACGCACCGATCGGCGAGTTCGCGGACCTGTTCGTGGTCGGTGACCTGTTCGCGATCGTCCCGAAGCTCACCGAAGAGATCAAGCGCCGGAAGGGAAAGTAGAGCGATGCACCCGCCAAGCTGCCTGGCCGTCACTCTCGGCCTCTTCACCATCGCCCTTGGGACGCTGCCGGGCAGCTTCCTGACCGGCGGGCGCCGGCGTCGCCCGCTGGGTCATGGCAGGGAGCTGCGCCAGTACCGCGATGAGCTGGCCCAGAAGGCGACCATCATCGACGGTCGGCTGGTGAGCGCGGCAGATACGATCGACGCGCTGCGACGGCGTGCGCTCGACGTCGACGAGGCGGTGCTCACGCTGCAGGCTGAAGAGGACGCGCTCGACGAGACGAGCGATGACCTGCAGGCGATGCTGGCGCCGGAGGAGCTCCATGGGCTGCACATGGAGTACGAGGCGAACCTGGAGCGAGCGCTACGAGCCATCGTGACGGCCGAGCGCGGGTGCGCGCTGACCAAGCTGCCGCACCGTCCCAAGGAGGACGAGGAGCCGTTCAACTACTGGAAGCGCTCCCAGCAGAACATCGTCCACGCCCGTATGCGCATGTCGGAGGTCGTCGAGGTGCTGCTGGCCTGGGAGCCAGGCAAGCGGGCCGAGGTCAGCGTCACCACCCGGCTGCACCGCGACGCCGGCTGATGCCGCGGCCTGAAACTCAGGGATAGGTGCCTGAGGTCGTCCGCACGCCGTTCGCCGGCGTCCACCGCTCGCTGGAGAAGCGGCCGCCCTCGAGATCCCAGGTCAGGCGGTCGACGCCGATGATGTCCAGGGCCACCAGCCGCGACCTGTCGGGTGCCACCTCCGCCCACCAGGCATGAGTGTCCTCGTCCGCCAGCTCTGGGCGTTGGATCCATCGTGCGCGGGCGCGCAGCCGCACCTCCGGCCCCTCGTTGTCGACCTCGGTGATCGGGTTGTGGAGCTCACAGCGCGCATCGCGCTCGAGGTCGCGAGCCTTGGCCGAGCTGGGGAGGATGCCAAGCACCAGGCGGCCGCGGATGAAGAACGGCTCGATGGCGCTGATGCGGGGCGAGCCATCCGGACGGACCGTGGCCAGCATCGCCGCACGATGGTCGCCCAGCGCGCGACGCACGGCCGCGGCCAGCTTCGGAGCCGCGGTCTCGAAGTCATGCCACTCCATCGGGTCCTCAAGCGTACGACGGTAGGCCAAACATGCCCACATGTAGTGGTATGCTCTCCGGCGGTACCACCACTGGTGTAGTTCGCACGGGGAGCAACGCTTGCGCTGTCCACGCTGCAACACGGAGGGGACGCGGGTCATCGACTCCCGAGACCTCGAATCGGGGAGCACCATTCGCCGGCGGCGGGAATGCGAGGCCTGCAGCCATCGGTTCACGACCTACGAGCGGCCCGAGGGGGCGCGCCTGACCGTGATCAAGCGCGACGGCAGCCGCCAGGACTTCGACCGCACGAAGCTGCTGGGAGGGCTGCTGCGCGCCCTGGAGAAGCGGCCCGTGACCATCGCACGGGCGGAACAGGCGGTGGACGACATCGAAAGCGCTCTGCGCGCACGCGGCGAGCAGGAGGTGACCTCCAAGGAGGTCGGCCGGCTGGCGACGGAGGCGCTGCGCGACATCGACCAGCTGGCCTACATCCGCTTCGCCTCGGTCTATCACAGCTACGAGGACATCTCGACCCTGAAGCGCGAGGTTGACCGCCTGATGCGCCAGCGGGCGTCGGAGGAGTAGCGGTCGGCGTGGTCCTGTCCGATCGGGATATTCGGGCCGAGATCGAGGCTGGGCGCATCGTCATCGACCCGTTCGTGCCGGAGGCCGTCCAGCCGTCGAGCGTGGACCTGCACCTGGACAACCGCTTCCGCGTCTTCCGCAACAGCCGCTACCCGTTCATCGACGTGCGCCAGGAGCAGCCGGAGCTGACCGAGCTCGTCGAGGTAGCCGGAGATGAGCCGTTCATCCTGCACCCGGGCGAGTTCGTGCTCGGCTCCACGCTGGAACGCGTCTCGCTGCCCGACGACGTGGTCGCCCGCTTGGACGGGAAAAGTTCTTTGGGGAGACTTGGCCTGCTCATCCACTCCACCGCCGGCTTCGTTGATCCGGGCTGGGATGGCAACCTGACACTCGAGCTCAGCAACGTCGCCAACCTGCCGATCACGCTGTACGACGGGATGAGGATCGGCCAGATCAGCTTCCAGCGCATGAGCTCGGCGGTGGATGTTGCTTACGGCGATGCCCGGCTCGGCAGTCGGTACCGCGGGCAGCGTGACCCGACCGCGAGCCTGTACCATCGGGACTTCGAGCGAGGGCGGATTCGCCGCTGAACCCGGAGGCCACCCGATTGCCCGAGCCCCTGTACGCCATCACGCCAGCCGACGACGCGCGAGTCTTCGCCGGCAACGTGCGCGTCCGCGTGCTTCGCGCGGGCTGGTTCCGGCCCGATGCGGGCGGCTTCTTCGGGGTGGTGCCCAAAGCTCTCTGGTCGCGCTTCACCGATACCGATGAGCGCGGCCGGCTGCTGATGCGGCTCAACCTGCTGCTCATCGAGTCAGCCGGCAAGCGCGTGCTGGTCGAGACCGGGACTGGCGTGCGGATGACGGACAAGGACCGCGACATCAAGGGAGCGGAGGGCGGCGACCCGGCCGCCGCGTTGCGGGCGGTGGGTGAGGATCCGGCCGATATCGATTTCGTGGTGGTCAGCCACCTGCACTACGACCACGCCGGAGGCCTGGTAGACGCCGGCGGACGGCCCAACTTCCCGCGAGCCCGCTACGTCGTCCAGCGCGACGAGGCGGAGGCGGCGCATGGCGACGAGCTGCGCCTTGCCGGGCTCATGGAGACGGAGCAGCTGGAGATTGTGCGGGCAGCGGGGCAGCTGGCCGAGGTGAGCGGCGAGGTCGAGATGGTGCGCGGCGTGCGGGTGCTGCGAACCGGTGGGCATACCCGTGGCTCACAGGCCGTGCTGATCGGTGCCGACGAGGCGGGCCTGCGGGCGGATGACTCGCGGGAACGCGCGATCCTGTGGGGTGACCTGATCCCGACGCGCTGGCAGATCCCAGTCCGCTGGACGAGCGCGTTCGACGACTACCCGATCGACGCGGTCGAGGTACGCAACCAGCTCGTGCGGCGGGCGGCCGAGGAGGGCTGGTGGTGCTACTTCACGCACGACCCCGGCGAACTGCCGGTGCAGATCGAGGCGACCGAGAAGGGCAGCTTCCGCGCGCGCGAGGCCTGAATCGGAAGGCTCCGGCGCGAGCCGGTATCATGGGTCCGCCGCTCGGACGCAGCCCCCATCTGTGAGGTCTACCTTGATTCGTCCTGCCTCTCGCCGCTGGCTGCCCGCCATGGCCGGCCTGCTGGCGCTGATCCTGGCAGCCTGCTCGTCCGCCGCCTCGTCCACCCCGCTGCCGTCCGGGGCCCAGCCGCCCTCAGACTGCGCGCGCGTGGAAGGTGGCGTGCTCGACTTCTCGGCTCAGGACCTGAAGTTCAGCGCTCCGTGCATGGTCGCCACGGCCGGCGAGCCATTCACCATCCAGTTCACCAACGATGACACGCAGCCGCACAACGTCGCCATCTACCCGGACAGCTCCAAGGGTGACGCCCTGATGAACGGCGAGGTCATCACCACCCAGGGAGACTCCCGCGACTACGCGGTTGAGGCGCTCGACGAGGGGAGCTACTACTTCGACTGCACGGTGCACCCCGAGATGCAGGGGACGCTGTACGTGGTGGCCGCCACCTAGCGCGGCGACCGCGCCGAACTCCAGTCTGCGGCCTGGCAATGACATTCCGCTGGGCGTGTGTCTCGACCTGCGAAATGCGCATGGGAGGAGCGTTAAGCGGCTGAATGGCCGTTCCGCGGCGCAGCCCGGCGCGGATTCGTGCTCAACCGTACGCGGATCCGCTCCCTTAAGCCGCCGCCGACCGACTTAGTGCTCCTGGCAGTCGCATCTGGCAAGTCAGCGGTGCAGGGCCACCCGCCATGGCACGCCGATCAGATCGCTCAGGATCGACTCCATCCTGTCCGGCGCCAGCTCGCCGATCACCTCCTGGACGACGACGCCGTCCTCGTCAACGAAGAAGTGGCGCGGCAGGCCGTCGGTGGCTGCCCAGCGGTAGTAGTTCTCCAGCTGCGGGTCCAGCAGGATCGGGTAGCGAATCCCGTATCGGTCCAGGAAGGAGGCGACCGATTCGGAGGACTCGCCCCAGTTCACGCCCAGCACCAGCAGCCGATCGCCGTAGGCTTCGGCGAGAGCCTGCATGGCCGGCATCTCGGTTCGGCATGGCTCGCAGTTGGTTGCCCAGAAGTTGACCCACGTCAGCCGACCCGAGCCATCGGCCAGCGTCCATTGGCGACCGTCCAGGTCGGTGGCCTTGATCGCCGGGGCCGGCCTGCCGCCCAGGGGGTTATCCGTGGGCGTTGCGGTGCCGCGCAGGAGCGGGATGGATGCGAGCACACCCAGCGCAACGCCGACGGCCACGATGAAGGCCAGCCACAGCAGGCTGCCGTGCCGCGCCCGCATCGGCCTAGGCGTCTCGCAGGGCGGCGCGCAGGTCTGGGGCGCTGATCGGCGCCTCGACCCGGTCAACGCCGTCGATCGCCACCACCGGCACCCGGAAGCCATAGCCCACGATCAGGTCGTCGCTGGCGTCGATGTCGACGCGTTCGTATCGGTCCGGACCGATCATCTCGTCCAGCAGGACGCGCGCCTCCTCGCAGAGGTGGCAGTTGGCCCTCTCGTAGAGCACGATTCGCGGGCTGGTCATGAGCGGATAATAGGGTCGCCCCAGGGGGACGACCCTCAGCCAGCAAAGTAGAGAGGAGACGCGGCGTGCCCACCTACATGGATGTCCACGACCTCCCCGGCGTCAAGGCATCGGATGTCGCAGAGGCCCACGCAGCTGACCTGCGCGTCCAGGACAAGTACGGCGTCAACTACAAGAGCTACTGGGTGGACGAATCGGATGGGAAGGTGTTCTGCCTGGTCGACGCGCCCGACAAGGAGATCCGCAGCCACCAATCGCGAGGCTCATGGGCTGGAAGCGCACACCCTGTACGAGGTTGAGCAGGGCGCCTGAACCTCGCTCGTTCCGCGCGTGACAAGGGGGCGGGGTAGGATGGAAGCGGCGCCGCCCCCGTAGCTCAGCGGATAGAGCGAGGCCGTCCTAAGGCCTGCGTCGGGGGTTCGATTCCCTCCGGGGGCGCCATACCTTGGCGGGCGATGGAACGATGCGCGTGCTTCGGCCGAGGAAGTCGGTCACTGACTGATCCCGATCCGGGACTACTTCCGGACGCGGAACCGGAGGATGTTGA
The DNA here is from genome assembly GCA_965651545.1 of uncultured bacterium. Classification (GTDB taxonomy): domain Bacteria; phylum Chloroflexota; class Limnocylindria; order QHBO01; family QHBO01; genus DASSCW01. The sequence continues at coordinate 853 of CBFGSY010000061.1, read as the reverse complement.
TGGGCCCCGACCGCGTGCTGCTGATCGGCTCCAGTTCGATCCTGGGCAGGCCCGCGGCTGAAAAGCGGACCCCATCACCGAGCAACACCGGCAGGACGTACACGAGTATCTCGTCGACGAGTCCCCGCTCCAAGGCTTGGGCTGCCACGTCGGCACCGAGGATCTCCAGGTCCTTGCCTCCGGCAGCGTCCAGTGCCGTGGCGACGGCTTCCCCGATGTCACCGCTGAGCACCGTGACCCCAGGATTGGGCGGGTCCGGTGGCCGATGGGTGAGGAGAAACGTGGGTCCCGAGAACGGATAGTCGACGCTGCCCGGCTCTTCAGCCTCCATCCGGTTGCCCACTTCATATGTCCGCCGCCCGACGAGCATGGCGCCGGTGGCCGACGCGACCTCCGCGACCACGTCCGGCGTACGGCCGCCGGGATTTCGGGGCGTCATGGCGTCGATGATCCAGTCCATGTCATCGCCGGGCCCGGCGATGAAGCCGTCAAGCGACATCGCCCTGTTTACGACCACCTTGCCGTTGCCGCTGCTCGTATCGCTCAACGTGTCCTCCGAAGAGCTTGGATGCTTCCGTGTTCCGTTCGGCCTGCGCGCCCATTCTGGCATCGCCTCACGCTGGGATTTACCGTGGGCGCTACTGAATGTAACCCTACGACCGCGGAGCCGCCTCACCAGCGGCGCTCGGCGGTCGAGCGGTGACAGGACGTGGCGAATGGACCGTCGAGGCCTTCCCAAGCGTCCCGATTTCGGCTGCCGGCGGTCGTAAGGCCACAATTCGTGACGACATCACCCGGGTCGAGCGCCAGCTGACCGACCGGCGTGCAATCCATGCATCAGGGCTCCGGCCCG
>CBFGSY010000060.1:0-13187 GCA_965651545.1 uncultured bacterium | reverse complement strand
AGAGGCGCTCATCGGGCAGGCGGAAGTCGTAGACCATGAACGCCTTGGCGGTGGGGACGCCGCGGTCGATCAGGTCGGGGAGCTCTGCGACAGGGTCTGGCTGCTGGCCGGAGAGCACCGCTGACAGCGCGAAATCGACCGCTGCCTCTCCCTCGGTCCGCGCCCGGAACTCGTCCAGGCCGGCCAGCAGCGAGGCTGCGCCGTCGTCGCTGATGCCGGTGCCGGGGTTGTTGAAGGCCAGGAATGTGGTCGTTCCGCCGAATGCCGCGGCGACGCTGTCCTGGAAGAACCGGTCGGGCTCGTCATCCGTGGGGAGTCGGGTGTGCGTGTGCACGTCGACGCAGCCCGGCAGGACAAGCAGCCCACGCGCGTCGAGGACATCGGCGGAGGTGCGTTGCTGCGCAAGCCTCGATCCGACGCCGGCAATCTTTCCGCCGCTGATCGCGACGTCCGCCTCGAACGTGCGCTCGGCGGTCACGATCCTGCCGCCAGCGACTACCAGGTCCGCCACTTGGGGAGATTAGCGACCCCGCGGCCAGTTGCGGGGGCTCTCCAGCCAGTGGATCCTCTCAGATCGGCGCCTGGTGCCCGCTATGCGTCCAAAGGGGTCGCAAATGTCTCATTTCGGCAGGTGAGGAACGCTAGAGGCATCGACGGCTCGGACCAGAGCAGCCAGACGCCGTTATTGAGCGTGGATCCCCGCTCTCGTTGGCCTCCGAACGCGCCGAATGCCGGCGCTCATCCCTCTAACGTTCCGTGGGTGCCGATCTGAGAGAAAGGAGAGGCCGCGGACGCTCGACACGGGCTGTCGCAGCCAGCGCCGCATCGTTCGCCCGTCTGCCGGAAACGCAGCGCCCAGGACGCTGGCGTGCGCCGCCACCCGTCGGCGGTTGGCCATCGTGTCGCGCAGGACGACCCAGCCACTGACGCTGCCCGCGCGCCAACCGCGCTCGGCAGCGACGCGACGCGCCAGGCGCAGCTAGCGATCAACCGTGCCGATCAACGCCTGGACGTCAACGATCCCCGTCTTCAGCTCAATTACAAGGAGCGCGCGCGACCGCGGGTGGAACGCCAGGATGTCGATCACCCCGCGCTCCCCGTAGATGGCGAACGAGACTTCCGGCTGCGCAAGCCACTCCGCCAGCCGCGAGAATTGCACGGCCATTTGCTCATGCATCCTCGAGTGGCCGGCATTCAGCAGGCGGCTGAGCTCCCCTCCCCGCCAGCGAGGCTCGAAATCGACCCGGACCTCGAGCGCCGCCGCGATGCTCAGCAGGGTGCGAACGGTAAGGCGATCGCCGCGACCGCGTTCGGCGCGTCCAACCGATGTGGCCGATACGCCCGCTCGTGCCGCAACATCCGCCTGCCGCAAGCGGTTCCGCATCCGAACGGCGCGGAATGCGGATCCGAGCCGCACCAGGTCCATCGGGCGGAGCCTGGCGCCTCTCCCTTACCGAGCCGTTACCGAGCCGTTACCGCGAAGTTACCGAGCCGTTATCTCTCCGTGATCTGGATGTCCTGCGCGCCCTGCCACAGGACTCGGCGGCCGACCTCGCGCAGACGGTCGCGCCAGCCATCGTCCGCCACGAGGGTGGCGAAGTGGTTGCCGGCCAGCGGACCGACCCGCGACGAGAAGGAGCAGGCGCCGTACGGGAACAGGATCTCGCACTCGGACAGGTCCCCGACGTAGATGAGCAGGTCGCCCGGCGCCGGGTGCGAGTTCGCGTTCTCGTAGCCGACGGAAGGGCGACGGTCACCGAAGGGGATCCACGTCGACTCGCCGCTCCATTTGCAGTGGATGAGCTGCGACTCGATCGGCAGCCAGGGAAGCAGCGCCTCGCGGGTCAGTGGGGCGTCCGGCTCCCATCGGGCGGTAAAGTGCAGGTCGCCGACGCTGATGCGTAGGTCACCCATGCGCGGAGGATAGCAGTGGCCGCTTCACGCCCCACCATCAGCACCCACGTCCTGGACCTGGGCAGCGGCGAGCCCGCGTCGGGCGTGCCGGTTGCCCTCTTCCACCTGACCGACGAGGGCCAGCCTACGCTGGTGGCCGAGGCGGAGACCGATGACGACGGGCGCGTCCGCGCCCTGCTCAGCGACGAGCTAAGGGCGGGCAGCTACCAGCTCGTCTTCGACGTGGCGGCCTACCTTGGCGACGACGCAGAGTTCTTCGAGAACATGGCGGTCGGCTTCCGCGTCGACGACGCCGAACGCAGCTACCACGTCCCGCTGCTGCTCTCGCCATTCGGCCTGTCGACCTACCGAGGCAGCTGAGCCGATGGCAGCTGAGCCGATGGCAGCTGAGCCGATGCATCCCAGCCGGCCCATTCGCGCGCCGATCGACGGACTCGGCTGGATGGCGGGCCGCTGGGTGGGCGACCACGGCGACGATCGGATCGAGGAATGGTGGAGCGAGCCGTACGCCGGGATGATGATCGGCATGTTCCGCTGGCACCAGGCCGGACAGCCGCGCTTCTACGAGCTCCTCACCATCGAGCCGGACGGTGATGAGCTGGTATTCCGGATCAAGCACTTCGGCCCGGGGCTCATCGGTTGGGAGGAGAAGGACGCCGCAGTGACCCTTGACCTGGTCTCGCTGCGAGACGGTGAAGCGGTGTTCCGCAAGCGAGACGAGGAACGCTGGATGGTCTACCAGGCGCAGCCGCACTCCGGTGAGCTGCTCGTCTGGTTCGACACGGTCGCGCAGCCGCACGAACCGGGCGATGAGTTCCGCTACGCGCGTGGCTGAGGTCACGGTCCGCGACCTCCGACCGGACGACCACGCCTGGGCCCGCCAGCTCATGACGCGAATGCAGGGGTCCGAGCAGGTCGCCCGGCTCGGGGAGCTCATCGATCCGCTCACCATCGAAGGGCTGGTGGCAGAGGCCGATGGCCACCAGGTCGGCCTGGCATCGGTCGATGAGTCGCCGGGCAAGGGACTGGAGGTCGTCCTGCTGCTGGCCGACCCGCGCGGCATCGGCGCCGGAACCGCGCTGCTCGACACGGCGCGCGAGGTGGCCGCGGCCAGCGGCCACCAGCGGCTCTGGCTGGTCACGACCAACGACAACCTGCCCGCCATCCATTTCTATCTGCGGCGCGGACTGCACGTGACCGCCGTGCACGAGGGTGCCGTCGGTGCAGATCGCAAGCTGAAGCCCGAGATCCCGGAGCGAAATCCCGAAAACGGGCTGCCGATCCGCGACCTCATCGAGTTCGAGCTCTCCGGCGACGCGTTGAACCGCCCAATCATCACCGTCAGCTTCCCCAGCATCGCAGACCTCGACCTCCTCCCCGCCGAGTCGTTTGTCGAGGAGACCAAGCCCTTGGTCGAAGGATCATCTCGGATGCTTCAGCGGCTCGCCCAGGATCGCCCGTTCGAAACGGACGAGGGGCTCATTCGGGCGGCGTTCGAGATCACCCACGCCATGCCGGAGGTGGAGCAGATCGAGCTGATCGACAGCCATCCACGGATCGGTGCGGACGCCTCGACCGTATCGGCCATGTCGTACCGGGAGCAGGGCTATGCCACAGAGGGTGGAGACGGCCAGGCGGCGCTCCCCGTGCCCACTGAGGGCGAGTACCAGGATGAGAGTCTCTTCTCGAACGAGGAGCTGGCCGAGCAGGCGGCGGACGAGCGAGCGCGTGAGACTGCACGGGCCTACGAGGAGCTGCGGATGCTCAACGGGCTCTACGAGGAGCGCTTCGGCTTTCGCTACGTTGTCTTCGTGGCCGGGCGGCCCAAGACGGAGATCGTGCCGCTGCTGGAGCACGCGTTGCGCAACGATCGCGAGGTGGAGCTGCGCCGTGCGGTCGACGACGCGATCTACATCGCCGGGGATCGGCTGCGTCGACTGCGCGGTCTCGGCACGGAGGTGTGATGGACTACGAGATCCGGTACGGCAAGGCCGACGTGAAGGTGTACCGCACTCATGGAACGCCGCTGCACGGAGTGACGCAGATCCCCGAGTCGCCCTTTACCGGACGCGAGAACGGGCTGATGGCCGCCGAGATCGAGGTCATCGTGCGGGGCGAGGTCTTCCTGGACGCCTACACCAGCGGTGACAACCGCCTGGTGGTGGCAACCGACACGATGAAGAACTTCATCCACTCGGCTTCCGTCGACTGCCAGGCCGCCACGCTGGACGGCTGGCTGCACCACGAGGGCTCGCGCTTCCTGGACACCTATCCGCACATGGAGCGGCTGACGATGGTCGGCCGCGAGCTGCCGTTTTCGGCCGCGGTGGTGCCGGCCGCTGACGGGGAGGGATGGCAGGAGTCGGACGTCCTCTTCAGCCGCGACCGCAACGACGGCTCAGCCGCATCGCTCGAGCTGGAGCGCGACGGCGGCGGGGGCGTGATCATCACCGGCCATTCGTGCGCCCGTCGTGAACTGCAGCTGATCAAGGTCACAGGCAGCGCATTCGCCGATTTCGCCCGGGACGAGCACACGACACTTCCCGAGCGCCGCGACCGCCCGCTCTACATCTGGACCGACATCGGCTGGCGCTACACGGATGGTTCGGACGCGCTCGGGACCGATCCAGCCCGCTACGTCGCCGGCGAGCAGGTTGCGGACCTGGCGGTATCGGTCTTCCATTCGTTCGTCAGCCTCTCGATCCAGCACCTGGTGCACGAGATCGGCCTGCGCATGCTCGACCGCTGGCCACAGCTGGCGGAGGTCTCCTTCGAGGCCACCAACCGGCTGTGGGATACCGGCGCGGTCAGCGATGCCGATGATCGGGTCAAGACCTACGCCGACCCGCGCCCACCGTTCGGGCGCATCGGGCTGGTGATGCGGAGGTGACCCTACGCCCGGCCTGACGCCCGACGAGGAGCAGCGCTTCCGGTTCTCGGCCATCGCCCATTCGGGGATGGCGATCATGAACCCACTCTCCGGCTCCACGCTCAATGAGGCGATCGAGGAGCTGCGACTGTGGTCCGGAGCGCGCGTCCTGGACCTGGGCTGCGGCAAGGGCGAGGCCCTGCGACGGGTCGTGGAGCGCTACGACGCGCACGGCGTGGGCGTCGAGCTATCGCCGTTCGCCATTTCCGAGGCGCGTGCGGGCTCGATGGAGCTGCGCAAGGGCACCCTGCAGCTGATCGAGGGCAACGCGCTGGACTATCGCTCGGACATGCCGTTCGACGTCGTGATGGCACTCGGGCCGGGCTGGGAGCACGACTCCTTCAGCGCCCTGATCCGGCACGTCTACCCTCACGCGGAGCCCGGTGGCCAGCTGCTGCTGGCAGACGGCTTCTGGCGAAGCGAGCCCACGCTGGACTACCTGAGGCTGCTGGGTGCCAGCCGCGACGAGATGGGATCGCACGAGGAGAACCTTCGCGCAGGGATCGAGCTCGGCTTGACGCCGCTGTGGGCGGCGACCGCCACGCAGCGCGACTGGGACCGCTACGAATGGCGATACCTTTCGTCGATCGAACGATGGGCCATCCAGCACGAGACCGATCCGCAGCGCACGGCCTTCCTGGCGCGTGCCAGAACCGGCCGCGACCGCTACCTGGGCGGTGGTCGCGAGCAGCTGGGCTTCGGGATCTACCTCTTCCGCGTCCCGCGCTGAGGCAGCGAGAGGCTCATCCGCGGCAGGGTCCGTCCGGCCTGTGCCACTGACGGCGTGCGCCCGATCTCCTCGCCGCCCATGGCGCGGTAGAAGCCCTCCGCGTACGGCTCGGCGTCCCATTCCAGGCGCGATGCGCCGGCCGCCTCGGCCACGACGACCGCGTGCTCGAAGAGGACGCGGCCGAGCCCGGTCCCGATCATCGGCGGCTCGAGCCACAGGTCCTCGAGCTCGGCGCGGTCGTCGTGCAGCGTCACTCGATGCCAGCCAGCCACCGCGCCATCGCGCTCCAGCACCCACACCTCGTGAGCCGCCACGTCCTCCGGCTCCAGCTGCAGCATCGGCTCGACCGCAGCAAGGAACTCCCGGCTGTACGGCCAGTACGCCTTGGACCGATGTGCCAGCTCCCGCAGAGCTGTCGCCTCTTCCGGATGGGCACGCCGCAGGGTCGAGCTCACGCGCCCCGCGCCAGGGTGGCCAGGTCGATGGCCGGGCAGCGATCCATGACCACCAGCAGGCCGGCTGCCGCAGCCCGCTCGGCCGCGACCTCGTCCCACACGTCCAGCTGCATCCACACAGCCTTGGCGCCGATGGCGATGGCCTCATCCACGTGCGTCCCCGCCCGGTGCGAGGCACGGAAGATGTCCACCACCTCGATCGGGCTGTCCGGCGGCCGCCCGGCCGCGGCCGTCGCGAGGTCGGGCACGGTATCGATGCCGTGGATGGTGGTGGCACGCGGGTAGATCGGGATCATCTCGTACCCGTGGCGTAACAGCGTCCCCGAGACGCCATGGCTGGCGCGCGCCGGGTCCGGGGAACAGCCGACCACCGCCCACACATGGAACTCCTGCAGGATGCGCCGGGCCACCTCCGGGTCGCTCCAGCGCGCGTGGCCGTTCATCATCGGGAGCGCGCCAGCTCCTGGAGGGCTGCCTTGATCCGAGCGTCCAGGCCACCATCCGTGGCTGCCACGGAGCCGGCGGCGCGACGTGCCTCGGTCGCCGTGTAGCCGAGCGACTCGAGGGCGGCCACCACGTCGGAGTCAGCGGGGCCGCCAGGCCCCATGGCAATTCCGGCGGCGTGGATCTTCTCCTTCAGCTCGAGCACGATGCGTTGGGCCGTTCGCCGCCCCACCCCGCTCACCGAGGTCAGCACGTCCAGGTCATCGGTCACGATCGCCAGTTGGAGCCGCGTCACCGGATGGGCGCTGGTGATGGCCAGGGCCAGGCGGGGGCCGACACCGGTCACCGTCATCAGCAGCTCGAAGAAGGCGAGCTCCTCGGCGGAGCTGAAGCCGAACAGCGCCTGCTGGTCGTCGCGGACCAGGTGGTGAACGAAGAAATGGGCCTCACGCTCCGGTCGCAGGCGGCCGAGCACCTTCGGCGCCACCACCACGCGGTATCCCACTCCACCCAGCTCGACGACGACGAAGTCGAGGCCGATGTGCGTCACCGGCCCACGCAACGAGCCGATCATCGGGCGGAGGCGAGCTTACGTTCGACGCCCGCCGCATATGCGCAGCCGATCGCCACCGCCAGCGCATCGGTGGCGTCGTCGAGCACGCGATCGAGGGAGACCGACAGCAGGCGGGCCACCATGCTCGCGACCTGTTCCTTGTCCGCCGAGCCATTGCCACAGATCTGCTGCTTCACCTCGTTCGGAGTCGGCTCATCGACCGCCAGGCCTGCCTCAGCCGCCACCAACAGCGCGATGCCGCGTGCCTGGCCAACGGCCATCGCGGTCTGTACGTTCCTCTGGAAGAAGAGCCGCTCCACCCCGACCCTGATTGGCTGATGCTCGGCGACGAGCGCCGCCAGCGCGGCGTGGAGCTGGCTCAGCCGGGAGGCATCGGTCTCGTCGGAGCTGGTGCGAATGACTCCGGCGTCAACGAGCCGAAGTCGTCCGCCGTCGAGCGCGACGACCCCGAAGCCACAGGTGGCGGTGCCGGGATCGATGCCCATCGCGATCACCGGCCTATCGTAGCGGCGGCGATCGGTGACTATTCGCTGACGATGGAACCGTCGTGCGCCACGATGAAGCTGCGGGCGACCGGTCGGAAGGAGCCGCGAAAGGTGCCGTCGTCGACTCCGACGATCACCAGCAGATCTGGCGGCCGGCCAGCGTCCCAGGTTCCATGAACCTCGACCTGGTAGGTGGTGCCGGAGGCACCGACCACCTCCTCGGTCTCGACCCTATCGAGCAGGCGATCGACCAGGGCCTGGTAGTCCATCGCCCGCAGCCGTCCGAGGACGCTCTCGGCGACGGCAGCGGCCTCCTCCCGATCCACCGTAGCCAGACCCGCTTCAGGCGACCGAGGCTTCGAGCTGCTCCATCAGGGCATCCGGGATGTCGAAGTTGGCGTACACGTTCTGCACGTCGTCCAGGTCCTCGAGGCGCTCGACGAAGGTCAGCACGCCGCGCGCGCCCTTCTCATCGCTGATCTCAACCCGAGTGGTGGGCTCCATCGACAGCTCGGCGCTGTCCGGCTCATGGCCGCTTTCCGCAAGGGCAGCCCGCACGCGCTCCAGGTCCGCGGGCTCGGTGACGACCAGGATGGCGCCGGCCTCCGGCGATCCGACGTCAACAGCCCCGGCGTCGATCGCCGCCAGCGTCACCTCGTCCGGGTCGCGGCCGTTGAGCGGGACCGAGATGATGCCGCGTTGCTCGAACTGCCAGGCAACCGGCGTAAGCGAGCCGCCGGACTTCGTGAAGATCGAGCGGATCTCGGACGCAGTGCGGTTCCGGTTGTCCGTCATGGTGGCAACGATGACGGCCACGTTCGACGGCCCGAAGCCCTCGTAAACGATCTCCTCGTACTGCTCGGCATCGGCTCCTGCTCCGGTCGCCCGTTCGATCGCGCGCTTGATGTTCTCGGCGGGCATCGAGTTGGATCGGGCCTTGTCGACGGCAATCCGCAGCCGGTAGTTGCCATCGACGTCACCGCCGCCCTGCCGCGCGGCGGTGATGATCTCTCGCGTCAGCTTGGTGAAGAGTGCCCCGCGCTTGGCGTCGTTGGCGCCCTTCTGTCGCTTGATCTGCGACCACTTGCTGTGGCCGGACATTGGCTCTCCTTGGCCTTGTGCGGGCCCGATTGTAGCAACGGGCCCCGGCTGCACTCCGGTCAACAAAAGGCTTGTTGGCCGATGGGTGGCGTGGCATTCTCTGGTCCACGTGACGACGCCCGAGCCGACCCGTCCACGCGCGCGCGCCTACGAGCCCGATGCCGGCAGCACCGCCATCCTGGCGGGCCTCGGCGGCATCGTGTACTCGGTTGCCTTCCTCGGCGGTGTGGTGGCCGGCTGGGCGCCCGAGCTCGGGATCATCGTCGCGTCGATCGCCCTCGTCGTCGGCTCCCTGTTGAGCGTCGGGGTGCTGCTTGCCGTCTTCCTGCGGCTGGAGGGTGACTACCGCGCCGTGGGCCTCATCGGCCTGGTCTTTGTGGCCATGGGTGCTGCGGGCGCAGTCGCCCACGGCGGGTACGATCTCGCCAACGCCATCCAGCCCCCTGCCGTCGACGTTCTCGGCGAGGCTGGACTCCCCAACCTGGCAGACCCGCGAGGGATCATGACCTTCGGCCTCACCGGCGCCGGCCTCCTGATCATCGCGCTGGTGGCGCGCGCCAGCGGCGCCCTGCCCAGGGGCATCGCCACGCTGGGGGCCGTGGTCGGCGTGCTGCTGGTGGTCGTCTACCTTGGGCGCCTCATCATCCTGACGCCCACCAACCCGGTGGTCGCCATACCGGCGGCCCTGACCGGCCTGATCCTGAGCCCGGCCTTCTATATCTGGCTCGGCCTGGAGCTCCGTCGCCGGTAGGGACCGCCAGCGCCACCTATCAACGCGCGGCAACTTCCAGGTGCGTCCCCTCGCGGCCGGGCGTGACCTGGACCGAAGGCGCCCGCTCGCCGACCTCGGCGACCATCTCATCGAGCTGATCGTCGCCGTGCGCCGGATCGTGGTGGAATGGCATCAGCTGCCGTACCTCGGCGAGCCTGGCCAGCGCGGCGACCTGCCCGACCGAGCTGTGCCCCCATCCAACATGCGCGGGATACTCATCGTCGGTGTACTGGGCATCGTGGATGAGCAGGTCGGCATGGCGCATGAGGTCGTATCCGGACGTCCATTCGCCCGATCCGGGGAAGTGGCGCGCTCCCAGTGCGGGTTCGTGGTCGGGCAGGTAGGCCAGGCATGACCCGTTGATGTCCGTCACCCGATACCCCACCGTCGCGCCGGGATGGCATATGCGATCGGCACGCACCCGGATGTCGCCGATGCGGAAGTAGTGGCGCGCGTCGTGGAGCTCGGGAAGGCGTGGCATGTCGCGCAAGCGGACCGGGAAGAGCGGTGGTGACAGGTATCGGCTGAGTCGGCTGTGCAATGACATGGTGGTCGATGGCGGGCCCCAGATGTGGATCTCGATGTCCAGGTTGTACATCGGCGGAAAGAAGCCGAGACCCTGGAGATGATCCATGTGCAAGTGGGTGACGAGGATGTCGATGCGCTTGACGTGGTCCGGGATCGCCATGCCCAGCGGCCGGATGCCGGTCCCGGCGTCCAGGATCAGATATTCGCCGGCGGAGCCGATGGCCAGGACCGACGAGGTGTTGCCGCCGTAACGCAGCGTATCAGTGCCCGGTGATGCCAGCGAGCCGCGGGTCCCCCAGATCTCGACCTTCACGGCTGCGGCCGGTCCACCCAGAAGATCGCCACCGCGCCGAGCAGCGCGCCGCCTTCACCGATGAGCGGAATGCTCGTGACGCCGAGCGGCAGCTTGGCGCCGTCAGGGCGCTGGTACAGGAGCGACATGTGCCGGGGCTCGCGACGACGGAGGGCCGCGATGACCGGGAACTCGTCGGTGGTCAGGCGCTCGCCGGTCGACGGGTCGAACAGCTGGTAGCTGCTGGCCCATTCGTCGAGCGGAATCTCCAGTGCCTCATCGAATCGGTAGCCGATGAGGGCCTCCGCCGGCTCGTTGTAGAAGAGGAGCTCACCCTCGGGGCCGACCAAGAACATGGGCGCGGCCAGGTAGCTTGCCAGTTGCCGGGTGAGGATCAGCTCGATCGGTTGCTGGGCCATCGGCATTCTCCGCGTGGCGTGTGCCCTGCGGAGCCGATGATGCACGCGCGAGCCTCTCTTGGCGATACCCTGGCCGCGCGCTCCGCCTCACTCGCCATTTCTGTCTCTGGCCGGTGCCTTCCTATAATGGCGGTCCCATCACCAGGCTCAAGACCGCCCGAGGCGGATCGGCCTCGGCGTCCGCGTCCCATGCGCGCTCCGGCAGCGCCGAAGGAGTACCGATGAAGCCGACCACCCCCGACAGAATCCGCAACGTCGCCCTCATCTCCCACGGTGGCGCCGGAAAGACGAGCCTCGCGGAGGCGATGCTCTTCGACGCCGGCGCCATCCAGCGACATGGCAGCGTGGACGCTGGCACGGCCACCCTGGACCATGACCCCGACGAGCAGAAACGCAAGCAGAGCATCAACCTCGCGATCGGTACCCTCGAGGCGGACGGCTCGCGCATCACCATCGTCGACACGCCGGGCTACGCCGACTTCCAGGCCGATGTCATCGAGGCGCTGGCCGCTGTCGACGCCGCGGTAGTGGTCATCGACGCGAGCGCCGGCGTCGAAGTCGGGACCGAGGCGGTCTGGCGGCTGGCGGAGGAGCGGAAGCTCCCCCGCTTCATCTTCATCAACAAGATGGACCGGGAGAACGCCAACTTCGATGCGGTCCTCGACCAGCTGAAGGCGCGCTTCGGCCCCAAGATCGCGCCGGTCTACCTGCCCATCGGCTCGGCGGACGGCTTCAAGGGCTACGTCGACGTCATCGAGCAGCACGCCACCGTATACGAGGGGGGCACCCCCAGGGAAGCGCCCATCCCCGACGAGCTGCAGGCGGGCGAGGAGCAGCGCCGCGAAGCGCTCCTCGAAGCGGCCGCGGAGGCCTCCGACGACCTGATGAACAAGTATCTCGAGGGCGAGGAGATCAGCGACGAGGAGATCGAGGCAGCCCTGCACAAGGGCACGCGCGAGGGCAGCGTGGTGCCGGTCTTCGTGGGCAGCGCGCTGAAGAACATCGGCGTGCGCGAGCTGACGGCCATGATCGCCAAGCACGTGCCGTCCGCAGCGGAAGTCGGCGCCCGCGCCACCACCGACGGCAACGAGATCGCGCCTGACCCGGACGGCCCCTTCGTCGGCCACGTCTTCAAGACCACAGCCGATCCGTTCGTCGGCCGGCTCACCTTCTTCCGCATCGTCTCCGGCAAGCTTCGCCCGCAGGACCACCTGTGGAACGCCAACCGCCGCGAGGAGGAGCGCATCGGCAACATCCTCGGCATGCTGGGCAAGGAGCAGTCGAACCTGCCGAACGCCGGGCCAGGCGATATCGTGGCGGTTGCCAAGATGGCGAGCACGCAGACCGGCGACACCCTGGTCGCAGATCGGGCGCACGCCGTTGAGCTGGTCACGCCAACCTTCCCGGAGCCGACGCTGCAGGTCAGCATCGAGCCGGAGAGCAAGGCGGATCTGGACAAGCTCGGCCAGGCGCTGCAGCGCATGCTCGAGGAGGAGCCGGCGATGCGGGTGCACCGCGAGGAGGGCACCGGCGAGACGATCCTCACCGCCATGGGCGATGCCCACGTGGACGTCATCATCGATCGCCTGAAGCGCAAGTTCGGGGCATCGGTCAAGACCGGAACCCCGAAGGTCCCCTATCGGGAGACCATCCGCAAGCCGACGAGGATCGACAACCGCTTCAAGCGGCAGACCGGCGGCCACGGCCAGTTCGGCCACGTCGTCATCGAGTTCGAGCCGACGGAGACCGGTACGGGATTCGAGTTCGGCAACCGCATCGTGGGCGGCGTGGTGCCGAAGCAGTACATCCCCGCCGTCGAGAAGGGCCTGCGTGAGGCGATGACCGAGGGCGTGCTGGCCGGCTACCCGGTGGTCGACATGAAGGCGACCCTGGTCGATGGCTCGTACCACACCGTGGACAGCAGCGAGATGGCATTCAAGGTCGCCGCCTCACAGGCCCTGAAGCGCGCGTTCCCCGATGCCGACCCGATCCTCCTGGAGCCGATCCTGGAGGTCGAGGTGGTCGTGCCGGACGAGTACATGGGCGACGTGATGGGTCAGCTCACCGCCAAGCGCGGGCATGTGCTGGGGATGGACTCGTCGAATGGCATGCAGCAGCTCAAGGCGCAGGTCCCGCAGGCGGAGATGTTCCACTACGCCACCGAGCTGCGCTCGATCACCCAGGGCCGCGGCCGCTTCAGCTGGAAGCTGGACCATTACGCGGAGGTGCCGCACAACGTGGCCGACAAGGTGATCGCCGAGCACCAGGCCAAGGCGACGGCCGGCGAGAAGCACTAGCCTCGGCCCGGGGCGCGCCGAAGCGCTGTGACGCGCGGACGCGCCGACGTTATTGCTCTGAGCACCCACACAGCGCCTGAGCCGACCAGGAAGTGTTCCCGTACGACTGTGAGCGATAAGATTCGAGCGCGGAATGCCCCACCACGTGAGCCCTGAGTGCTGACAGCGATATCCACGCGCCGAAGCGCTGTGTGAGTGCTGACAGCGATATCCACGCGCCGAAGCGCTGTGTGAGTGCTGACAGCGA
>CBFGSY010000059.1:0-13421 GCA_965651545.1 uncultured bacterium | reverse complement strand
GGCGCACTGCTGGAAGGGCTGGTGGCCGAGTGGCGGCTGCGCGGCAGCCGTCGCCTGCAGCTCAATATCGCCGACTCGTCCGACGCGGCCACGTCGGCGCTGCTCGCTCATGCCGGCATGGGGGAATGGATGCACGACTTTCGGCTTCGACCGCTCCCGTCGACGCCGGCAGCGGCGCTTCCCGATGGCGTCCGGATCCGTCCGCTCGAGGCGAGTGATGGCGAATCGGTGACGAGCCTCATCGCCGAGTTCGGCACGAAACGCACGCCGGCCCCGGAGCGGATGGATGCCGTCCTGCGCGTCTTCGCCCACCACGCTGAGCGCGTCCAGGCGGGTGAGGCGGCCTCGACCGTGGCCGAGATCGGCGGCACCCTGGTCGGCGCCTGCACGCTCGAGTGGCAGCGCCCTTTCTGGACCGGCGAGACGCACGCCTGGCTTCCGGACCTGGTCGTGACCGAGCGCTACCGAAGACGAGGGATCGGCAGGGCGCTCGTGGCAGATGCCCTGGCGCGAGCCAAGGCGGCGCGGGCAAGCCAGCTGTCGCTGGAGACCGGCAGGACGCGCGAGGCCGCCCACTCGCTGTATCGGTCCATGGGCTTTGCGGAGGCCGGCCGGACCTACCTGCTCCGGCGACCGGAGGCGGGATGACCGATGTCCTCAGCCCGCGGGCCGCTCGCTAGAATCGCCACCATGGCCGACGATGCGCCCACCACCATCCGGCTGGATATCGCCGACGGCGTCGGCACGGTCACGCTCAACCGCCCCGAGTCGCTCAACGCGCTGAACGGCGAGATGCGCCGCGAGCTGCTCGCGGCCTTCAAATCCCTGGGCCGCGACGAGGCGGTGCGCGCCGTGATCCTCATCGGCGAGGGCCGCGGCTTCTGCTCCGGCCAGGACCTTCGCGGCGGCAGCGGCGAGCACCAGTTCCGCGCCATGCTGAGACGGGAGTACAACCCGCTCATTCGCGCCATGCGCGAGCTGCCGAAGCCCGTAATCGCGGCGGTGAACGGCGTCGCGGCCGGCGCAGGGGTGAGCCTGGCGCTCGCCTGCGACCTCGTCTACGCGGCGGACGATGCGCGATTCATCCTGGCCTTCGTGAAGATCGGGCTGGTGCCGGATACCGGCTCGACACGCGTGCTGGTGCGGGCCCTCGGACGTCACCGCGCCGCCCACCTCATCTTCACCGGGGAGCCGCTGACTGCGGGTGAGGCGTTGGCCGCTGGCCTCATCAACGGCGTGCTGCCGGCAGGCGAGCTGCGGTACGAAGCGCGCGAGGCCGCGTTGCGGCTGGCCGCGTCGCCAACCCGGACGATCGGCTATGCGAAGCGGCTCATCACCGCGGTCGAGAACGAGACCCTGGAGGCGAGCTTGGAGCTGGAAGCCGCGCTGCAGGAGCTGGCGGGGCGCACCGAGGATCACGCCGAGGGTCTGGCCGCCTTCAGTGAGAAGCGGGAGCCGCGTTTCGTTGGCAGGTGACGACGACGGCGCTCGCGCCGTGGAGCGGCTGGGCGTGCTGGGGGCCGGCACGATGGGCGCGGGCATCGCCCAGGTGGCGGCCGAGGCCGGCCTGGAGGTGCTCCTGCACGACCCGCTGCCGGGGGCCGTGGCGCGGGGCATGAAGCGCATCGGCACGTCCACAGAACGGCGCGTCGAGAGGGGCAAGCTGACTGCCGCCGACCGCGAGGCGACCCTTGCCCGCATCCATCAGGCGACAACCGTGGAGGGCCTGGCGACGGCCCAGCTGGTGGTGGAGGCGATCCCCGAGGACCTGGCGCTGAAGCAGGATGCCTTCCGCCTCCTCGAGACGACGACCGCACCGGACACGATCCTGGCCACCAATACCAGCAGCCTCTCGGTTGCGCGCATCGCAGCGGCGACCACCCACCCGGAACGGGTGCTGGGCATGCATTTCTTCAACCCGGTGCCGGTCATGGCGCTGGTGGAGCTGATCGCCGGCCCGCGCACCGATCCGGCTGTCTGCGACCGCGCCGACGAGCTGGTGCGCAGGCTTGGCAAGACTGCGGTCCGGGCGGCCGACAGCCCTGGCTTCATCGTCAACCGCGTGGCGCGGCCCTTCTACCTCGAGGCGTTGCGCATCGTCGGCGATGGGGCGGCGGGCGTGGCCGACGTGGATGCCTCGCTTCGTGGCATCGGCTTCCGGATGGGCCCCTTCGAGCTGATCGACGCCATCGGGCTGGACGTGAACTTTGCCGTCAGCCAGAGCGTCTATCAGCAGCTCTTCTTCGATCCGCGATACCGGCCTCACCCGCTGCAGCGGATGCTCCTCGACGCCGGGCGGCTGGGGCGCAAGACGGGTGGTGGCTTCTACGACTACGGGGCCGATGGCTCCCGCGGCGCACCGTGGAACGGCATCGCACGTCCACCCGACGGCCCGCACGTCGATCCGTTGAGCGAGCAGCAGATCGCGGCGCGCGTGCTCGCCACCATCGTCAACGAGGCAGCCTCGGCGGTCGCGGACGGAGTCGGCACGCCTGAGGCAGTCGATCTCGCGATGAAGCTCGGCACGAACTATCCATCCGGACCGCTGGAGTGGGGCGAGCGGATCGGCCTTGATCACGTCATCCACACCATGGACGCGCTGCACGCGTCGGTGCCCGACGGTCGCTACCGCGTAGTGCCACTGCTGCGCCAGCTTGCGGAGCGGGGTGGCAGCTTCTTCGCTCCTGCCACGTGATCGGGCCCCTGCCGGGTCGCTTTCGGGCCGTCGTCTTCGACATGGACGGGCTGCTGCTGGAGACCGAGCTGCTCTGGCACAAGGCCGAGACGGAGCTCTTCGCGCGCCACGGCTCAGAGTTCACCTGGGACGACAAGATGGCCGTCATCGGCACCAGCTTTGCCTTCACCGCCGACTATTTCGCCGATCGGCTCGGCGTGCCGCGGCAGGACGGACCGGGTCTGGTCGACGAGATGGCGGAGCTCATGCGCGAGCAGCTGCGTCGCCAGGTGGCCGGCCGGCCGGGTGCGGTCGAGCTGGTGGAGCGCCTGCGTGGCCATACCCGCCTGGGCCTGGCCTCCAACTCCACCCGCAGCCTGGTCGACACGGCGCTGGCCACCGCCGAAATCGCTGACGCCTTCGACGCGATCGTGACCTCCGACGACGTCGAGCGGCCGAAGCCCGCGCCCGACCTCTACCTTCTTGCCTGCGAGCGGCTGGGCGTTCCGCCCTCGGACGCGCTGGCGCTGGAGGACTCGGCCAGCGGCATCGCCGCCGCCAAGGCGGCCGGCCTGACCTGCATCGCCGTACCGCAATTCGCCGAAACCGATGTCAGCGAAGCCGATCGGGTCATCGACTCGCTGGAGGATCTGTTGGCCGAGACCTAGACTTGGGTCATGTGTCGATCCATCAAGACCCTGCGGCACCTCGACGTGCCGGCCGAAGATGACGAGGTTCGTGCCGCGGCCCTCCAATACGTCCGCAAGGTGAGCGGCTACCGCAAGCCGTCACCGGCCAACGAGGATGCCTTCAATGCGGCAGTGGACGAGATCGCGCACGCCTCTCGCCATCTGCTGGAGGCGGTGACTGCGACGCACCCCGCACGCCGGGCGAGCTAGGTCCCGGAGCCGGCGCCGAAGGCCTCGACTGCCGCATCGGCCGCGCGCTGGTCCTCATCGGCGGTGCCTCCGCTGACGCCGAGTGCGCCCAGCAGGACGTCATCGCGCTCGAGCGGCATGCCACCCGCGAACACGATCATCCGGCCACTGCTGACCGAGTCGTAGCCGTAGAACTCCGTGCCCGGCTGGACGACCGGCGCCAGGTCGCGCGTCGGCATGCGGTTCATCAGTGCGGCGTACGCCTTGTCCTGCGCCAGCCGCACGCCGACGAGGTCGGCGCCGTCCATGCGGGCGAAGGCGACCAGCTGGTCGCCCGAGTCCACCACCGCGACTGACATCGCAACACGCATGGCGGACGCCTCACGCTCAACCGCCGCGATGGCGCGGCGGGCGGCGGCGAGCGTCAGCCCGGCGGCCTGCGACGCGGTAGGACCGCGCCGGGCGTCGACGTTGTCCGGCTGGTCGCTCACGGTCGGCGCCGTGCCAGCCGGAAGGCCAGGAGCGTCAATGTGATGGTGCCGATCATCAGCAGCACTGCCATCGCGATGAGTACTGGCAACCGGGCGGCGAAGCGCAGCTGCGTGTACAGGAATACTGGGAACGTTGGGTCGCCACCAGCCAGGAAGAGTGCGATCGCCACCTCGTCGAACGAGACGACGAAGCAGGTCAGCCAGGCCGAGAACAGCGTCGGCCCAATCAGCGGCAGGACGACGCGCCGAAGCGTGCTGCCGTAGGTCGCGCCCAGGTCCATGGCGGCGTCCTCGAGCGCCGGATCGATGCCGCCCATCCGGGCGAGCAGGATCAGCGTCGCGAAGGGGAGGGCGATGATCGAGTGTCCGGCCGCGATGGTGAGGAGCGACCGCGGAACGTCGACGAACGAGAACAGCAAGAACAGCGAAACGCCAAACACGATGAACGGCACGATGAGCGGTAGCACCGCCAGCCCCAGGAGTGGGAGACGTGCCCGGAACCGGAACCTGGCGAAGGCTACGCTCACCGAGAATCCGAGCGCGGTGGCCAGCGTGGCCGCCAGCACGCCGACCACCATGCTGTTACGGGCCGCATCGAGCAGGGATTCGCTCGCGAAGACCTCCGCGTACCAGTCCAGGGTGAGCTCCCGCAGCGGGAACCTCAACACCGTGCCGCTGTTGAACGAGAAGAGAAATAGCACGGCGATCGGGAAGTAGAGCAGGACCAGCATCAGCGCGAAATACGGGCCAAGCGGGACGTTGGTGCGGCCAACGCCGATAGCGCTGCGCCGGCTCATGCCGACAACCGCCGTACGTTGAGCAGCCTCAGCGCCGAGAGCACGAGGAGAACGGTCAGGACCAGCATGATCATTGCTGCTGCGGAGCCGGTCGCCCAGCTGGCGGCGCGACTGAAGAAGTCCCGGATAAGCTGTCCGTACATGTAGGTTTCGGTTCCGCCGACGAGCTGCGGCGTGATGTACTCGCCGACGGTCGGGATGAACACCATGAAGAAGGCAGCCACGGCGCCAGGCATGCTGAGTGGCAGGGTGACGCGCGCGAAACGCGCCCACGGGCCGGCGCCGAGGTCGGCCGCGGCCTCGAGCTGGCGACGGTCGATGCGCCCCATCGCCGCGTAGATCGGCAGGGCCGCGAATGGAATCCAGACGTAGATCAGGGTCACCACCACCGCACCCCGCGAATAGATGAGCAGGTCGAGAGGCTCATTGGCCAGACCCATCCACTGCACCGCCGAGTTGATGGCTCCCTCCCGACCCAACATCAGTTTCCATGCCATCACGCGCAGGAGGAAGCTGACGGCCGCCGGGATCAGCAACAGCAGGAGCAGCATTGCTGCTCGCGGCCCGGCGCGGAAGGCGAGAAAGTAGGCGATCGGGAATGCCAGCGTCGTCGCCGCCGCCGCCACGATGAATGCCATCAGCGCAGAAATGCCCAGCAGGCGCAGGTACGACGGCGTTTCGAGGATTCGCTCGTACTGGACCAGCGACGGACTCCACGCATCCGCGAAGTCGATCGGGCCGACCTCCGGCCGCAGGCTGATGATGCCGATCAGCACGACCGGTCCCAGGAAGAAGACGGCCAGCCACAGATAGGGAGGCAGGGCGAGGAATCTGAGGAATCCTCGACGCCCCAGCATCGCGTCCCGGCTCGCCCTACCTCAGGTCAGTGTTCCAGCGACGCTACTCGGCCTTCACTCGCGTCCACATCGCCGTCCATGCGTCGCGCTGCTCCGCGGTGACGGGCGGCGTGAAGTTGGTCGCCTCCAGGATCTCCGGATTGTTGACGGCAAAGGCCTCGATCAGGGTCTCATCCTTGATACCGGCCATCACATCGGCGTTCGCGCAACCGTAGTAGAACAGGGACACCGCCTTGCCGCACGTCCGCTCGGCAAGCTTCGCATCCAGGAACGCCAGGGACAGCTCAGGGCTGTCGCTCGTGGAGCTGATCCCGTACAGGCCGACCCACGAGTTGCGTCCCTCTTGCGGGTTCGCGTAGGCGACCGGCACGCCCTCGTAGAGGGCCGTCGCGTAGCAGCCCTGCCACGCGTAGGCGACCCAGATGTCGCCGCTGATGACCTCCGGGCAGAGGTCGGCGTACTCATCGGTCCAGTAGTGCAGGTTGAGCGGTTTCTGGGCGATCCAATCCTGCTCGATCTGCGCAAGCTGGTCGGGGGTGATAGCTGTCTCGTCCCAGTCGTTGATGTAGGCCGATACGGTCACCGCCGCCGGGCCGTCATCCCACATCGAGATGTGGCCGGCGTAATCCTCGTTCATGAGGGCGTCCCAGCTCGTGACCTCCTGGACGTGATCGGTGTTGTACAGAATCGACGTGAAGCCCCAGTCCCAGGGGATGTAGTACTGCTTGCCGTCGACCTGGCCGAGCGCCTTCATGTCGTCGGGCACCTTGTCCCAGTTGCTCAGCTTGCTGGTGTCGATCTCCCGTACGAGGCCCTGGTCGACATAGAACTGCTGCCATCCGGTGTAGAAGTGGAAGATGTCCGCCTCGCTTCCGGCTTCCATCTGAGTCAGGACGTCGGCGTCGTTCGCGCCGATGTCGAATCGCACCTTTGTGTCCGGATTGTCCTTGGAGAAGTCGACCCAGAAATCCTTCTCCTCGTATCCCGCCCACTCGAGGACGAGCAGCTCGTCCGGCTCCGGCTCGGGAGTCCCCGCCTCTGTGCCCTCTGCCGATGGGTCTGCGCCGGTGCCGGTCCCGGAGCACGCGGCCGCCAGGAGGCTGATGGTCGCGAGCAGGGCCACCGAGCGGCCCACGGATCGGATCTGGATGGTCATGCTCGGGTCGAACCTCCACCGCACGTGCTGTCCAGGCCAGCGCCTGAAGCAATACTGAAGGACCGATGGTATGGCCGAAATGCGTTCCCGGTCAATCATCTTTCGCGGCTTGCGCCACTGGCGGCGGGGGCGAAGGACTGGCGCCCAGGCGATAGCCGAGCAGTCGCGGCAGTTGTGCCATCAGCCGTACCGGGGCCGAGGCCCTCCGATCCGCATCCTCCGCCTCGTCCCGCCTCACCAGCGCCTCGCGCACGAGGCGCACGCCGGCGTAGCGCATTGGCTCAGGCGGGAACCGGCGCGTCCGGCGGTTGACGATCGGCAATCGCGCCAGGTCGCCGGCGGGATCCCCGACCATCGCCGCCAGCACGCGACCGGCGAAATGCGCCGGCGCCACTCCGTTCCCTGAGAATCCGTGGGCGTGATGGACCCGGCCGCCGTGGCGTGAGCCGATAATCGGCAGGCGGTCGGGGCTGATGTCAATCGGGCCGCCCCAGGCATCCTCGATGCTTGCGTCGATGAGGCTCGGGAAGAAGCGATGGAGCGAGGCCCGCGCCCGCTCCTCCGCACGCCGATCGCGGTCGTAGCGGCCGTCGACGTGCCCGCCATAGCCGGCCGCGCCCACCCCGGCACCGAACGCGACCCGCCCATCGGGGGTGGTGCGGAAGTAGTGAACCGTGAACCTGGCGTCGGCGATCGCCTCGCCGCCCGTCCAGCCCAACTCGGCAAGCCTTCCGGGGACAGGCTCGGTGAGCACGATGTGGCTCCCCCACGCGAGTACGCTGTTGGTGAAGGGCCGCCATCCAGCTGCCCAGGCGTTGATGGCCATCACCACCTGCTCGGCCCGCAGCGGTCCGGCGGTCGTGTCAAGACGTACTGGGCTACCCGGCCGCAGTCGCGTCACGCGCGTCGCTTCGCGGACTTCAACGCCCCGATCGATCAGCTCTTTTCGGAGCCCGCGGGCCAGCAGGGCCGGCTGGATGGTGGCTGCATTCGGCATCAGCGCCCCGCCACGCATGGCCGGTGAGGCGCAGCGAGCCTGGACCTCGGCAGCGGTCAATTCGTGGTAAGCGTCGGCGACGCCCAGGGCGGCACAGGCCCGCACTGGAGGGAGCCACTCATCGTCCTGCGCCTCGGAGGCGCTGACCCGCAGGTATCCACCCCGCCGGTACCACGCGTCTTCAGTCGCGTGAGCGGCACTCCAGGCGCCGATCTCTGCCACGCCCTCGTCCACCAGCCGGGCCAGTCGCAGGGCCTCGTCCGGCCCGAAGCGCTCCACGAGATAGGGAAGCTGGTCCCACCAGCCGTGGACGAATCCGCCGTTGCGCCCGCTCGCGCCGCCGCCGCAGATGTCCTGCTCAAGGAGCGCGATCCGGGCACCGGGCTGTGCCTGGAGCATGGACCACGCTGTCCAGAGGCCGGTGTAGCCGCCGCCCACGATCGCGAGGTCGTACGGGCCCGATGCGAACGCCTCCCGCGCCTGCTCCGTCGCAGGCTCCGCGGCCAGCGCCCCGCGAAGCCACCACCCCACACCGCGGGCAGCATCAGCGCACATGGTCGGCGGCCCTTCTGAAGTAATACTAAAGGTCGGACGATCCTACTAGAATCCGGATGTGGCTGCCGACGAGACGCTCATCGGACGCAGCCTGCGAGAGGCGCGGCGCAGGCGAGGGCTCACCCTGCGTGCCGTCGCCGAGGAAGCGGAGGTCACCGAGAGCTTCCTGTCGCAGGTCGAGCGTGATGTCGCGAGCCCATCGATAGCCACGCTCCGACGGATTGCCGTAGCGCTGGGGACCAGCATCGGCACCCTGCTGGATAGTGCTGGCCCGCACGCCAAGCTGGTGCGTCGAGCTGACCGGCGGGTTGTGGGATACGCCGGCCTCGGCGCCCGCGACGAGTTCCTGACCGATGGTCCCAATGCGCGGCTGCAGGTGATCGAGTCGGTCATCGAGCCGGGCGGTGGCACCGGGCCCGAGGCATACGCGCACGAGTCGGACGAGGAGTGCCTGATCGTGCTGGAGGGCTGCCTGGACCTGTGGGTCGGTGACGAGGAGTATCGGCTGGAGGCAGGCGATGCCATCAGGTACTCGAGCCGCGTGCCGCACCGCAACCAGAATCCCGGACCGAGCGGGGCAAGGGTCATGTTCGTGCTCACGCCGCCGTCGTACTAGATCGCGCACGAACGGGGACTGCGCGGACGGCGGTGCTAGGATCGGTCACGAGATGAGCATCGATCCGACGCGCACCCCAGTCGTCGTCGACGGCCTGCGCACCCCGTTCGGGCGCTACAACGGGGTCCTGCGCGAGGTCAGGCCCGATGACCTGGCGGCACATGTCATAAGCGCCCTGCTCGAGCGCAACGGCGTGGATGCCGGTTCCGTCGATGACGTGATCCTGGGCGCGGCCAACCAGGCCGGCGAGGACAACAGGAACGTCGGCCGCATGGCGGCTCTGCTGGCCGGCATGCCGGTCGAGGTGCCCGGCTCGACCGTGAACCGACTCTGCGGGTCGGGGATGAACGCGGTCATCAATGCGGCGCACGCGGTGATCGCCGGCGACGGCTCCCTGTTCGTGGCCGGCGGGGTCGAGTCGATGACGCGTGCCCCCTTCGTGATGTCCAAGCCGTCCGCTGCCTTCCCGCGCGGGCAGCAGACCCTGTACGACACCACGCTCGGGTGGCGCTTCACCAACCCCCGCCTGGCAGAGGCCTACTACCCGTACTCGATGGGTGAGACGGCCGAGAACGTCGTCGAGCGCTGCGGAGTCAGCCGCGAGGAGCAGGATGCCTTCGCGGTGGAGTCGCACAAGCGCTGGGCAGCCGCGGACGAGGCCGGCCGCTTCGGCGACGAGGTCGTGGCGGTGAAGGCTCCGTCCGGGAAGCGCGGCGAGATGCATCACGTGGTCGTGGACGAGCACCCGCGTCCAGACACGACCCTGGAGCAGCTGGCAGCGCTCAAGCCGGCCTTCAAGCGGGATTCGTCCGGCTCCGTCACCGCCGGCAACTCATCCGGCATCAACGATGGGGCGGCAGCGCTGCTGATCACCTCCCAGGCACGGGCGCGGGAGCTCGGCTGGCAGCCCATCATGCGCATGCTCAGCTCAGCTGTCGCCGGTGTCGATCCGGCGACCATGGGATTGGGGCCCATTCCCGCCTCGCGGCTGGCGCTGGATCGTGCCGGGCTGACGGCCGCCGAGATGGACCTTGTCGAGCTGAACGAGGCATTCGCCGCGCAGGCAATCCCGGTGATGCGCGAGCTGGAGCTTGACGCGGCCCGGACGAACGTCAACGGCGGGGCAATCGCGATCGGGCATCCGCTGGGCGCGTCCGGCGCACGCCTGGTGGCGACACTGGCGCACGAGATGCGTCGGCGTGGCGCACGGCACGGCCTGGCGACGATGTGCATCGGCGTCGGCCAGGGCATCGCATCGGTCTGGGAAGCAGTGGAGTAGGTGGGGGAGCCGGCGGAGCGCGCGATTGTCGTCCACGGCGAGGCGACCGTGCGGCGAGTGCCGGACCTGGCTGTCGTCTCGCTGACCGTGGCGATCGCCGACAAGCAGGTGGCGAAGGCCCGCGACGAGGCAAACCGGCGGTCATCCGCCATCCTGGAGCAGCTGCGCGGCCTCGGCATCCCAGATGCCGATGTGCAGGCGCCGTCGCTGGTGCTGCGGCCGACCTACGACTACAGCCGCGGCGCGCCGAAGGTCACGGGCTACGAGGCCGCACGGCCGATGAGCCTGCGGATCCGGAACGTCGAGCTGATGGGAGCGGTAATCGATGCCGTCGGCGACGACGGGGCCACCCAGGTGCACGGCACCGCGATGGAGCTCGCCGAACCTGAGGCCGCCACCCGGGAAGCACTGACTGCCGCTTTTGCCGTGGCCAGGTCACGTGCCCAGGCGCTGGCCGAGGCCGCCGGCATCACGCTGGGCGATCCGGTCTCGATCGTAGAGGGGGAGAGGACAACCGCGCCCGTCCCGCGCGGGGCGATGCTGCGAGCGGTGGCCGCGGAGGCAGTCCCCACGGAGATCGCGGCGGGCGAGGTGGAGATCAGCGCAACCGTCCGCGTCGGTTTCGCACTCGCCTGACGGCCGCAACGCCGATCGTTGGGGGCCGCCACGGGCCCACGAAGCGGATCACAGCGTCCAGGAAGTCAGCCGCTCGATCGTGATCAGCGCGGCCGCGCCAAAGGGCGCGGTCCACTCCGCGTACTGCGGGTACTTGGCTCGCAGCAGCTCGATGGTCCGATCCCGCTCCGGCCCGGACTCCACCACGCGAGCCAAGCCATCGGCGCGAACCCACCAGATGCCCCGCCACGGCTCGTGATAGGCGTCGACCAGCAGCGACACTGCTGGATTGGCCGCGATGTTCCGGTGGCGAAGGAGGTCCAGGCTGCGCTTCGGCTTTGGATCGGCGATCGAGTGGAGGACGTCTCCGTCGAGCGCGAACACGACAGGGACGACGTGCGGACGCCCATCGGCGCGCACGGTGGCCAGGTATGCGATCCGCGCCTCCGCCAGGCGGCGCCGGGCCTCGTCAGGTGCCAGCGCTGGCATCGGTCTATGACAGTCGCAGGCGGGGGATCACCTTCTCGCCGAAGGTCCTGATGAACTCTGGCTGATTGCGCCCGACGTTGTGCAGGAAGATGTCGTCGAAGCCCATGTCGACGTAGCCCTGCAGGGCGGCCAGGTGCTCGTCGAGATCCGCGCTGATCAGCATCCGATCCTTGAAGTTCTCGATGCGGACGAGCTTCGCCATGTTGGCGAAGTCCTCCGGGTTCTTGATGTCCTGCTTGGGGAACGGCATGCCGCCGTTCGGCCATTCACGAATTGCCTGCTCCTCAGCCGCTTCCTGTGTCTCGGCCCACGAGATGTGCACCTGCAGCTGCGTCGCCATCGCCTCCGGATCCTTGCCTGCCTCCGTGGCGCCCTCCCGGAACTTGTCCCACAGCATTGTGATCTTCTCGTCGGCGGCGCCAACGGTGATGATCCCGTCCGCGTGCTTGCCGGTGCGCTTTGCGTTGACCGGGCCGGCGGTGGCCACCAGGATCGGCACCGGCTGCTCCGGTCGCGTATAGAGGCGGGCCGACTCCAGGGTGAAGTACTCGCCGTCGTGCTTGACGACCTTGCCGCTGAACAGCTTCGAGATGACCTCGATGGCCTCGAACATCATCGCGCTGCGGATGGCGACCTCCGGCCATTCGCCGCCGATCACGTGCTCGTTCAGCGCCTCACCGGCGCCGAGGCCCAGCCAGAAGCGGCCCGGGTACATGGCGCCGAGGGTGGCGGCCGCGTGGGCGATCACGGCCGGGTGGTAGCGGAAGCCGGGGCAGGTGACGGCCGTCCCGAACGAGAGCGAGGTGCGCTGGCCCAGTGCCCCCATGAAGCTCCAGGCAAATGCAGCGTGTCCCTGCTCTGGCGTCCATGGATGGAAATGCTCGCTCACCTGGAAGCCGGCTTCGAAACCGGCCGCCTCGGCCTGCTCGGCCCAGTCCAGCAGGTCGTTGGGGTGGAACTGCTCGAGCATGCACGCGTAGCCGATCTTGGTCATGCGGGAAGCCTACAACCGACCGATCATCGACCGATACGCCTCCCTATTGCCGATTCCCGCCTGGTGGGAGCAACGAACAAGAAGCGAGCATTTCGTGTCGCGAATTCCCACGGGGTGGGAATCCGCGCCAAGAATCGGCTGATTCTTGCCCGATACGACCGCTTGTTGGTTGTTAGTCCCACGACACGGGAATTCGCGGCATTGTTGCCGCAGCAGGAGTGACGCCGCCGCAGCGCAATCTAGGGCGCAGGCGCGTCCCAGGCGCGGCGGCGCTCGAGGGCCAGCCAATCCTCGTGCAGGATGGACATCAGGTGAACGTCGTGGTGGCGCCCGTGGTGGAACCGGGAATGGCGCAGGGTCGCATCGGTCCTGAAGCCGGCCTTCTCGTACGACCGCCTGGCACGGGCGTTGTAGTCGAAGACATGCAGATAGACGCGCTCCAGGCGCAGCTCGCCAAAGGCGAAGTCGACGAGGCAGTTGAGCGCATCGGTGCCCAGGCCCTGCCCCTGATGGTTCTTGTCGGTGATGACGATCGACATCTCGGCGGAGCCATTTTCGCGGTCGAGGTTGCGCAGGGTCACGTTGCCGATGCGCCGGTCGTCGAGGAGCAGGCAGATGGCGAACGAGAAGACGGTGGTGCCCTGCTGGGACAGGACCTTTTGCGCGAACTGCTCGCCACCCTCGGCGCTGACCGGGTGCTTCAGGCCGAGGAAATGGCCCGTCTCGGCGTCACTGATCAATGCGGCGTCATCGACGAAGTCCGCCTTCTCGGCGGCACGCAGCCATACTCGCTCGCCGCGCAACATCGGCTGCGGCGCGGACGGTGCATTGGGATCCGACATGTTGGGGTCAGTCACGCTCGCGATCATAGCCATCCACGAGCTCAGCGCGGTACGTCGTCCAGCCATCACGGAGGCGAGCGAGGATGGGCGCCGGCACTCCGCGCGCCCGAACGACGGACCAGGCTCCGCCCGGGATCTTATAGATCCCAAGCAGAGCGTCCACTTCGAGCGCGCGAGCGAG
>CBFGSY010000058.1:0-13443 GCA_965651545.1 uncultured bacterium | reverse complement strand
GGAACCTGCGGCACGGCGAACGAGGCGAGCGCCAACTTCTGCATCCAGTGCGGAACGCGGCTGGCGGTGGCGTGCCCGGTCTGCGGCCACGGCAACCTGCCCTCCGCCCGCTTCTGCGCGAGCTGTGGCTCGGCCCTGCCGGCCGACGCCGGCGGTGGCGTGGCGACGGTGACGATGGCCGTGGCCGAGCGGCGGCTGGTGTCGGTCCTGTTCGCCGACCTGGTCGGCTTCACGACCCTCTCCGAGGACCGCGACCCGGAGGAGACG
Organism: uncultured bacterium; assembly: GCA_965651545.1. Lineage (GTDB taxonomy): Bacteria > Chloroflexota > Limnocylindria > QHBO01 > QHBO01 > DASSCW01. The sequence continues at coordinate 13,176 of CBFGSY010000058.1, read as the reverse complement.
CGCGAGCTGCTGAGCCGATACTTCGACGTCGCCCGCCGGATTGTCGAGGAGCACGGCGGCACTATCGAGAAGTTCATCGGCGACGCAGTGATGGCCGTCTGGGGAGCGCCGACCGCGCACGAGGACGATGCCGAGCGTGCCGTTCGCGCCGCGCTGGCAATCGTGGCCGGCGTGAGCTCCATCGGTGACGGGGAGGCGCCCCTCAATGCGCGCGCCGCCGTGCTCACCGGGGAGGCGGCGGTCAACATCGGCGCCGAGGGGCAGGGCATGGTGGCGGGTGACCTGGTCAACACCGCCAGCCGCTTGCAGTCGGCCGCCCAGCCGGGGACGGTGCTGGTGGGAGAGGCCACCTACCGCGCGGCCAGCGGCGCCATCTCCTTCGAGCCGGCGGGCGAGCAGCACCTCAAGGGCAAGGCGGCACCGGTGCCGGCCTGGCGGGCCGGCTCCGTGGTCGCCAGGCGTGGTGGCGGCGGTCGCGCCAGCACCCTGGAGCCGCCGTTCGTCGGACGGGAGGACGAGCTCCAGCAGCTGAAGGACCTCTTCGACGCGACCGGCCGCGAGCGGAAGCCGCGGCTGGTGACGGTCATCGGGCAGGCAGGCATCGGGAAGTCCAGGCTGGCCTGGGAGTTCGAAAAGTACCTGGACGGTGTTGTCGAGACGGCGTACTGGCACGAGGGCCGCACACCGGCGTACGGCGAGGGGGTCAGCTACTGGGCGCTGGCCGAGATGGTGCGCCTGCGCGCGGGAATCGTGGAGGGGGAGGATCCGCTGACCGCCCGCCCGAAGGTGGCGGCCATGCTCGAGGCCTTCCTGGACGACCCTGCCGAGCGTCGCTGGGTCGAGCCGCGGCTGGCCGGTCTGCTGGGCCTGGCAGAGCTGCCGAGCGAGGGACGCGAGGAGCTCTTCTCCGCCTGGCGGACGCTGTTCGAGCGTATCGCGGCGCGGGCTCCGACGGTGCTCGTCTTCGTCGACCTGCACTGGGCCGATCAGGGCCTGCTGGACTTCGTCGAGGACCTCCTCTCCTGGGCACGCAACTCACCGATCTTCGTCGTGGCCCTTGCCCGCCCTGAGCTGCTGGAGCGCCGCCCCGACTGGGGCACCACCGTCCGCAGCGTGACGCGAATCAACCTGGAGCCGCTCGAGGACGCCGAGATGCAGCGGCTGCTGGAGGGCCTGCTGCCGGGCCTGCCTGCCAACGCGGTGCGCAGCATCGTGGAGCGGGCAGAGGGCATCCCGCTGTACGCGGTCGAGACCGTGCGCATGCTCCTGGACACCGGCGGTGTGGTTCCGGAGGGGGAGCACTACGTTCCCAAGGCGGATCTCTCCCAGCTGGCTGTGGCCGAGACGCTGCAGGCGCTGATTGCCGCGCGGCTGGATGCCAACACGCCGGAGGATCGCTCGCTGCTCCAGGATGCCGCCGTGCTGGGACTGAGCTTCACGATCGAAGCGCTGGGGGCGGTCAACGGCCGAGATGAGGCGCAGCTTGGGCCGGTGCTCGAGCGGCTCACCCGTCGCCAGTTGCTGGTCCCCGACAACGATCCGCGCTCGCCGGAACGCGGCCAGTACCGCTTCGTGCAGGCGCTCCTGCGCGAGGTCGCCTACCAGTCGCTTGCCCACGCCGACCGCCGAACCCGGCACCTGGCGGCTGCCCGCTACTTCGAGGCGCGCGGGGACGAGGAGCTTGCGGGCGTGCTCGCCAACCATTACCTGGACGCCTTCCGGGCCTCGCACCGAGGTCCGGAGGCCGATGCGCTGGCCGGCCAGGCACGCATCAGCCTGGAGGCTGCGGCCGAGCGAGCAACCGCGCTGCACTCGCATCGCCAGGCGATGGCCTACCACGAGCAGGCCCTCTCAGTGGCCGATGACCCCGCTGAGCAGGCCGCCATCCGAGAGCGCGCCGGGCAATCGGCCGAGTACGCCGGGTTGGCGGACATCGCCATCCATCAGTTCCGCGAGGCGGCGAGCGCATACCGCACGCTGGGAGATGGCGTGTCCCTGCTTCGCGCCTCGACCCTGCTGGGCCGGAACCTCCTCTTCTTCCATCACGAGGATGAGGCGCTGCGCGTCTTGCAGGCTGCGGTCCAGGAGTCGGAGCCACTCGGCGAGGTGGCGGAGCTGGGCGCCACCTACGCGGAGCTGGGCCGGGCCTACATGCTCCGCAATGCGTTCGACGAGGCGATCGCCGCCTCTGACCGCGCCCTCAGCCTCGGCTCACGACTGCCGACGCCGACGGTCGTGGTCGAGGCCATGGTCACCAAGGGCACGTCGCTGGATCCGGTGGGGCGGCTGGTCGAAGGGCAGGCCGTGCTGCGCGGCGCGATCGCCATGGCCGACCAGGCCGGTCTCATCGCACCTGCGTTGCGCGCACGCAACAACCTGTGGGGGCTGACGATGCAGATGGACGTCGTGGCCGCCGAGACGCTGTCGCGGGAGGGCTACGAGCTGGCGACGCGCTTCGGCCATCGGCCGTTTCTGTACCAGTTCCTCTGGAACCTGATCGAGTCGGCCTTGAGGCGCGGCGACTGGGACACGTGGATGGAGGAGCGGTCTGCGTTGGCCGATGAGGTCCAGTTCCATCCGTACTACCAGGTTGGCTACGAGGGGCAGCGCGCGGTCCGGCTGGCGTTGCGAGGCGAGCTGGCCGCCGCGCAGGATGCGTACGAGCGCGCGGTGGCCGCCACCAAGCTCGTCCAGACCTCGCAGGTCGTCTACACCGAGCTGACCCGTGGATGGCTGCGCCTGGTGGACGGCACGCTGCTGGAGGCGGTGGACGCCGCCCGGCGCGCAGCGACGGATTCGAACTTCAAGTTCGACGGACTGTGGCTGGCAGCCTACGCGGCGGCAGCCGGCGGTCTGATGGAAGAGCTCGACCGGTCCATCGCCGAGCTGGCGGGACACTCAGCCGGTCGTCCCGTGGTCGCCGGCCTGGAGGGAGCCGCCCGCGCCGCGCGAGCGGCGCGTTCGGGCGAGCTCGACGCGGCCAGGAGCGGGTTTGCGGATGCCATGAACGCTCTGGACAGGGCGGGATCCGCCATGGATCGCAACCTCATCGGCCTGCTGTGGGGAGCGCTACTGGCGAACGAACAGCCTGAGGCGGCGACTGCCGGCAGCGAAGCGGAGGAGTTCTTCACGTCGCGCGGCGCCGCATCGTTCGTGCGGGCCTACCGCGAGACCTTCGTCCGCCGCGAGCCAGGCGTCAGTGCAGCAGTCCAGCCCGACGTGGCGCCTACGCGCGCGGAGGGTCACCTCGACCGCGTGTAGTTCCCCGCCAGGCGCGCCTCCGCCAGCAGGTTGGCGCCCAGCGCCCGATCGACATCATCGGCGGCTGGAGCGCCGTCGAGCTGCAGCGGCCCGGTCAACGCGTAGAGCGTGAACTCATAGTGATGCTGGCCCGATGGCGGGCACGGGCCGCCCCATCCCACGCGCCCGAAGTCGTTCCGGCCGGCGATGCCCACCGTGTCCCCCATGCCGTCGGGCAGCGAGGTGACGTTGGCGGGGATATCGGTCAGGACCCAGTGCACGAAACCGTCCGCATCTGAATCGCGAACGATCAACGCGAAGGCGCCGGTCTGCTCCGGGATGCCGCTCCAGGAGAGTGGCGGGGACACGTCCTCCGCGTCACACGTGTAGCGCACCGGGATGGATGCACCGTCGTCGAAAGCAGAGCTGCGCAGTACGAGATCGCCCTCAGCCATCGGTGCTGAGCAGGCCGCAAGACTGGTGCCAACCAGCAACACCTGCAAGGCCCGCTCGGCAAAGCGCAGTTCAGTCCTCCCACATGCGCGTCAGTTGCGCGGGACGGCCTGCACGAATCCGTGGCCGCCCATCACTCGCCAGCCGATGCCGTCGTGCTCCAGGTGGTAGATGGCCGGCGTCGGCATGCCCAGGTGGAAGGCGTGATCTACTTCCGGCTCGAAGGCCTGCAGGATCAGGCTGATGAGGTTGCCATGGCTGCCCACCAGCAGCCTGCCGCCATCGGCGTGCCTCGTTCGCAGCAGGTCGAGCAGCGCCATGGCGCGTCGCTGCGCCTGCCGGCCCGACTCGGCGCCCTCGAGGGCGTAGTCCGGATCGGCCCATGACCGCTCCAGGTGCTCGGCCCAGTTGGCCGTCGGCGCCAGCGTAAGCCGTCGCTCGCGCAGGTCGGGGAGCAGCTGCACCGCCAGCTGCCGGCGTGCGGCCGTCGGCGTCACGGTCTCGATCGCGCGCGCGTACGGGCTGGAATAGACCGATGTGATGACGTACGGCTCCAGCTCTTCGGCCAGCTCCTCCGCCGCCTGGCGCCCCTCGTCGGTCAGCGGCCGCTCGTCGTCGCGCTCCTCCCAGCCCGGCGTTCCCACCGGAAGGGACGCCGCGTGCCGCACCAGCAGCACGTCCAGCCGCCCGAGCCGAGGCGTGTCTTCCATGACCGTCAGAGTCTAGGCCGCCGCGCCTGTCGCCCATTCCCGTGGGGCGGGAGTAACGGATAAGAAGCCGCTCTTAGGTGACACATATTCGCGTGGGGCGGGAGTAACGGACAGGAAGCCGCTCTGACGTGGCACGGATTCCCACGGGGCGGGATTTCGTGACAAGGAGGCAGCCGGATTGGGCCGCGCAAGGCCCCTTCTTCGCCGTTACTCCCATGGGACGAGAATTCCTGACAAGCGGTGGCCCAGGGGCCCCACCAGGCCACTTTTTCGCCATTACTCCCACGGGACGAGAATTCCCGACAAGCAGGGGCTCAACGACCCTCCCGCGCCGGGCGGCGGCAGCGGATCCCATGGGTCGATCGGTATGCGGATCGTCGGGACCATCGGGCGGTGCCGGTAGGACGCAGTCGGCCCGTACCGTAAGCGCGTGATCGAGCGCTCCACAGCCTGGCGCTGGTACCTGGGCATCGGCCTGGCAATGGCGGTCGGCTACTTCCTGCTGCCGAGCACCGAATCGCAGGACATCGCCTACCAGGTCCCCGAGATGCTGGCGGTGGTGGCCATCGCGGTGGGCATCCGCCTCCATCGGCCCACCGACCCGCGACCGTGGGTCGCGCTGGCAGCCGGCCTGGCGCTGACCGCGGCGGGGGACTGGACGTGGGTGCTGCTGGCGTGGATGGGCCTCGAGCCCTTCCCGAGCGTGGCCGACGTCTTCTACCTGGGCGGCATGGGCATGGTGGCGCTGGCCATCCTGTGGCTGGCGAGCGGGCGGCTGCCGGGCGGCGACCGGGCCAGCATGCTGGATGCGCTGATCGTGGCCGTCGGCGTGGGGATGCTGAGCTGGATCTTCCTGATGGCGCCCATCGTCGCCGACGGGTATTCGTCGACGGTCGACATCGCCGTGGCCCTCGCCTACCCCCTCCTCGACATCCTCCTGCTGGGCGTCCTGGTGCGGCTGGTGCTGGCACCGGGGGCACAGCCGATGTCGCTGCGGCTGATCATCTGCGCCCTAGTGGCCTTCCTGGCGGCGGACTTCCCGTACGTGGTGCTGGCGCTGTCGGACGGCTACGCGACCGGGCAGATCGTGGACGCCGGGTGGCTCATCGGCAGCGCCCTGTGGGGCTCCGCCGCGCTGCATCCGAGCATGCAGAGCATCGCCGACCCTGTGGACCGCACCGGCGCCGGATCCCTGCCCGCCTGGCGCCTGGGGCTGCTGGCCGTGGCATCGCTCATGGCGCCGGCGGTGCTGGTCTTCCAGTGGGCGAACGGGGTGCCGATCGACGTGCCCGTGGTGGCGGTCGGCTGCGTGACGCTGTTCCTGCTCGTCATCCTGCGGCTTGCCGGCGTGGTCAGCGCGCTGCACGACACGCTGGACGAGCGCGAGGTCCTGGAGAAGGAGCTGGAGCGTCGCGCGCTGCACGACCCGTTGACCGGCCTGGCCAACCGCGTCCTCTTCCACGACCGGCTGGGGCACGCGCTGTCGCGGCGCGAGGGGAGCGTTGCGGTCATGTTCCTGGACCTGGACGACTTCAAGACGGTCAACGATGCCTACGGGCACGCGGCGGGCGACAAGGTGCTGCGCGCGGTGGCCGATGCGCTGCGTGGGGCGACCCGCCCAGAGGACACCGTCGCGCGACTGGGCGGTGACGAGTTCGCCATCCTGCTGGCCGACAGCCCCGAACGCTACGAGGCGGCGCTGGTGGCGGGCCGGCTGCTGGCCGCGGTGCAGGTGCCGGTGCACCTGGCCGGTTACCAGCACGCGGTGGGGGTGAGCATCGGCATCTCGCTGGGCGTCAGCGGCGAGGACACGGCGGAGGCGATGATGCGCGACGCCGACATCGCCATGTACGTGGCCAAGGGGCAGGGCAAGGGAACCTTCACCGTCTTCGAGCCGACCGAGCACCAGGCCGTGGTGCGTGGCCTGGAGCTGCGGACGGACCTGGACAAGGGCGTTCGCGAGCGGCAGTTCGAGCTCCACTACCAGCCGATCCTGTCGCTGGAAACCGGCGACGTCGCTGGCGCCGAGGCCCTGGTCCGCTGGCGCCACCCGACCCTGGGGCTCCTGCCGCCGGCCGAGTTCATCCCCCTTGCGGAGGCAACCGGCGCGATCATCCCGCTCGGGGAGTGGATCCTGGAGCAGGCCTGCGGGGCCGCCCACGGCTGGGCGGAGTTCGATGGCGCCGGCGCCCCGGGCTACGTCAGCGTCAACCTGTCAGCGGTCCAGGTTTCGGATCCCCATTTCACGCCAACCCTGGCGCGTGTCTTGAAGGCGACCGGCCTCGCCCCGCACCACCTGGTGCTGGAAGTGACGGAGAGCGCCCGGCTCGACCATGACGTGGCGGCCGGCACCCTGCGCCGCGTCCGCGCGCTGGGCGTGCGGCTGGCGATCGACGACTTCGGCACGGGCTACGCCGCCCTGGGCCAGCTCTCACGCATCCCGTTCGACCTCGTCAAGATCGAGCGCTCCTTCATCTCCACCATCGGGACCGATGCGCGCGCCGAGTCCCTGGTCACCGGCATCGTCGACCTGGCGCGGCGGCTGAACGTGGAGGTGGTTGCCGAGGGGATCGAGGATGGGGTGCAGCTCGCCCGACTGCGGGACGCCGGCTGCGCCTTCGGTCAGGGCTTCCACTTCTCCCCGCCGGTTCCGCTCGATGAGCTGCGGGCCTTCCTGGCCGCCCACACCGGACGCGACACGGCCGGCGTGACCCGCCAGGCCTCGGCACCCGCGCCCCACCCGTCCTGACTTCCTGACCCCGATTCCCGTGGGGCGGGAGTAACGGACAAGAAGCCGCCCTTGCTTGGCACGTATTCCCGCGGGCCGGGAATTTGTGACAAGCAGACGGCCGAATTAGCCCCCGGACGGCCCTTTCTGCGCCGTTACTCCCGTGGGACGGGAATTCCCGTCAAGGAGGAGCAGGTCGGGGCCGTCCACCTGAGCCCGACCCGTAGCGGCTCCCCCTGAGCCATGCGCGGAGTCAGTCGACCGAAAGCTCCAGCTGTCCGGTCGAGCTGCCGAATCCACCGGCCTGGACGTAGTAGGTCACGTCCGCATCGGTCCCGACGGTGATGGCCGCCTGCACGGTGCCTTCCTCGCCCACGAACACGTCGTCGACGCAGCCGACCTGGATCATCTCTCCGCCCTGCAGGACGTAGACGCCCACCACCGTGTCGAAGTCGCTTCCCGCGGTGTCGACCGTGACGTCGCCACCGGTCCCGGTGAACGTCCACCACCCGGTGTGACCCATCGGCACCTCGAATTCCTCGCCGAGCTCCTCGACGCTGATCCGGCACGGCGCCTCCGCCCATTCATCGGCGCCGGCGTTGCGAACGCTGATGGACTCACCGATGGCGATCGGCTCAGCGTCCTCCGGCAGGTCATTCGGCAGCGGCCGCCCACCGGCTCCGTTCGGCGAGGAGAACCGAGCGTGCACCTGTGCGGTGTTGGCGGTGCAGTGCTCCGCGTCCATGGGCAGCGACGCGGTCCCGAGCTGGGTGGCCACGGTCAGCTCGCCGCTCACGGCCAGCACCTCGTAGGTGAACTTGGTCATCGAGCCGTGGGAGCGGGCGATGATGCGATCGCCCTCTCCGGTGCGCGACAGAGTCGCCGATGCCTCCGCGCTGCCCAACAGCTCGCCGTCAACGGCCGCTGGCGCAATCTCACCACCGAAGCCGATCGAGCGCAGCTCCCAAGAGCCCGTGAACGCATCCTCGGTCAGGGTGCCCTCCCCCGAGCTGAAGTACTCGCCGGACGCATCGGTCACGACCAGTTCGCTGTACGTGAAGCCAGATGCCTCCGTATTGGCGATGAGGAACGCGTGGCGGTCCGCATCGGTCCATTCGCAGCTCAGGCCGATTCCTTCCGAGCGCTCGATGATCGTGTCCGGATGCGTCGCGAAATAGCTGGTTCGCTCCCGCGCGGCCTGGCACTCGGATAGGTCTCCGAACGAGGCGTCCGGCAGGATCACGGATCCCGAGGCGGCCAGCTGCTGCGACACCGTTTCGACCCGGAACCTGGCATTCGTGCCCTGGCTTCGATAGGTGGAGGTGATCGGCTCGCCAACCGCCTCGAACCTGGCGCTGAGCGACGCCTGCCCGGCCGGGTCGCCGTAGGGGCTGCCGTCGGGATCCTCAGGGTCTGGTTCGACGTAGTCGTACAGCTCCATGGAGGCGTCCATGGTGTCGCCGTCCACCGTGGCGGTGACGACGTTCTCGCCCGAGATAAGGGTCGGCGGGTCCTTGAACGGCTCGCCGCCGGGCTCCCACCAGGCCATGCCGGCATAGCCGCCGTACTCGGCGCTCACCTGGGCCAGCAGATACACGGTGCCCTGCTCCTCGGACACGATCAAGCAGCCCAGCAGCAGGCCCTCGTCCGTGAAGCGCTCGGCTCGGGCCGCGCTCGCAATGGATGGAATTGAACCGATGAGGAGTGCCGCCATGGCGGCCAGGACGAGGACTCGACGCATCTTTCGCGACCTCCGCGATCGTTGGGCTGCGCGGTGGATCCGCGAAGCTGAGGCCACTGTGTGATGCGCCCCCTTCGGTCCCTCTTCGGTTGGACTGCGGCCAGACTCCGGAGGCTCTAAGGTGGCGCACCCGGATCGTCGAGTGACTCCAGGGCGAGTTCGATAGCCTTGTCAGCCGGCAGCTTCCTGCCATCCTCCAGCGCCCGCTCGAGCGCTTCGCCATTCATGGAGGTTCGGATCCGGCCCAGGACGTCGTCCCGCATCCTGACCACCCACGGCTCGCTGCCGCCGATCTCTTCCGCCACTGCCTCATAGGCCCCCACCATCCGAGCCGCGACCTCAGGACGACCCAGCGCCACCAAGCCCTCTGCGGCATGGCCCAGGCCCATGGCGATCTCGTTCCGATCGCCCAGGTCCCGCTTGATGAGGAGACTTTGCCTGAGCAGCGCCGGACACTCCTCGACCCTCCCTTCCCGAATGGCGAGCCACGAAAGCGACCCCAGAACCACACCCTCGAAAAGCCGGTTGCCCGCCGCGCGCGCCTGTCGGAGCGCATCCTCGTAGAGCGCCCCGGCCGCCTCCAGATCGTCGAGCTCCGCGTTCGCCCACGCCAGCGTGCGCGTGCCCCACATGACGCGGCGTGCGTCGCCAATTTCGCGAAAGATCCCTACGGCCTCCTCCAGGATCGGACGAGCCGCGGCCCAGTCGCCGGACTCGCCGATGCCGATGGCCAGCGACATGGTCGCGTCGGCTACCCCCCAGCGATCGCCCAACTCCTCGAAGATTGCGATCGCCCGCTCCGCGCGGGCGCGCACGGCGGCGGTGTCGCCCATGAACAGCGCCAGCTCGGCGGCGGAGTCCAACGCCCGGGCACGTGCCAGGGTCGCCGATCCGTCAAGGGTCAATGCGTGTTCCAGCCGTGCGCGACCCTCCACGATGTGGCTGGTCCAGATCGGCGCCAGCGCAGCCGCCAGTCGCAGGGCGAGCTGTGGGTCCAAACCGGCCTCCAGCGCATCGAGCGCCGCCCGGAAGTTGTCGAGCTCGCCCTCGTGACGTTCCTTCCACTCCCTGCCACCTCCCATTTCCTCGTCACGCAGATGCGGATGCGCCTCTTCGGCGTGGGTCAGGAAGAAGTCGGCGTGACGGCGCCGCAGCTCGTCGGCCTCGCCCGAGGCGTCCAGCTGCTCGGCCGCGAACTCGCGAATCGTCTCCAGCATCCAGAAGCGGTCTTCGGCGTGACGCACCAAGCTCTTGTCGACGAGCGACTCGAGGCCATCCAGGTCGGCCCCGGCCACGGCTTCGGCGGCGTCCAGCGTCCAGCCGCCGCGGAAGACGGCCAGCCGGGCGAACAGCCGCTGGTCGGATGCCGTGAGCAGCGCGTGCGACCACTCGATCGTGGCCCGCAGCGTCTGCTGGCGTGGATCGGCGTCGCGGCCTCCCTTGAGCAGATCGAGCCGGCCGGACAGGCGCTCCAGGATCTGCGCCGGGCTCAGCACGGAAGCGCGGGCGGCAGCCAGCTCCAGGGCCAGCGGCAGGTTGTCGAGCGCCCGGCACAGCCGACGGACGACGTCATCGGGCTCGACCTGCGCCCGGGCGCAGAACAGGGTCACGGCGTCCGCATCGGCCAGTGGCGCAACCGGGTACTCGACCTCTCCCCGCACCCGAAGCCTCTCCCTGCTGGTGACCAGGAGCCGCAGGTTGGCGGACTCCTCAGCCAAGGTCGCCAGCGCCGGCGCCGCCTCGATCACCTGCTCCAGGTTGTCGACCACCAGCAGCATCTCTCGCTCACCGATGTGCTGGGCCAGGTCGGCCGGCGCGCCAACCACCTGGCCGATGGTGTCCATCACCAGCGCCGCTTCCCGCAGCGGGGCGAGATCGACCCAGAAGACACCGGCCTTGAACTCGCCGAGCACGGTGGCAGCCGTCTCGATCGCCAGGCGCGTCTTTCCGGTCCCGCCGGGCCCGGTGAGGGTCACGAGCCGGACGCCGTCTTTGAGCAGCGCTGCGAGCTCGCCGACCTCGCGCTCGCGGCCCAGGAACGAGCTGGCCGGTCGCGGCAGGTTCGTGTTCGAGATCGTCTTGAGCGGCGCAAAACGCTCATCGCCCAGCTGGAAGATCGTGACCGGCTGATCGAAGTCCTTGAGCCGATGCTCCCCGAGCTCGCGTAGGCCATCGGTCCCAACCACCCCAGCCGTCGCGCCGGAGACCAGCACCTGCCCGCCGTATCCGGCCGCGGCGATGCGGGCGGCGAGGTGGATGTCGATCCCGAAGTAGCCGTCATCGGTCAGGTGGGCGGTGCCGGTGTGCAGGCCGATGCGCACCCGGATCGGCCCGTCCGCATGCCCGGCCGTCATTTCGCGCGCGGCCGCCACCGCCTCCGACGCCGAGGGGAAGGCGACGACGAAGCTGTCGCCCTCGGTGCCGACCTCCACGCCGCCGCGCGGCTCGAAGGCGTCGCGCATCACTCGCCGGTGGTCGGCGATGACCCGCATGTACTCCGCCGTCCCCAGCGCGTGGAGCAGCTTGGTCGAGCCCTCCACGTCGCTGAACAGGAAGGTGACGGTCCCCGAGGGGAGATCGCTAGGCACGGCCGGCATGATGCACCGCACCAGAAGCGGCGTCACGGGTCTTTTTTGGTTGTATCGCATCGGCCTCGCGTGCGCGTACAGTCGCATCGTCGTGGCGCCGCGGACTCGCTATGCGCGATCGGGTGATCTCAACATCGCCTACCAGGTCGTCGGCGATGGCTCGTTCGACCTGCTGTTCATCCCCGGCTGGGTCTCGAATGTCGAGGCGTGCTGGGATGAGCCCGCGCTGGCCGACTTTCTCGACCGACTGGCCGCCTTCTCGCGGCTGATCCTGTTCGACAAGCGCGGGACGGGCCTGTCTGATCCAGTTTCGCGGGAACATCTGCCGACCCTGGAGGACCGGATCGACGACGTTCGAGCCGTCCTCGACGCCGCCGAATCGGAGCAGGCGGCCATCTTTGGCCACTCGGAGGGCGGCAGCATGAGCGTCCTGTTCACGGCCACGCATCCGTCGCGAACGCGCGCCCTCGTGACCTTTGGGATCTTTGCGAAGCGGCAGCGATCTGCCGACTACCCATGGGCGCCGAGCGTCGAGGATCGCCAGGCGGGCATCGCGCAGGTCGAGCGCGAGTGGGGCAGCGCAGAGATCGTGCGATCGCTCGCCCCTTCACGGGCCAACGATTCCGTCTTCCTGGAGCGGGTCGCGACGTACGGGCGCCGATCAGCGAGCCCCGGTGCCGCAGCCGACCTCCTGCGCATGAACACGGAGATTGACATTCGCGCGGTTCTGCCGGCGATTCGGGTCCCGACGCTGGTGCTGCATCGCACCGCTGACGTCGATGCGAGCGTTGACGAAGGTCGGTGGATCGCCGGCCAGATCCCCGGGGCTCGGTTCGTTGAGCTGCCAGGCGGTGATCACCTCTTCTGGGTGGGGGACACCGATGCGGTTCTCGGCGAGATCCAGGAGTTCCTCACCGGCGTGCGGCCGGCGGTTGAGTCTGACCGGGTCCTGGCCACTGTCCTGTTCACCGACCTCGTCGGATCCACCGAGACCGCCGCTCAGTTGGGTGATCGCCGCTGGCGCGAGCTCCTGGAGACGCACCACGCCGACGTCCGCTCGATCCTGGACCGTTGGCATGGCGAGGAGATCGACACTGCCGGCGATGGCTTCCTCGCGACGTTCGACGGCCCTGCGCGAGCAATCCGCTGTGCGCTCGCCATCCGCGACCACTCGAGGGCGGATGGGCATCCGATCCGGGCGGGACTGCACACCGGCGAGATCGAGCGGCGGGGCAGGGAGATCTTCGGGTTGGCCGTTCACGTGGCCGCGCGTGTCATGGCACTGGCTGGCGAGAACGAGGTGATCGCCTCCGGCACGGTGAAGGACCTGGTCGCCGGGTCGGGCATCGAGTTCGTCGATCGGGGATCCCACGTTCTGAAGGGCGTCCCGGACGAGTGGCGCCTGTTCGGCGTGGTTGCTGCCTAGCAGGAGAATTGCGACGTGCCCATCGAATGCCGGAATTGTGGCGCTGAAAATCCAGAGCAGGCCAGGTTCTGCCTGAATTGCGCCCAGCCGCTCGTCCGCGAGGAGGTGCGTGAGGAGCGAAAGCTCGCGACGGTGATCTTTGCCGATCTCGTCGGCTCCACCTCCATGGCGGACGAGCAGCAGGATCCGGAGCGGACCCGCCTGATGCTGAACCGCTTCTACGATGCCATGACCCAGGAGGTCGAACGGTACGGCGGGACCGTGGAGAAGTTCGCTGGTGACGCGGTCAT
>CBFGSY010000057.1:0-13678 GCA_965651545.1 uncultured bacterium | reverse complement strand
GACCACGGCAAGACGACCCTCACGGCGGCGATCACGAAGTATCTCGCCCTGCAGGGTGGGGCCTCCTTCCGCGCATTCGATTCGATCGACAACGCGCCCGAGGAGCGGCAGCGCGGCATCACCATCGCGATCGCCCACGTCGAGTACCAGACCGCCAACCGGCACTACGCCCACGTCGACTGCCCGGGCCACGCCGACTACATCAAGAACCTGATCACCGGCGCCGCCCAGATGGACGGCGCGATCCTCGTCGTCGCCGCGACCGACGGCCCGATGCCCCAGACCCGCGAGCACATCCTGCTCGCCCGCCAGGTCGAGGTCCCGTCGCTGGTCGTCTACCTGAATAAGGTGGACATGGTCGACGACGAGATGCTCATCGACCTGGTCGAGATGGAGGTGCGCGAGCTCCTCAGCAAGTACAACTTCCCGGGCGACGAGATCCCGGTCATCCGCGGCTCCGCCCTCCAGGCGCTCGAGTCGTCGAGCACGGACCAGGAGGCGCCCGAGTACGCGTCCATCAAGGAGCTGATGGATGCGGTCGACAACTACATCCCCACCCCGGTTCGCGACGTCGACAAGCCGTTCCTGATGCCGATCGAGGACGTGTTCGGCATCAAGGGCCGCGGCACCGTGGCCACCGGCCGCATCGAGCGCGGCACCGTCAACACCAGCGACTCGGTCGAGCTGGTGGGCATCCACCAGGACAAGCCACGCCAGCTGGTGGTGACCGGCGTCGAGATGTTCAAGAAGACCCTCGACCGCGGCGAGGCGGGCGACAACGTCGGCCTGCTGCTGCGAGGCATCGAGCGTGACGAGATCGAGCGCGGCCAGGTGCTGGCCAAGCCCGCCAGCGTCAAGCCGGGCACCCAGTTCAAGGCTGAGGTGCTGGTGCTCACCAAGGAGGAGGGCGGCCGCCACACGCCGTTCTACGCGGGCTACCGGCCGCAGTTCTACCTGCGCACGACCGATGTCACCGGGGCGATCAAGCTCCCGGCCGGTGTCGAGATGATCATGCCCGGCGACAACGTGAACATCGACGTCGAGCTGATCACCCCGATCGCCATCGAGCAGGGCCAGCGCTTCGCGATTCGCGAGGGTGGCCACACGGTCGGCGCGGGCGTGATCACCGAGGTCGCCGGCTAGCACGCATGGCCAAGCAGCGCATCCGCATCCGACTCAAGGCGTACGACCACAAGCTGCTCGACCAGTCGGCCGAGCAGATCGTGGAGACCGCGCAGCGCACCGGCGCGGCCATCGCCGGCCCGGTGCCGCTGCCGACGCGAATCGAGAAGTACACGGTCATCCGCGGCCCGTTCGTCCACAAGGACGGCCGGGAGCAGTTCGAGATTCGGACGCACAAGCGGCTGATCGACATCATCGACCCGTCGACCAAGACGGTGGATGCGCTGATGCGCCTCAGCCTGGCTGCGGGCGTGGATATCGAAATCAAGATGTGAGTGCGGAGGCCGCCCGCGTCGGGCGGCCGAAGCCATCGGTCAAGGACGAAGAAGGAACGAGAGAGACCAGACAAGTGCCGGCAGGATTGATCGGGCGTAAGCTCGGAATGACGCGCCTCTTCGGCGACGACGGGACCGTCGTGCCGGTGAGCGTCATCGAGGCGACCCCGAACACGGTCACGCGGCTCCGGACCCCGGAGCGGGACGGCTATGCCGCCCTGCAGCTGGGCACCGGCGTTGCGCGGCGCCTGACGAAGCCGGTGGCCGGCCAGTTCGCGCACCTGGACAAGGACCACCAGAAGCCGGCGCGCGTGCGCGAGTTCCGCGTCGATGCGACCGATGACTACGAAGTGGGGCAGACGCTGGACGTCAGCCTCTTCGAGGTCGGCGAGCTGGTGGACGTGACCGGTCTCTCCAAGGGAAAGGGGTTCGCGGGCACCGTCGCCCGCCACAACTTCCGGCGCGGGCCCAAGACGCACGGCTCCAACAACTACCGGCAGCCCGGCTCGATCGGCGCAGGCACCACGCCGGGCCGCGTCTTCAAGGGGACGCGCATGGGCGGCCACATGGGGGACGAGCAGGTGACGGTCAGGAAGCTGCAGGTCGTCAAGGTCGACGCCGAGCGCAACCTGCTGCTGGTCAAGGGCGCCGTCCCCGGCGCGCGGCACGCCGCCGTGCTGGTCAGGAAGGCGAAGTGACGATGGCCAGCACCACGATCCTCAAGCCGGACGGCGCCAAGGGCGCCAAGGTGGACCTGGCCGACGCCCTGTTCGGCGCCCCGATCAACGAGGCGCTCATTCACCAGGCCGCGGTACGCCAGCTGGCGACGCGACGCACCGGTTCGGCGGACAGCCTGACCCGCGCCGAAGTGGCCGGCGGTGGCCGCAAGCCGTGGCGGCAGAAGGGCACCGGCCGCGCCCGCCAGGGCAGCCGCACCGCACCGCAGTGGAAGGGCGGTGGCGTGGTGTTCGGTCCGCATCCGCGCAGCTACGAGCAGAAGATGAACG
Source organism: uncultured bacterium (assembly GCA_965651545.1). GTDB lineage: Bacteria > Chloroflexota > Limnocylindria > QHBO01 > QHBO01 > DASSCW01. Next base: position 11,214 of record CBFGSY010000057.1, on the reverse strand, counting down.
CCAAGATGCGCCGCGCCGCACTGCGCGGCGTGCTCAGCGCCAAGGCGGCCGAGGGGGCGGTGCTGGTGGTCGAGGGCTTCGGCCTCGACGAGATCGGCACCCGGACGCTGGCAGCCCGGCTGGGCGCCTGGGAGGCGCGCGGCAAGGTGCTGGTCGTGCTGCCGGCCCGCGATCACATCGTCGAGCGCTCGGGCCGCAACCTGCGCGAGGTGCGGGTCATCCTGGCCGACAGCCTGAACGTGATCGACCTGCTGGAGGCGGACACTGTCGTCTTCACCCGCGACGCGCTGGCCCGGGCCGAGGAGGTGTACGCGTGAGCGCCGTCAACCTCCACGAGGTCCTCCTGCGCCCGGTCATCAGCGAGAAGAGCGTGCTCGAGACGGAGCGCAACAACTACACGTTCGCCGTCGCTCGCGAGGCGAACAAGTTCCAGATCCGCGATGCGGTCGAGGCCCAGTTCAAGGTCAATGTGGTCGGCGTTCGCGTGATAACGGTCAGGCCCAAGAAGAAGCGCCGCGGCCGGCGCCAGCTGGGGACCGTCCCCGGCTGGCGGAAGGCGGTGGTGACGATCGAGGCGGGCCAGAAGATCGAGCTCTTCGAGACGGTTTAGAACGATGCCACTTCGCAGCTACCGACCAACCAGCCCCGGGCTTCGCCAGATGACCCGTGCGACGTTTGACGAGGTCACCACCGACCAGCCGCACAAGCCGCTGACCGAGCGGCTGGTCCGGCGTGCCGGGCGCAACAGCCAGGGCAAGCTGACCGTGCGGCACCAGGGTTCCGGTCATAAGCGGCTCTACCGCGTCATCGACTGGAAGCGCGACAAGGCCGGCGTGCCGGCCCGCATCGCCACGGTCGAGTACGACCCGAACCGGTCCGCCCGCATCGGCCTGCTGCACTACGCGGACGGTGACAAGCGCTACATGCTGCTGCCGCACGGCCTGGGCGTGGGCGACACCGTCATCTCCGGCGCGGACGTCGAGGCGCGCGTGGGCAATGCCCTCCCGCTGTCGCGCATCCCGCTGGGCACGCAGGTGCACAACGTGGAGCTGGTGGCCGGGCGCGGGGGCCAGATCGTGCGGGCCGCCGGCAGCAGCGCGCAGCTGCTCGCCAAGGAAGGTGGAATGGCCACCATCCGCCTGCCGTCCGGTGAGGTGCGCAGGGTACGCGCCGAATGCATGGCCACCGTGGGGCAGGTGAGCAACCTGGACCACGAGAACCAGAACATCGGCAAGGCAGGACGCTCGCGTCACATGGGCCGACGTCCTCAGGTGCGCGGCGTGGTCATGAACCCGAACGACCACCCGCACGGTGGCGGCGAGGGCAAGTCGCCGGCCGGCATGCCGCCCAAGACGCCGTGGGGCAAGGCAGCCATGGGCCTGCGCACCCGCAAGAACAAGACGACCGGAAAGATGATCGTCCGCCGTCGCTACGGACGGGGTTAGGAGAACTCGATGAGTCGCTCTCTCAAGAAGGGACCGTTCGTCGAGGCGCGCCTGCTCGGCCGCATCGACGACATGAACAAGCGCAACGAGCGCAAGGTGCTCAAGACCTGGTCGCGCGCCAGCGTCATCTTCCCGCAGATGATCGGGCACACCATCGCCGTCCACGACGGCAAGCGCCACGTCCCGGTCTTCATCACCGAGAACATGGTCGGCCACCGCCTGGGCGAGTTCGCCCCCACCCGGCACTACCGTGGCCACGGCAAGGCCACCGAGCGCTCGACGGCGCTCAAGTAGGGAGGAGCCGATGCGTGTGTCCGCCACCGCCAAGTTCATCCGCATCAGCCCGCGCAAGGTGCGGCTGGTGACCGATCTCATCGCCGGCAAGCCGGTCGAGGAGGCGGCTGCCATCCTGCGCTTCCTGCCCAACGCCGCCGCACGCGACGTGGCGAAGGTGCTGAAGAGCGCCACCGCCAACGCGGAGAACAACTTCAACCTCTCGGCCGATGAGCTGACGGTGGTCAGCGCCACCGCCGCCGAGGGACCGACCCTGAAGCGTGGACGGCCGCGCGCCCAGGGCCGCTATTTCGGAATTCTGAAGCGGACCAGCCACATCACCGTCGCCGTGGCTGACCGGGAGGAGGCCTGATGGGTCACAAGGTTCACCCGTACGGCTTCCGGATCGGCATCATCAAGCCCTGGCTGGCCAAGTGGTACGCGGATCGCGACTACGCAACCTTGCTGCAGGAGGACATGCGGATCCGGCAGCTGGTCGCCAAGCAGCTGAGCAACGCCAGCGTCAGCCAGGTCGAGATCGAGCGGGGCATCAACCACGTCACGGTCACGGTGCACTCGGCCAAGCCGGGCATCGTCATCGGCAAGGGCGGCGCCAACGTGGAGCTGCTGCGCAGCTCCGTCGGCAAGCAGACCGACAAGAAGGTCAAGCTCGAGATCAAGGAGATCCTGCAGCCTGAGCTCGACGCGGTGCTGGTGGCGCAGAACGTCGCCTCGCAGCTGGAGCGCCGCATCGCCTTCCGCAAGGCGATCAAGCAGACCATCCAGCGCACCATCAAGGCCGGCGCCAAGGGCGTGCGGATCCAGGTCTCCGGTCGCCTGGGCGGCTCGGAGATGAGCCGCACCGAGTGGGATCGCGAGGGCCGCATCCCGCTGGGCACCCTGCGCGCCGACATCAGCTACGGGATGGTCCACGCCCACACCACCTACGGGCGCATCGGCGTCAAGGTCTGGATCTACCGCGGCGAGCAGCTTGGCGAGCCGCCTGGCTCGGCCCGCACCGAGCCTCGCGAGCGTGCCCGGCCGACGCGGGCGACGCGCTCTATCCGAGCGACGGCGGCGACCGCCGAGCCGGCCGAGGCGACCGCCGCTGCCCCAACGGGCGCCGAGCCGGCTGCCACCGGCGAGGAGGCCTGAGCCGATGCTGCTGCCGAAGCGCGTCAAGCACCGCAAGGTGCAGCGCGGACGACGAGCGGGCATGGCCAAGGGCGGCACGACCGTCAGCTTCGGCGACTTCGGCCTGATGGCCGAGGAGGTCTGCTGGCTGACCAGCCGCCAGATCGAGGCCGCCCGGCGCGCGATGACCCACCACATCAAGCGTGGCGGGCGCATCTGGATCCGCGTCTTCCCCGACAAGCCGGTGACCAAGAAGCCGGCCGAGGTGCGGATGGGGTCCGGCAAGGGCGCGCCCGATCACTGGGTGGCGGTCGTCAAGCCGGGGCGCGTCATGTTCGAGATGTCCGGTGTTCCGGAGCCGATCGCCCGCGAGGCGATGCGGTTGGCGAGCCACAAGCTGCCGATCTCGACCAAGTTCGTGGTCAAGGAAGGAGTCGAGCATGGACATCAGTGAGATCCGTCGGCTCTCCGATCGCGACCTCGAGGCGGCGCTGGTCGACGCGAAGCAGGAGCTGTGGAAGGTCCGCTTCGACCTCGCCACGCGCCAGGAGAAGAACTACAGCAGGCTGCCGGCGACGCGCAAGCGCATCGCCCGCATCCTGACCGTGATGACCGAGCGCCAGCACGCCGCCGAGGCGGCCGCCGCTGACGCGGAGAAGGCCAGCTGATGCAGGGAAAACGACGAACCAAGATCGGGCGCGTGGTGTCCGACAAGATGGACAAGACCGTGGTGGTCAGCGTCGAGCGGCTCCGCCGCCACCCGATCTACAAGCGGGTCGTGCGCCTCTCGACCAAGTTCAAGGCGCACGACGCGGGCAACGCCGCGCACGTGGGCGACACGGTGCGCATCTTGGAGATCCTACCGCTCTCCCGCGAGAAGCGCTGGACCGTGGTCGAGGTGCTGGCGCGTGGCTCGAACGAGGAGCTGGTGGGCTAGATGATCCGCCAGTACAGCCGCCTGCGGGTCGCCGACAACACCGGCGCCAGGACGCTGCAGTGCATCACGATCGTTGGCCGCTCCGGATCGGACACGGCCGAGGTTGGCGATGTCATCGTGGCCAGCGTCAAGCAGGCGCTGCCCAACTCCGGCGTCAAGAAGGGCGACGTGGTGCGGGCAGTGGTTGTACGCACCGCCAAGGAGTACGGGCGGCCGGATGGCAGCCACATCCGCTTCGACGAGAACGCGGCGGTGCTCATCACCCCGCAGGGCAGCCCGCGCGGGACGCGCATCTTCGGTCCAGTGGCCCGCGAGCTCCGGGAGCGGAACTACATGAAGATCGTCTCGCTCGCTCCGGAGGTGCTGTAAGCACATGAACGTCAGGAAGGGCGACACCGTCCTGGTGCTCGCCGGCAAGGATCGTGGCAAGCGCGGCACCGTCGAGCGCATCGAGCGCACGAAGCGCGGCGTCGGCGTGGTGGTGCCTGGCCTGAACATGGCCAAGCGGCATCAGCGGCCGCGGTCGCGCACGCAATCGGCCGGCATCCTGGACCTGCCCGTGCCGATCCATGTCAGCAACGTGCAGGTCGTCTGCCCGCGCTGCAACAAGCCGACCCGCATCGCCCACCAGTTGCTGGAGGACGGTCGCCACGTGCGCGTCTGCAAGCACTGCGGTGAGCAGATCGAGACGGTGGCCAAGTGAGCGCGGAAACGACGGGCAAGCCGAAGGCGCCAGCGCGACGGAGGCCGGCTGGAGCGAGCACATCGGCAAAGCAGCCGGGCAATGGCGCCTTCACCCCGCCGACCTACAGCGGCCTGCGCCAGCGCTATCACGACGAGGTGGTGCCCGCGCTGCAGCGCGACTTCAGCTACGCGAACCGGATGGAGATCCCGCGTCTGGAGAAGATCGTCGTCAACATCGGCCTGGGGGAGGCGATCGCCAACGCCAAGGCCCTGGATGCGGCCGTCGGCGACCTCGCCCAGATCACCGGCCAGAAGCCGATCGTGACCCGCGCCAAGCGCTCGATCGCCCAGTTCCGGCTGCGCACGGGCATGCCGATCGGCGCCAAGGTCACGCTGCGTGGCCAGCGGATGTACGACTTCCTGGAGCGCACCCTGCGCATGGCGCTCCCGCGTATCCGCGACTTCCGCGGCATCGCCACCAGATCCTTCGACGGTCGGGGCAACTTCAGCCTCGGCCTGCGCGAGCAGCTCGTCTACCCCGAGATCGACTACGACAAGATCGACCGCCTGCGCGGCCTCGAGATCAGCATCGTGACCACCGCCAAGACCGACGAGGAGGGCCGCCGACTGCTGCAGCTCCTCGGCATGCCATTCCAGGCCAACTAGGAGAGAAACCGATACCGTGGCAAAGAAGTCGATGATCGCCAAGGCAGCGCGCCCGGCCCGCTTCAAGGTCCAGCAGCACAACCGCTGCTCGATCTGCGGCCGGCCGCGGGGCTACATGCGTCGCTTCGCGATGTGCCGCATCTGCTTCCGGGAGCGCGCCCTGGAGGGCCTGCTGCCCGGCGTCACCAAGTCGAGCTGGTAGCTCGGCACATCAGCGGCAGGCGCCTCCCACGCCATCGCGACGTGGCGCGAACCACCGCCGAGGAGAGACAACAGCGAACATGAACACCTCCGATCCAATCGCCGACATGCTGACCCGGATCCGCAATGCCAGCCTGGCGCGGCACCGGGAGCTGACGCTGCCCTCCAGCCGGGTGAAGCGCGAGATCGCGCGGATCCTGGTCGACGAAGGCTTCATCGAGTCCTTTTCGACGTCGCAGGAGGGCGTGCAGGAGACGCTCACGCTCCAGCTCAAGTACGTCGAGGGCCGCACGCCGGTGGTCAGCGGCCTGAAGCGCATCAGCAAGCCAGGCCTGCGGGTGTACGCGCGCAAGACGGAGATCCCGCGTGTGCTCGGCGGCCTGGGGCTGGCCATCCTATCCACCTCGCACGGGATCATGACCGGGTCGCAGGCTCGGAAGCTGAATCTCGGCGGCGAGGTGCTGTGCTACGTCTGGTGAGGTGAGCTGATGTCACGCATCGGACGCATGCCCATCCCGGTCCCATCCGGCGTCGAGCTGACGCAGGAAGGACGCCTGCTGCGCGTCAAGGGTCCGCTGGGGACGCTCGAACGCGAGATCCACCCCGACATGCAGATCGAGCACGCCGACGGGGAGGTGCGCGTCGTGCGGCCCAGCGACGAGCCACGCCATCGGGCGCTGCACGGCCTGACGCGGACGCTGGTGAACAACATGGTCACCGGCGTGACGTCCGGGTTCAGCAAGGGGCTGGAGATCAGCGGCGTCGGCTACCGTGCCCAGCTCCAGGGCCAGAAGCTGGTGCTGGCGCTCGGCTACTCGCACCCCGTGGAGGTGGAGCCGCCGGCCGGCATCGAGTTCCGCCTCGAGACCCCGACGCGCCTGGCCGTGTTCGGCGCCGACAAGGAGCTGGTCGGCCAGACGGCCGCCTACATCCGCTCACGGCGCAAGCCGGAGCCTTACAAGGGCAAGGGCATTCGCTATGCCGGCGAGCAGATCCTGCGCAAGGCCGGCAAGGCCGGCAGGGTGGGAGGCGCAGCATGATCAAGAAGGAGAGCCGCGACGCGCTGCGTCGCAAGCGCCACGAGCGCATGCGCATTCGGCTGGCGGGCACCGCGGAACGACCGAGGCTGTCGGTCTTCCGCTCGTCGAAGTTCATCTACGCCCAGGTCATCGACGACAGCAGCGGTCGCACGCTGGCCGCGGCCTCCAGCCGCGAGCCGTCACTGGCCGATGGCTCGGGCAAGCTCGATACGGCCAAGGCCGTTGGCCGCACCCTGGCCGAGCGCGCGAAGGCGGCCGGCGTCAAGACCGTGGTCCTCGACCGCGGCGGATACCAATATCACGGGCGGGTTCGCTCGCTCGCCGAGGGCGCCCGCGAGGGCGGCCTCGACCTGTAGAGCGGAGTAGCGAATGGCACGAATCGATCCGACCAAGCTCAATCTCGAGGAGAAGGTCGTCCAGATCAACCGGGTGGCAAAGGTCGTCAAGGGCGGCCGCCGCTTCAGCTTCAGCGCGGTGGTGGTCGTGGGCGACCGTAACGGCGTTGTCGGCGCCGGCCTCGGCAAGGCGGGAGAGGTCCCGGAGGCGATCCGCAAGGGCGTCGAGGACGCCAAGAAGCACCTGATCCGGGTGCCGCTGGTGGGGGCCACCATCCCGCACGAGGTGCGCCGCGACTATGGCGCCTCGCACATCATGCTGAAGCCGGCCTCGGCCGGCACCGGCGTGATCGCCGGCGGCTCGGTCCGCTCGGTGGTCGAGGCGGCCGGCATCCGTGACCTGCTCAGCAAGTCGATGGGCAGCAACAACCCGGTGAACGTCGTGCGCGCCACGATCGAGGCGCTCGGCTCGCTGGAGTCGGCCGACGCGATCGCCGGCCGGCGCGGCAAGACCGCCGAGCAGCTGCTGGGCAAGCGCGCCGCCGAGGCAGCCCGCCAGCCGCACGAGTACGTCGAGCGGCCGGCTCCGGCGTTTCCGGTGGGAGGCAGCCGTGGCCGGTGAGAACGGAACCCTGCGCGTCACCTGGGTGCGATCCACGATCGGGCACAAGGCCGGCGCGCGTGGCACCATCCGCGCCCTTGGGCTGCATCGGCTGAACCAGACCATCGAGCTGGCCGACACGCCCGCCAACCGCGGGATGATCCGCCGCGTGGCTTTCCTGCTGCGCGTCGAGGAGCCGGCCAGAGAAGGGACCAGCGAGTGAAGCTGCATGATCTGAAACCGGCCCCCGGCTCGCACAAGCCGCCGCGCCGCGTCGGCCGCGGCCATGGCTCGGGGCGCGGCAAGACCGCCGGTCGCGGCACCAAGGGCCAGAAGTCGCGAGCAGGCGTCAGCATCCCGGCCTGGTTCGAGGGCGGCCAGACGCCGCTCCACGTTCGCACGCCGAAGCTGCACGGCTTCAAGAATCGATTCCGGACCGAGTACGCCGGGATCAACCTGGCGCGCCTGTCCGATGTCGCGGCGGGCACCCTGGTGACCCCCGACGTGCTGCGCCATGATGGCCTGCTGCGCAGCAGCAGGACCCGCCAGCTGCCGGTGAAGATCCTGGGCGGCGGTGACGCCCCGAAGGGGGTGACGATTCACGCGCACGCCTTCACCCGCTCGGCGCTCGACAAGCTGCAGGCAGCGGGCAGCACCGCACAACGCATCAGCTGGCCCGATGGGCTGCCCGTCGACGAGGCTGCGGAGGCTCGCGAGGCGGCTGCCGCCGAGGCCGAGGCCGAGGCCAAGGCCGAGGTGCGCGAAGCGAAAGCAGAGGCGAAGGCCGAGGCGCGGGAGGCCGCCGGTACGGCCCCCGTCGATGAGGATGAGGCCGAAGAGGCATCGGCTGAGGAGAGCGAAAGCGAGAGCGAGTCCTAGGTGATCGACTCCCTGGTCACCGCGTTCAGGGCGCCGGACATCCGGCGCAAGATCCTGTTCACGCTGGGCATCCTGTTCATCTTCAGGCTGCTGACCAACGTGCCGGTGCCCAACGTCAACCAGGAGGAACTGTCGCGGCTGTTCGAGTCGAACCAGCTGCTCGGCCTGCTGGACCTGTTCTCAGGCGGCGGGCTGGCGACCGCGTCGATCATCGGCATGGGCGTCAACCCGTACATCAACGCCAGCATCATCATGCAGCTGATGCAGGGCGTCATCCCGAGCCTGGGCGAGCTGGCGCGGGAGGGCGAGTACGGCCGCAACCGGATCAACCAGTACACCCGCTACCTGACCGTGCCGATGGCCTTCGCGCAGGGCTATGGCTTCAGCGTGCTGCTCTCCGCCAACAACGTGATCCCGGCGAATCCGTTCTTCAGCTTCGAGACGATCTCGCTGCTCCTCAGCTTCACGGCCGGCACCATCCTGCTCATGTGGCTGGGTGAGCTGATCAGCGAGCGGGGCCTCGGCAACGGCATCAGCTTCATCATCTTCGCAGGCATCGTCGGACGGATTCCTTACCAGGCGGGCCCGATCGTCTCCGGCCCGGACGGCATCCTGCGAATCATCCCGTTCGTGATCATCGCCATCATCGTCATCGCCGGCGTGGTCTTCATCAACGAGGGCCAGCGGCGGATCCCGGTCCAGTACGCCAGCCGTGTCCGCGGACGGCGCATGTACCAGGGGCAGACCCAGTACCTGCCGCTGAAGGTCACCATGGCGGGCGTCATCCCGATCATCTTCGCCATCAGCATCCTCCTCTTCCCGGCGCAGATCGCGCAGTACTTCACCGCCAGCGAGATCGGATGGGTGAAGGACACCGCCACCTTCGTCGTGAACAACCTGTCGCAGAACAACGTGCTGGTGTACGGGGTGCTCTACTTCATCCTGGTCGTGTTCTTCACCTACTTCTACACGGCCTTCCAGTTCAGGCCGGAGCAGACCGCCGATTATCTGCGCAAGAACGGCGGCTTCATCCCGGGCATCAGGCCGGGCAGGCCGACCGAGGACTTCCTCGCCCGGGTGACCAACCGCATCACCCTTGGCGGCGCCCTGTTCCTTGCCACCCTGGCGGTGCTGCCGCTGATCGTGTCGGCCGCGATCCCGGGCACAGATGCATTGCAGCTGGGCGGCACCAGCGTCCTCATCGTGGTGAGCGTGGTGGTTGAGACCATGAAGCAGCTCGAAGCGCAGATGCTGATGCGCCACTACGAGGGATTCATCAGGTGACCGATGCGGGCGAAGGCCCGTCAGCGCCCAGCGGGCGCCTGATCCTGCTGCTGATCGGCGCCGTCGGCGCCGGCAAGGGAACCCAGGCCGACCTGCTGAGCGACCAGCTGAGCATCCCGCACCTCGCATCCGGCGACCTCTTCCGTCAGGCGCTGCGCGATGGCACGCCGCTGGGCGAACAGGCGCGCGGCTACATGGAGCGCGGCGACCTCGTCCCGGACGAGGTGACGATCGGCATGTTCATGGAGCAGCTGGCCCGTCCGGAGGCGGCGCGCGGCGCGATCCTGGACGGATTTCCGCGGACCGTCGCCCAGGCGCGCTCGCTGGACGAGACGCTGGCCGGCCAGGACGAGGAAATCGGGCGCGCCATCTACATCGAGGTGCCCACCGATGAGCTGGTGAGCCGGGTAAGCGGCCGCTCCGTCTGCCCCACCTGCGGCACCGTCTACCACGACGTCTCCGATCCGCCACGCCAGGCGGGCATCTGCGACAAGGACGGCACGCCGCTCGTGCGCCGCGAGGACGACAGGCCGGAGGTCGTCCGCGCCCGCCTGGAGAAGCAGGTGCCGCCGATGCTGGAGGTGGTGGATCACTACCGATCGGCCGGCACGCTCGCGGTTGTGGACGGCCGGCAATCCATTGGCGACGTGCAGCGCGACATCAGCGCTGCGCTGGCCTGATGGGCATGCCGCGCGCGGCGATGGTCACCATCAAGCGGCCGGAGGAGGTGGCGCTCATGCGCCATGCCGGCCTGATCCTGGTGCGCGTCCTCGATGAGCTTGAGGCGGCGCTGCGACCGGGGGTGAGCACCGCCGAGCTCGACGAGATCGCCGACACCATCATCGCCGACGCCGGCGCCGTGCCGTCGTTCAAGGGCTACGGCTCCAACCCGCCATTTCCGGCCAGCATCTGCGCCTCGATCAACGACGAGGTGGTCCACGGCATCCCGTCGCCCCGTCGGCGCGTGCGCGAGGGTGACGTGATCAGCCTGGACGTCGGCTGCATCTGGCAGGGCTGGCATGCCGACTGCGCGCGAACGTGGTCGGTGGGGCACGCCCCTCGCCGCGTCCAGGAGCTGATCGACGCCACCCGGCGGGGGATGGAGGCGGGGATCGCGGCAGCCCTGCCGGGCAACCGGCTTGGTGACGTGGGGGCCGCCATCGAGGCAGTCGCCCACCGGCACGGCTACGGCATCGTGCGGCCGTTCGTCGGCCACGGCATCGGGCAGTCGATGCACGAGGACCCCCAGGTGCCCAACTACGGGCGACCGGGCACCGGGTTGCGGATCGAGGCGGGGATGTGCTTCGCCATCGAGCCGATGTACAACCTGGGTGGCGACCACGTGGCCATGCTCGACGATGGCTGGACGGTGGTCACCGCTGACGGCAGCCTGTCGGCCCACTTCGAGAACACGATCGTGGTGCGCGACGGCGAGCCCGAGGTCCTGACGACGCCCTGACGCCAGTCCCTGGGGGTCGGCCGCTAGGCGCGCACCTCCTGGCGCAGGAACGAGATGTAGGCGGCCACGAAGGAGGCCACGCTGAGGGCCACCAGGATGACGATCTGCGGCCACACCACCAGCAGGCTCTCATCCAGCGACAGCTGGGTTGGTAGCTGCTGGCTCAGCTGGATCAGCTGCGCCAGCCCGGGCAGCGTGACGCTGGTCGCGCTGGGCGTCAATAGCGCGGTGGTGGCCTGCCCGTAGAGCGTGCCGGGATTGATCACCGCCAGCTGC
>CBFGSY010000056.1:0-13682 GCA_965651545.1 uncultured bacterium | reverse complement strand
TCGAGCCCCGGTCCGTCGCGCGCCATGCCGCGCGAGAGCGCTACGACCTGGTGGTGATTGGCCCGGAGGCGCCGCTGGCGGCAGGCGTCGCCGATGCCCTGCGGGCCGCCTCGATCCCGACGTTCGGCCCCGGGCGGGCGGCGGCCCGCCTCGAGTCGTCGAAGGCGTTCGCGAAGGAGCAGATGGGCCGGGCCGGAATTGCGACGGCGGAGGGTGCTGCGTTCACGGGCGCGGAGAGCGCCCTCGCCCATCTCCGGTCCCTTGACCGGCCACCGGTGGTGAAGGCCGACTGGCTGGCGTCCGGCAAGGGAGTGGTCGTCCCGGAGACGCATGCGGAGGCGGAAACGGCCATTCGAGCGCTGCTGCAGGACGCGGCCGCCGGATCGAGTCTGCTGCTCGAGGAGCGGCTGTCCGGAAGCGAGGTCTCGGTCTTCGCACTGGTCTCCGGCGAGGCCGTCGTGCCGCTGGGAGCGGCATGCGACTACAAGCGGCTGCGCGACGGAGACATCGGTCCGAACACGGGTGGCATGGGAGCCTACGCTCCGGTGCCGTGGTTCGGTACGAGTGAGCTGGAGGAGTGCCTGGGGACCGTCTTCGAGCCGATCGCCTGGCGGATGGCGCGCGACGGGATCCCGTACCGCGGCGTGCTGTACGCCGGGCTGATGGTCACCGCTGACGGACCGATGGTGCTGGAGTTCAACGCGCGGTTCGGCGATCCGGAGGCGCAGGTCCTGCTGCCGCTGCTGGAGGGAGGGTTGGCCGACGCGCTGCTCGGCACGGCCCTCGGCGACCGTGCCGCAATGGAGAGCTCGCTGACGCTGGCAGCCGCGTCGGCGGTCGGTGTGGTGCTCGCCTCGGAGGGCTACCCGGACGATCCGCAGACCGGCCGCCGCCTGGCGGGTGCCGACCCGGCGTCCATCGTGGATGGCGGTCCGATGCTCTGCTTCCACGCGGCCACCGCAGGCGTCGAGGGCGAGTACGTCACGACCGGCGGCCGGGTGGCAACCTTCGTGGGCCTCGGCACCGATCTCGAGGCTGCCGCTGCGAGGGCCTATGCCGGGATCGCCGATGCGGCCCTGGAGGGTGGGCACTACCGGTCGGACATCGCGGCGGCCGAGGTGGCTGCCGGCGCCTGACCCGGCACGGCGGTTGCGTGCCCGGGGCACCGATGCCTCTCATCGGCGCGCTGCTGGCCCTCGCCGGCCGCTTCGTCGGCCGCCTGCTGACCATGGCCTTCGGGTGGGCGAGCCTCATGCTGTTCGGACGCGTCCCGCAGTCGAAGCAAGTCCTGCTGGCTGCCGTGGCTCTCGGCGCCGTGCTGTGGGCGGCCATCGTCGTCAGCCTGCTGATCCCGCCCGTCGCCGATATCCTGGTGGGGACGTTGCCCCTGCCCCCGTGGGTCGACGACACGATGCTGCGCCTGGCGATGCTCATCGCTGCCGTGGTGCTGCCGCTGCTCATCGGCGTCGGAGGCCTCTTCCTGACCGATGCGGACATGCGGCCGCATGGCTTGCCGGCGCTGCTCGGGCAGATCCTGCGCGGCTACCCCTACGCCAGCGCCCTGGCTCTAACGCTCGTCGTCCTGAGCGTGATCGCCCCGATCCGGCGCCTGAGCGCGATGGCACGCGGCTGGGACGAGGCCCACATCCCGATGCTCGTCCACGCCGGCGGCTACGACCAGGTGGCCGATGATCTGGAGGCCACGCTCGACGCCAGCGACATTCAGGTGGAGCGCGCCCGCGCCCCGTTATTCGTGGAGGTGCCGTCCAAGGTGCTGGCTGTGGCTGGCGGCAGCTCGGTGGAGGCGCTGGTGCCCGATCGGCTGCTCGTTCTGCGCGGCCGCGACATCGAGGTGACGCTCCACCCGACCGATGTGGCCATCGCCGGGAAGCGTGCCGAGGTGGCGCGCGGCCGCGCCGCCATCGCCTCGCGGCTGGCCTACACGCGCGCTTACCTGACCGCCAGCGAAGAGGCGCAGCAGGTCGAGGACCGGCTGCTGGCCGTGGCGACGGGGCCGCCGGACGAGGCGCGGCTTGGCCTGGAGGAGATCGACCGTCGGCTCGCCTCGCTGATCGTGCCGGAAAGCGAGTGGGAGGTCCTCTACCGCGAGCGGCTGCAGGTTGAGCGCGACCTGCTGCGCGACGGACAGGGGCCGCGCGATCAGTCCTGACCTATCCTTGTGCGGCCGATGCCCGCCACCCCGCTCGTCGCCGTCATCTGCGGCTCCCGCTCCGACCTGCCCGAACTGAGGGGCTGCTTCGACGTCCTGGACTCGTACCAGATCGGCTGGGAGGCGTCGGTCATCAGCGCCCACCGGCAGGCGGAGGCGCTGCGTCGCTACGTCGGCGAGGCTGAGGGGCGTGGCGTCCGCATCTTCATCGGCGCCGCCGGGCTGGCGGCGCATCTGCCCGGCGTGCTGGCCAGCCTGACCGCGCGGCCGGTGATCGGGGTGCCGCTCGACGGCGGCTCACTGGGAGGTGCGGACGCCCTCTACTCGGTCGTCCAGATGCCGCCCGGCGTGCCGGTGGCGGCGGTGGCGATCGGATCGCCGGGTGCGAAGAACGCAGGTCATCTGGCGGCGCGCATGCTGGGCCTGGCCGATGAAGAGCTGGCGGGGCGAATCGAGCGATTCCGCGAGGAGCAGGCGGCGGGATCAGAGGTGAGCATTGATCCCCGCGACGGAACGTAGGCCTCGATGATCGATCGCTATGCCCTCCCCGAGATGCGCGCGCTGTTCGGCGAGCGGCGGAAGCTTCAGCTCTGGCTGCAGATCGAGGTCCTTGCGGCGGAAGCGCAGGCGGAGGCCGGGATCATCCCTGCAGGCGACTGGGAGCGCATTCGCCAGGCCTTGGACAGTCGAGAAGTCGATCCCGAGCGAGCGCGAGAGATCGAGCGCGAGTCTCATCACGACGTCATCGCGTTCCTGAAGAGCGTGACGGAGCAGATGGGTCCTGAGGGGCGATGGCTCCATTACGGCCTGACCAGCTCCGACGTGCTTGACACGGCGACCGCGGTGGTCCTGAGGGACGCGATCGGCGTCGTCGAAGGCGAGCTCGCCCGCCTCGTCGAGGTCGCGCGGCGGCTTGCCCAGCAGCATCGGTCCACCACCATGGTGGGGCGCACGCACGGCATCCATGCTGAGCCGATCACGTTCGGATTCAAGGTCGCTGGCTGGTATGCGGAGTTGGTTCGCGATCAGTCACGTCTGGCCTGGGCCAAGGACGGCATTGGGGTTGGGAAGATCTCGGGAGCCGTCGGGTCGCACGCCAATGTCACGGCCCAGGTCGAGCAGCACGTGTGCACGTCACTCGGGCTGGTGCCGGATCCGGCGGCAACCCAGGTCATCAGCCGCGACCGGCATGCCGAGCTGCTCACCGCACTGGCCATCCTGGGCGGCACGCTGGAGCGCGTCAGCCTGGAGATTCGGCACCTGCAGCGAACGGAGGTCGGTGAGGCGTTCGAGCCCTTCGGCGGAGGGCAGCAGGGGAGCAGCGCGATGCCCCACAAGCGCAACCCGATCCTCTCGGAACGGCTGGCCGGCCTGGCCCGGCTGCTGCGGGCGGATGCGATGGTCGGGCTGGAGAACATGGCCCTCTGGCACGAGCGCGACATCAGCCACTCCAGCGCCGAGCGATTCACCTTCGAACGCGCCCTGGGAATCGCCGCCTACGCGACCCGCACGCTGGCTGACATCCTGGACGGCCTGGAGGTGGATGCCGATCGGATGGCCGCCAACCTGGACCTGTCGGGTGGCATGGTGTACTCGGAGGCGCTGTTGCTGGCGATGGTGGCCAAGGGTGCCGACCGCCAGGAGGCGTATCGGCTCATCCAGGGCGCCGCCAAGCGTGCCTGGTCCGGCAAATCAGCCTTCCGCAACGAGCTGCAGGCAGACCCGGGCGTCGGGGAGTGGCTGTCGGCGGACGAGATCGCGGCCGCCATGGACCTGGAGCAGCATCTGGCTGGCATCGCGGAGACGTACCGGGCGCTCGCCCTGGAGCCGTGACGAGATGACCGGCTGGTTCCAACGCGGCGCTGCTGCCGCTCAGCTGGCCGGTGATCGTTCCGACCTGTGGCCGGCCGGAGCAGTCGCCTGGCTGGCGTATGCCGGATGGCTGCCGCTGCTCCTGGTCCTTGCCGAGCCGGATCCGAACGGCCTCGCCTTCCTGGGCGTCTCTCTCTACGGAAGCAGCCTCTTTCCGCTGAACGTCGTCGCGCTTTCTGCCGCGGTTGTCATCGTGTTCACCGGGCTGTGCGCGGTGGCGGCCGGCGCCGAAGCCGCCCTGCAGCGCGATGCGGCGATCGGCGAGCACCCGGCGACGACGCCCTTCTGGCAGGCTGGCCTGACCGCCTTCACGATCACGCTGGCCGCCACCCTGCCGGCAGCCGTGGCCGTCACCGCCCTGGTTGCCGGCGGGATCCTCGTGGCGCCGGAGGTCTTTACGTCTCCGGACCTTGATACGCCACTGCTGCTCCGCCTGGCAGGGCCGCTGCTGCCGTACCTGGTCGCTCTGGCGCTGGCCGTGCTGCTCGGCCAGGCATTCGGCGGCCTGTCCATCCGTCGCGCCCTGGCCTCGCCCGCCACCCCACTCGGGGTGACGCTGAGATCCAGCGTCCACTGGTTGGTGCGCCGGCCCTCGAGTGTTGGGGTTGCCTTGAGCGGAATGCTCGTCGACGCGACGACGGTCATCTTCACCTTCGCCCTGCTGCGCGTCCTGTGGGCGCCGATCGCAACTCGCCTGGCCGACGGTCGGCTGGCGAGCCCGGACACCGTGCTCCTGCTGTTAGGCTTCGTGGCGATCTGGTTGGCGTTGCTCCTGGCGGCCGGAGCGCTGCACGTGGCGATCTCCGCGCTCTGGGCGATGGAGCTGGCGCACGGCGGCAGCGGAGGGGAGCATTGACCGATATTCCCGATCCGGCGAGCCAGCTGGAGCCCCTCCTGCGTCTGCTGGTTGGGCTGGTGCTGGGGGCAGCCGTCGGCTGGGAGCGCGAGCTGCAGCGGATGCCGGCCGGCTTCCGGACGCACGCGCTGGTGGGGCTGGGCTCCGCGACATTCACCGTGGTGTCCGCGTTCGCCTTCGTGGGGCCGATCTCCGACCCGACCCGGATCGCGGCCCAGATCGTCACCGGCATCGGCTTCCTGGGGGCCGGCGCGATCCTCCATTACCGCGGCGCGGTCCGCGGCCTCACCACGGCAGCCTCGCTGTGGGCCGTTGCAGCGGTTGGGATGGCCGCCGGCGCCGGGCTGTACGTCATCGCGGTCGGTGGAGCGGCGATGGTGGTCGCGACCCTGGAGCTGCTCGACCGAGTCGAGAAAGCGTTCAGGCGCAGGCAGGGGTTGCCGGGAGGGGACGTCGACAAATATCCGGAAGACACGACTGCATCGGAGGATGCCTGATGACGCTGCTCAGGAG
The DNA here is from genome assembly GCA_965651545.1 of uncultured bacterium. Lineage (GTDB taxonomy): Bacteria > Chloroflexota > Limnocylindria > QHBO01 > QHBO01 > DASSCW01. The sequence goes on along the minus strand of CBFGSY010000056.1, from coordinate 8,271 downwards.
CGAGATCGAAGGGTTACCGCTGGTCCATCGGGGGAAGGTGCGCGAGACGTACCAGATCGACGACGACCGGCTGCTGCTGGTCGCCTCCGACCGCCTCTCGGCATTCGACGTGGTCTTCGACCAGCCGATCCCGGACAAGGGCCGCGTGCTCACCGGGCTGTCGGCATGGTGGTTCCGGCGCCTGGCCGGCCTGGGGCCCACACACTTCATCTCGTCCGATGCATCGGACCTGCCGCCCGCAGCCCGCTCGCCGGAGCTCGCTGGCAGGTCGATGCTGGTCCGCCGTGCTGAGCGGATCGACGCCGAGTGCGTGGTGCGCGGCTACCTCGCCGGCTCCGGCTGGGCGGAGTACCGCCGCGACGGGACCGTGGTCGGGCATCGACTGCCGACTGGCCTGCAGGAAGCGGAGCGGCTGCCGGAGCCGATCTTTACGCCATCGACCAAGGCGGAGGTCGGTCACGATCAGGACATCACTCGCGAGGAGCTGGCAAGCCTGGTTGGCGCCGAGCTGGCCAGCGAGCTGCAGGAGCGGTCGCTGGCGATCTACCGGGCAGGCGCCAAGCGCGCCGCCGAGGTGGGCCTGATCCTGGCGGACACGAAGTTCGAGTTCGGTTGGATCGACGGAAAGGTTGCCCTCATCGACGAGGTCTTCACTCCGGACAGCAGCCGCTTCTGGGATGTCGCGAGCTATCGGGCAGGTGTCTCGCCGCCCAGCTTCGACAAGCAGTACGTCCGCGATTTCGTATCGGCATCGGGATGGAACAAGGAGCCACCAGCCCCGGAGCTGCCCGATGAGGTGATCCGCGGCACACGGGAGCGGAACGTCACCGCCTACGAGCGGCTGACCGGCGAGCGGTGGTCCGACGGGGAGGCATCGGCCTAGTGCGCTGGCTGGCCGAGGTCCATGTGCGGCTGAGGCCGGGGATCGCGGATCCGGAGGGACAGACGATTGCCGGCGGGCTGCGGGCGCTGGGCTTCACCGGCGTCGACGAAGTGCGCTCCGGCAAGCTGCTGCGCATCGGCTTCGCCGCAGACGACCACGCGGCCGCCGAGCGCGCGGTGGACGACATGTGCCGTCGCCTGCTGGCCAACCCGGTCATGGAGACCGCCGACTGGGAGCTGCGTGTCGAGGCTGAGCAGGCGGAGGATGAGATCGCGTGAGCCCCGATGCCAGTCCGCGGTTGGCGGTCGTCGTCTTTCCGGGCACCTGGAGCGAGCGCGACTTCATGCACGTGGCCGCCCTGCTCGGCTGGCGCGCGCGGACGGTGTGGCACACGGAGACGGAGCTGGGCGAGGCCGATGCCGTTGTGCTGCCGGGTGGTTTCGCCCATGGCGACCACCTGCGTACGGGCGCGATTGCGCGCTTCTCGCCGGTGATGGCCGCGGTCGGAGAGTTCGCGGAGCGCGGAGGCCCCGTCATCGGCTCGTGCAACGGCTTTCAGATCCTGTGCGAGGCCGGCCTGCTGCCAGGCGTCCTGATGCGCAACGACCACCTGCAATTCCGCTGCGATTGGCAATGGCTGCAGGTCGTACGGGCCGTCGGCCCGTGGCTGGCGTCGGAGGAGATGGCCCCGGGGGACCTCATCCGCCTGCCGATCTCGCACGGGGAGGGCCGTTACTACGCGGACGACGCGACGCTCGACGAACTCGAGACAGCTGGCCGCGTTGTCCTGCGCTACTCCGACTCGACCGGCTCCGTCTCGGCGGATGCCAACCCCAACGGCTCCCTGCGCAGCATCGCAGGCATCGTCAATGAGCGTGGCAACGTGCTCGGTCTCATGCCGCACCCCGAGCGCGCGTCGGAGGCGGAGGTGGGCGGCAGCGATGGGCTCCGCATCCTTCGCTCGCTCGAGCGCTGGCTCACCCGCCAGCCAGCCGCCGCCGAGCGTCGGCTATGATGCGTGACGTCGCACCCGGCCCGGATGGAGGCTGACGCCCGATGCAGAACGACGAGCGGGACGACCGCGACCTGCCCCCGGACGAGCGGTCCCAGCAACCTCCCGAGGACCAGCCGGAGCAGGCCGACGAGGCCACCTCGACCGACACGACCGATCAGGCCTCCATGGCCGATGAGCCTGCTGAGACCGACGAGACGGACGCGTCGGCTGAGTTCGAGACCGCCTCCTGGCCGACGCAGGACACGGCGGAGGCCGGACCGCCGCCTCCCGAGGTGGAGGCGTACGCGCCGAGGGGCGACGAGGCAGACGACGCCGCCATGCCTGCGCACAGCGTCCCGGCCACCACCGAACCAGGCGAGAGCACGAAGTGCCCGCGCTGCGGAACGGAGAACCGTCCGGGCATCGCCTTCTGCCAGAACTGCGGCCAGCGCTTGATCGCCGCTGGCGCCCCGGCAACCGTCGAGCGGCCGGCCGCGCCTGACGGTACGCAGGCCTGCCCGCGCTGCGGCACGCACAACCGCGCCGGGGTGGCGTTCTGCCAGAACTGCGGGGCCAACCTGCGGGCCGGCGAACCGGGGGCGGTTGAGGCCCCCGTCGCCGAGGAGCCCGCGGCCGCGGAGCACGCCATCCTGGGGCCGGTGGTCCTGCTGATCGGGGCGATCGGCATCGCGACCGGCTGGCTGCTGCCCTTCACGTTCGGCGACACATCGCTCTATGACCGCGCCTTCGGCGACCCGGCGGGCTACGGCGTCGCCTTCTGGACGTCCTATGGCAGCATCAGCGGCCTCGCCGGCCAGGCCTACTTCGGCTTCGCAGCTCCGGCCCCGATCCTGGTGGCGCTGCTCGTGGCACTGGCCATCGGCGGAATCGTTCGCGCGCAGCCGGCCGGGCTGCAGCTCATCGGGCTGTTGGCCGCATTAGTGTGGGCGATCGGGCTGGCAGTCCTGTTCGTGCTCGTGGAGGTCCTTGGAGGCTTTGGCGGCGACCTGATCGAGATGCTGGCTGTGCTCAGCCCTGCGGGCATCATCTTCGCCCTCGCCTCGCTGATCGTGATGATCGGCTGCCTCACCCGCCTCGGTCGCGGCTGAACGGCGCCATGCAGGACCGCTTCTGCCCCAGCTGCGGGACGGAGATCGAGGGGGACGCGCGATTCTGTCCATCGTGCGGCACGACCCTTTCGCTGCGCGAGGACGATGCGCAGAAGCCGCCGCAGGATGCCGCCGTGCTGCCGCCCGCGCCGGCGTGGCCGCCACCGGAGACGCCGACTTCGCGGTCTGAGATGACCGATCCCGACTCGGCACAGCCACCCTGGACGCCGGCCGAGGACGAGCTCACCCGCGCGGAGGCGCCGCAGGACCTGGCGCCGGAGCCCGAACCAGCGCCACCGCCCGGCGAGGCGCAGCGCTACGCCCAGTCGGCTGCTCCACCGCCGCTGCCTCCACCGCCCGCGGCATCGGGGCGATCGACGCCCGGAGCCGGCGGGCTCGACCTGCCGATCACCTGGCCAACGATGCTCTCCGGCTGGCTGATCGGTGGTGGCGCGGTGGTCGGTGCGCTGGCCCTCATCCCACGACTCGGCAGCGTCGTCAGCCTGCTTCTCTTTCTGGCGCTGGTCGGCGTGGCCGCCACCGTCTTCCTGGCCGATCGAGTGCCCGACGTGCCGCGCCAGCGCCTCGCGATCCTGGCGGTCAGCATGGTCGGCCTGGGGATCGGCCTGGAGGGCGCCGGCTTCAGTTTCCAGGGAGCGGCCACCGTGTTCCTGGTCGCCATGCTGGCCGCCGCTGGCGGTGCGCTGCTGATCGAGTTGGATCGCGACCGGCCGATGCCGCCGCCCACGCAAGGAGGCTAGGTGGGCGCCGTCGCGTGAGCATCGCCCCGCCCGCGGAGCGCCACGGGCTGACGGAGTCGGAATACGACCTCGTCGTTGCCGCCCTCGGTCGAGAGCCCAACGAGGTCGAGATCGGCATGTTCGGCGCCATGTGGTCCGAGCATTGCGCCTATAAGCACTCGCGGCCGCTGCTGGCCGGGTTGCCGACCGATGGCGAGCGGGTGATCGTCGGACCTGGCGAGAACGCCGGGGCGCTGGACATCGGCGACGGCATGGCGGTCGTCTTCAAGGTTGAGTCGCACAACCACCCCAGCGCCATTGAGCCGTACCAGGGGGCAGCGACGGGCGTGGGCGGCATCATCCGGGACGTCTTCACCATGGGCGCTAGGCCGATTGCCCTCCTCAACTCGCTGCGGTTCGGGCCGCTCGCAGCAGAGGACGATCCCAGCGGGCGGACCGACACCGGGGCCGCCACCCGGAACCGCTTCCTGTTCGGCGGGGTGGTGGCCGGCATCGCCGGTTATGGCAACTGCATCGGCATCCCCGATGTCGGCGGCGAGCTGGCCTTCGATGCCAGCTTCAACGGCAATCCGCTGGTCAACGCCATGTGCGTGGGGCTGGCGCGTCACGAGCAGATCACGCTGGCGCGCGCGGCCGGCCCCGGCAACGCGCTGCTGCTGGTGGGCGCGGCGACCGGACGTGACGGAATCCAGGGCGCCAGCTTCGCGTCGAGCGGCCTCGACGAGGAGAGCGACGCGCGGCGTCCGGCGGTGCAGGTGGGGAATCCCTTCCTGGAGAAGCTGCTGATGGAGGCGTGCCTCGACCTGGCTGGCTCCGATGCGGTGGTTGCCATGCAGGACCTTGGGGCCGCCGGACTGACCTGCGCGCTTGCCGAGCTCTCGGCGCGCGGCGGCTGCGGGGCCGAGGTCGACCTGGACCAGGTGCCGGTGCGCGAGCCCGCCATGACCGGCTACGAGCTCCTCCTGTCCGAGTCACAGGAGCGGATGCTCCTCGTCGTGCGCGCCGGTCGTGAGCGCGAGGTGCAGGAAGCGTTCGAGCGCTACGACTTGCACGCCGTAAGCATCGGCCGTGTCATCGGCGAGCCGATCATCCGCGCGACGCGGCTCGGCCGGCTGGTGTGCGAGGTGCCCGGCCGGGCGCTCGTCGACGACGCGCCGCGCTACACGCCGCCCGCTGCCCCGCCCGCCGACCTCGAGGGGCGGCGCGCGGAGCGACTCGACGACCTTGCCACCGAGCAGCCGACCGCGAGCTCCCTGCTGGGGTTGCTCGGAAGCCCCAACGCCCGCAGTCGCCAGCCGATCTGGCGCCAGTACGACCACATGAACGGCATCAACACCCTCGTGGGGCCTGGGCGTGGTGACGCGGCGCTGCTACGGATCAAGGGCACGCAGCGCGCCATCGCACTGAGCCTGGACGGCCCAGGCCGGCTGGGCGACCTTGACCCGCGACTGGCCGCGGTCAGCGCCGTGCTGGAAGGCGCCATGAACGTGGCCTGCAGCGGAGCGGAGCCGATCGGCGTCACCAACTGCCTCAACCTCCCATCGCCGGAGTACCCGGCCGGCTACTGGCAGCTGGTGGAGGCTGTTGCAGGCCTGGGCGACGCGTGCCGCGCGCTCGATATCCCAATCGTCTCCGGCAACGTCAGCCTCTACAACGAGACCCCGGACGGTCCCATCCTGCCGACGCCGGTGATCGGGATGGTCGGACTGCTGGACGACCGCAGGCGAGCGACGCCGTTGGGCTGGTTGCCGGGCGACGAGCTGTTCCTCCTCGGCGAGCCGGCGGCGGATACCCAGTCCCTGGCCGCATCCGAGCTGGCGTGGTCACGCGGACGCCATGGCGGTTCCCCGCGGCTTGACATGCCGGCAACGGTCCGCGTGGTCCGGCTGCTGCGGATGCTGTCAGGCGCCGGCATCGCGAAGGCTGCTCACGACGTCTCGGTCGGCGGTCTGGGCGTCGCGCTGGCTCGGATGGCGATCGTGGCGGGCTGCGGAGCGGAGGTTCGGCTCGCCGAGGTCGGGGGCCATCCCACGGCAGCGCTCTTCGGCGAGCGCGTCGGCCGTGCGATCGTGTCGGCCAGCCCAGCCGACGCCAGCAAGCTCGTCGACGCATGCCGGGAGGCGGGGGTGCCTGTCGTACGGCTGGGCGGCGCCGGCGGCGATCGGCTGCAGATCGGCCTGCCCGGAGGTGTGCTAGCGCTTGCGCTTGACTCGCTGCGTGCGGCGTGGGAGGCGCCCTTCTAGGCCGTCCGTCCGTTCGGACTCCGGGATGCCGAGCGCCGCCAGGATGGGATCGTCCGACGCCCTCAATCGCGCCCGACGCAACGCCCGGCGCTCGACGGCCGGGATCGCGGCCACGGCGGGATCGTCACCCGCCGTTCCGGCATCCGCGGATACCTCCTCCGGCCTCATGCGGCGACCGCCGATCGCGATCCAGCCCGCCGCGAGCAGCGCCGCGCTTGCCGCCGCCAGGATGCCCACCAGCAGGACCAGGTTCGGCTGCCCGTCGAGCTGCCCTCCTGGTGTGCCCGCGGAGCCGTCGGGCGGCGAGGTGATGCCTGGACCTGGTCGTGCCCCGGCGCGAGGCGACTTCGTGGGCCGGGTCCCGCGAATGTCCTTGGGGCCGGCGCCGTGGGTGCCGGGGGGATTGGGCGCGGCTGCCGGTGACATGGTCGCCCGCGGTGCAGTCGGCTGCGACGTCGCTCGGGGCTTCGCTTCGGCCGTGGCGGGAGGGCTGCTGGCGGTGGGCGCGGGAGCGCCGGAACTCGATGGCTCGTTTCGGGGAGGCGGTGCTTCGCCCGACGGTGCGCTTCCGCCTGGCGGCGACGGTGATGGGCTCGAGGGCGATGTGACAACGACCGAGCCGACGCTTCGCTTCGGCTCGGCGCCCTTCGCGGTCTCTGCCTGGAAGGTGATCGTCCACGATCCAGCGGGCAGGGTGGTGGTTGCCGTCCAGGTGCCGCTGATTGGGGTCCCGGCAGTCAGCGACAGCGGCACTACACGTTCGCCGAAGGTTGCCGTCACCCCCGACGCGGCGTTGCCCGCCGTCGAGAGGTAGTCGGCGGTCAACAGGAATGGCGTGGCGGTCGTGCCCGTGCTCGGGGCCACCGTCGCCGTGCGAAGATCGTTGGGGCGGGCGGCGAACGCGCTTGACGGCGCCATCATGAGCGCCGTCAGGATCGCGGGCAGGAGGAGGGTGCGCCGCCGGACCATCAGCCGGTCGCCTCGCGACGCGGGCGCGGAGGCGCGTGGTCGCGCAGGTCAGTGACATCCGCGCCCGTGGCGTCGGCGGTGGCGGCAGCCTTCCGCCGAGGTCGCGCCGGTCGCGGTCGCGCCGCCTTGACATCGGGCTCAGGCGCAGCAGCTGAGGCAAGGATGGCCGCTGCATCGTGCGGATCGAGGCGCTCCACTCCGCCGCGCGCCCGCTCGTGCAGGCGGTACACCTCCTCCAGTCCGTCGGGTGGAACGCCCTCGCCGTAGATCGTGCAGAAGACGTCCACGATCTCCGGGTCGAACTGGGATCCCGCGTTGCGCCGCAGCTCGGCCATCGCCTCGGAGTGGCTCAGCGCGTCCTTGTATGGCCGCTCGTGCACCATCGCGTGGTACGCATCTGCGACGGCCACGATCCGCGCGCCCATCGGGATCTCGTTGCCCTTCAGGCCGTGGGGATAGCCGCCACCGTTGAAGCGCTCGTGGTGGTGCAGCACCACCGGGATCGCCTCGCGCAATCCTGACGCCTGCTCCAGGATCACCTGGCCGATGCGTGGGTGCTCGCCGATCGCCTGCCACTCAGGGTCGGACAGGGCGGTCGGCTTGTCCAGGATCTCGGGCGGGACCGCCAGCTTGCCCAGGTCGTGGAGGAGGCTCGCGACCCGGATGCGCTCGATCTCCTCGGCAGGCAGCCCGATCTCCAGCGCGATGCCGGTCGCCAGCGAGGCGATCATGTCCGACGGTCCGCCGCGGTGATGCGGCTGCGGGGCCAGCACGGAGGCGAGCGCCTCGGTGGCGGTGTCATTGGCCCACTGGCCGATGGCGGTGGCGGCGGCCCGATGCTCCGCGGAGATCGGCGCTCGTCGCACGGGCGCGTTCTCGTCAACGGCGCGGTACAGGTACGTGCGATTTCGGCCGAGGGACTTGGCCGCGTACATGGCGGCATCGGCCTGGTCGACGAGCGAGTCGACCTGGAGCTGCGAGCCGACGTCGCCCGCCACGCCGACGCTGATGGTCACCCGCAATCTCTGGTGGCCGGCGATGATCAGCGGCTGCTGCTGGACCAGGTTGCGCAGCTTCTCCGCCAGCACCACCGCCTCGTCATGCGGCGTCTCGGGCAGGATCAACATGAACTCCTCGCCCCCGTATCGCCCGAACAGGTCGGAGGCGCGAATGTTGTCGGCGACCAGCGATGCGACCTGGCGCAGGACCGCGTCGCCGGAGTTGTGCCCGTACGTGTCGTTGATCGGCTTGAAGCGGTCGATATCGATGAACGCCACCGACAGCCAGCTGTGATGGCGCGCCGCACGCTCCA
>CBFGSY010000055.1:0-13696 GCA_965651545.1 uncultured bacterium | reverse complement strand
CATGCCGGCATGGGCGAGCAGCGCCGACGTGGCCGCGTCGGACGAGTCGGCGATCTTGAGCTGCAAGCGACGGCTGCCGCGCAGCCGCCACTCGGCCACCAGCCCTTCCAGCAGTGCGCCGCCGATCCCCCGTCGCCGAGCCGTGGGGCGGACGAAGAGATCCGAGATCCAGCCCTCGAAGGTCGGGTCGTTGAGCCGGCGCCGGAACTGGAGGACGCCGAGCCCGGCTGGTTCGCCGGCCCCGGTCGCGAGCATCGGCACGGCATCCGCGCTGCCGATCAGGGCATCCAGCCGCGACTGCAGCGGGGTGGCGTCATCGAGCGGCGGATGCCCGTGCAGCTCCCTGGCGAGTGTGACGACCGTCACCAGGTCGTCGCGACCGATGGGTCGCAGCTCAACGTCGGGTGGCGTAGGGACGGCGATCGCGCCGATCGGACGCTCCGGGTTCTCCACGGTTCCGGTCAGCGGCCGGTGAAGTCGGGGGCCCGCTTCTCGATGAAGGCGGCCATCCCCTCCTTCTGATCCTCCGATGCAAAGAGGAGGTAGAAGAGCCGTCGCTCGTGTGCCAGTGCCTCGGTCAGGCCCATCTCGTAGGCCGCGTTGACCGCCTCCTTCGCAAGGCGCAGGGCGAGCGGCGACTTGGTCGCGATCTGCGCGGCCAGGGCCAGCGCATCCTCAACCACCAATTCATCCGGGACCACCCGGGCGACCAGGCCGCGTTCACGAGCCTCGCTCGCAGCCATCGGCTCACCGGTCAGGATCATCTCCATCGCCCGCCCCTTGCCGATGGCACGCGTCAGGCGCTGCGTGCCACCCGCTCCGGGGATGACACCGATGTTGATCTCCGGCTGGCCGAAGCGCGCCCCCTCGCCGGCGACGATCAGGTCCAGCGTCATTGCCAGCTCGCAGCCACCGCCAAGGCACCAGCCGTTGACTGCGGCGACGATAGGCTTGCCGATCTTGCGCACCCGATCCCACTGCCCGATCCGGTTGGAGCGCAGCATGTCGATGGGGCTGGCGCCTGCCATCTCACCGATGTCGGCGCCGGCGGCGAAGGCCCGCTCATTGCCGGTGACCACCATGGCGCGGACCGATTCATCCGCGTCCAGCTCTTCGAGCGCAACGCACAGCGCGTCCATGGTCGGGCCGTTCAAGGCGTTGAGCTGTTTCGGGCGGTTGATGCGGACGAGCGCGGTGCGAGCCTCCGGTTGCCGCTCGACGAGGACGAGCGGCTCCTCCCCGCTCACGGCACGCCCTCCTCCAGGGCGGTCAGGGCGGCGCCGCAGGCGCCGCAGAAGGAGTAGTAGGCGGGGATCCCGGTCTCACCGCAGGTCGGGCAGGTTCGTCCGCCGCTCGCCGCCGCCTCACGCAGCATTCCATAGTCCGGCTGCCGCTTGTCACGGAACGCGCGGACCGCCTCGCGAGTCTCATCCGACCCGGAATGGATGGCGAGCCAGTCGCGGGCATGCGTGACGGTCTGGGCCCAGACGAGGTCACGCCACCAGTTGAGCTGTGTCTTCGTGTAGCGCAGCGTCTCCGGCAGCTTGCCGCGCAGGCTCTCGGACAGCTGCGAGATGGTGGCGTCCATCTCGCCGCGCGGCACGACGCGGCTGACCAGCCCCCAGTCGAGCGCCTGCGTCGGGGAGATCTCCTCGCACAGCATCACGATCTCTCGTGCGCGACGCTCCCCGACCAGGATCGGCAGCCACTGGGTGGCGCCGCCGGCCGGCACCGAGCCGTGCTCCGGACCGACGTGGCGGATGTACGCATCGTCGACCAGCACGGCAAAGTCGCACGCCATCTGCAGCTCGTTGCCGCCGCCCACGCAGATGCCGTTGATGCGCGCGATGGTCGGCTTCCCGATGTTGCGCAGCCGATCGTGAGCCTCGATAAAGGCGCCCATCCAGCGCCAGTACTGGCCACTGCTGCCGCCAAACGTCGATTGCTCATTCATGTCGGCGCCGGTGCAGAAGGCCCGATCACCCGCACCGGTCAGCACCACCACGGCCATGGCGTCGTCCCACGAGGCATCCTCGAAGGCCCGGCCCAGCTCGCGCAGCGTCTGGAAGTCGAAGGCGTTCAGCACGTCGGGGCGGTCGATGGTGACGGTCGCGACCGCGGCGGCGGCGTCCTTTGAGTAGCGAATGCGCTGAAAGTCGAGCGTCGCCGGCTCGACTGCGGAGGCCGTCGTCGGTTCAGCCATTGGCGCCCGCGTCGTCATCGGCCACCAGGAGGGTCGCGCCCGCGCCCGCGAAGTTGCGGAGATCCCGTCCGCTCTCGCGCCCCGCCTCGGAGGCGAGCGCGGCGTCCAGGTCGGCGCGAGAGTCGAAGCTCATCTCGGCCATGAGGTAGTAGTCCGGCTCGCGACCTGCCACTCCATCGGTCCTGGTCAGGACCATTCCGCGCAGGTTCGGATAGCGCTCCACGATCGGGGTGTGAACATCCCGGTAGTGCGCGTCGAAGGCGGCCGGATCCTCTGGTGGACGGTACAGGACGATGAGGCGGGCGGCCACGCTACTTGTTGGCGAAGTAGTCGGCGTTGATCTGGATGAAGTTGGTCCACTGCTCCGGCACGGCGTCCTCGGCGAAGATCGCCGTCACCGGGCACTCGGGCTCGCACGCCCCGCAGTCGATGCACTCGTCCGGGTCGATGAAATACATCGCGTCGTCGTCGGTGGCGTGAATGCAGTCCACCGGGCAGACGTCGACGCAGGACGCGTCCTTGACGCCGATGCACGGCTCAACGATGACGTAGGTCATGTGTCGAGGATACACCGGTGGGCCGCTGCAGCAGGTCCGCCGGTCGAGCCTGCACCGACGCTCCGACGGCTATCCCTCCCCACGTTCGATTGCATTTCGGTTGCAGAGCCGCCGCATTTGCCTCTGATCGGCACCTGGTGGTCCGTATGCGCCGGGACCACGTGAATTTGTCTCAGATCGTCATCCACGGAACGTTAGATGGCCATCGGGGTCGGCTGGCACCGCCAGGTGGGGCTGACCCACGCTCGAAGTGGCTGCCCCGACGGCCGGATTCACGCCGCGCGGGTCCCTAATGATCCTGGGGTGCCGATCTGAGGGAAGTTGGAACCACGCGGAGAGGCGACGGCTCAGCCCCGTGTCAGCTCCGCCGCTACCGCCTCCGCGGCGACCTGCCAGCCGCAGAGCCTGCCCCGCGGACGGGGCAGGCTCCATGACCCTGGGTTCCAGACGGATCCGTCAGAGCTTGCAGTCATAGACCTCGACATCGTCCAGGTACCAGCCGATATCCGTCCCGTTGCAGAAGTCGGTCCCGAAGCGGAATCGGAGCTGCACCAGGTCGTCGGTGTCCTGGGTGGCGAAGCGCGTGAGGTTCACTCGCGACTCGGCGTAGGCAAGCGCCGGGAAGCTGCCCGGGGTCCGGTAGCCAGTGTAGACCTCCGGGCTGATGGGGCTGTTGTTCGGAGCCGTCGAATCCGGCTCCATGGTCCCGTTGTAGGCATTGAGCGCGAAGTCGCTCGCCTCGGCCTTTGTCCACGTGCCGTTGACGAGCACCTCGACGGTGCCGCCGTCGTAGCCGCCCTCCGTCGAGAAGTCGTGGAGGAACCGCAGCACCGGTTTCGTGGCGCCGGCGAGGTTGAATTCCGGGCTCACGAGGTAGATATCCGACGTCCATTCACCGCTGCAGTCGGTCAGCTCGTCGTTCACGCGCCAGGCGTGCGTGCCCGATGCGGTGAAGTCGCTCACGACCTGCCACGACTGACCGGTGTAGAGCGTCTGGTCCAGGGACGCCGCCCAGCCGGGGCTGCCGGACTCGTGGTCGTCGAAGAAGAGCCGCGCCACGGTCTCGCCGCTGCTGCAGAGAGGCCCGGCCGGGGTCGGCGCGGTATCGGTGCAGACCGGACTGTTCATCTGGACGGCGTCGAGCGCTCGCGTGACCTGCGTGCAGTCGGCCTTGGTGATCTTCTGGGCGCGACCACCGCCCGTCTCCGGATCGGCGTTGTTGACGAACTTGTTTCGGAGGTCGCGGCAGGCGGCCTGCAAGGCCAGGTAGTCGTCACCGAAGTCGGAGTAGACGCTGAGATAGTTCGTCAGCGCCCGATATTCGATGGCGGCTGCCCGGTTCATGCCGATGGCGGTCACGGTTACCCCGTTCAACGTGCCGCCATCCACCATGAGCTGGTAGGCCTTGTTCGGTACACCGCTGTTCGTATGCACCCCGCCGTTGTCCGCGGACCCGCACGAGAAGAACGGGCTCGAGCAGGAGTCTGGGTCGCTGAAGCGTGGCGGATTCGACATGTCGCGGATTCCGCCTGGCAGGAAGTCCTCGCCGATGACCCAGCGGCCGCCGGTGTTCTCGGACGAGTTCAGTTGGTCGATCGACTCGCCGAAGATGTCGGAGAAACTCTCGTTGAGCGCCCCCGGCTGGTAGGCGTAGACCAGGTTGGCGCTGTGCTCGGTGACGCCGTGGCTGATCTCATGCCCGGTCACGTCGTCATGCGGGCCGTTGGTGCAGTACGTCATGACCGAGCCGTTCCAGAACGCGTTCGGGCAGATCGAGCTGAAGTAGTGCACGTAAGACTTAAAGGTGCTGCCCTGGCCGTCGAAGCTGTCACGACGGAAGGCATTGAAGTAGAAGTTGTAGGTGTCGCCGGTGTAGGTGTAGGCGTTGTTGCAGTCCGGGTCGAGTGACGCCGGCTCGCCCTCGAACCGGCACTTCTGCGCGAGCGTGTAATCCGACTGCTCGAGCATGTTGTAGTTCTCGCGGCGCAGGCCATCCTGGATGCCCTCGAACGCCTCCACTAGCTCCCCTGACACGGCGTCGATGAACGCGAAGGTACGGACCGCCGGACCGGTGACCGTCGTCGACCAGACCAGGGCCTGACGGCCCGGCTCATCCTGCGCCAGTCCCTCCTTCGTGAAGCCGAGCACCGGCGCAGAGGCCGATAGCGCGGCGACATTGATGCCGATCAGCTTGGCAACGGCCTCGCGAGCTGCGGTTGCGGCAGCTCCGGCCGTGATCTCGGCGCTCTGGGGCGCCTTCAAGCCGGCAACGTACGTCCCGCTGACCGCCGTGATCCTGCCGGCCGGGTTGAAGTTCACGATCAACCCGGCGTTGAAGACGGGCTTGCCGGCATGGCGTTGTCCGAGCCTTACCATGCTGCCCGCGGGATCGCTCGTGGTGCGAGTCACGGCCAGCTGCTGTGCGGCGGCGGTGATGCCGAACAGTGCGCCGTAGTCGGTGAGGAAGCCGAACGCCTTCTGCTGCAGCGTTCCGCTGCCCGTGGGCAGCGTCGCATCGCCGCCAGCGCTCACGAACCTCGCAACGCCGGTCGCCTCGGCGAATCGGATTGCGACCTGGCCGCTTACCGCCTGCCTGAGCCGCACAGCCGCCTCCGCCGGAGACTCGCGATCCACGGCACGCACGGGCTCCGGCCGCGCCATGGGTCCACTGAAGAACGCGATCGAAATCATGGCGGCGATGGCGATCGCGCGCCGAACGACTGAGGCTGACCTCATCGCGACGAACCTCCTGAAGCAGGTCGCTCTCCCGGGTGAGCCATCCGGGTCCGACGCCCGCACGTGTCGGCAGCACCCGCAGGACTCCGAGCGGCGCCGCCTCCCACCGAAGGCCTGCAAGATGGATGCCACCACGCTCCGTGATGGTACCGGAGTTCAGGAAATTACGCCGGCCCGGGAGCAGAGCCGCCGCGTCTGCCTCTGATCGGCACCTGGTGGTCCGTATTCGCCGGGACCACGTGAATTTGTCTCAGATCGTCATCCACGGAACGTTAGATGGCCATCGGGGTCGGCTGGCACCGCCAGGTGGGGCTGACCCACGCTCGAAGTGGCTGCCCCGACGGCCGGATTCACGCCGCGCGGGTCCCTAATGATCCTGGGGTGCCGATCTGAGGGGAAATTGGAACGCCGCGGAGCGGCGCCAGCGGGAGACGCGACGGCTCAGCCCCGCGTCAGCTCCGCCGCTGCCGCCTCCGCCCGCAGCTGGGCGAATCCCGGCTTCACCTGCTCGTTGATGATCCGCAGCCTGCCGTCGAAGGGCCAGAAGGCGCTCTTCATGGCGTTGAGCGTCAGCCACTCCATGTCATCCAGGTCGATGCCGTGGCTGGCGGCCAGCGTCGCAAACTCGCTCGACAGGGTGATGCCGCTCATCAGGCGGTTGTCGGTGTTCACCGTCACGCGGAAGCGCAGCCGGCGCAGCAGGTCGATCGGATGCTGCGCCACGCTGCTGGCCGCGCCGGTATGCACGTTCGATGTCGGGCACATCTCCAGCGGCACGCGCCGGTCACGCACGTAGGTGGCGAGCCTTCCGAGCGCCACGCGACCGTCAGGGCGGGCGCTGATGTCCTCAACGATCCGGACCCCATGCCCGAGGCGCTCGGCGCCGCACAGCTGCAACGCCTCCCAGATCGAGGGAAGGCCGAACCCCTCGCCGGCGTGGATCGTGAAATGGAAGTTCTCGCGGGCGATGAGGTGGAACGCATCGAGGTGGCGGGTAGGCGGGTAGCCCGCTTCCGGGCCTGCGATGTCGAAGCCGACCACGCCCCCGTCGCGGTGGCGGACGGCAAGCTCCGCGATCTCGACCGAGCGCGCGGCCTGGCGCATGGCGGTGAGGATCAGGCCTGCCGTGATCGGCCGTCCCTCGGCGCCGGCGCGGAGGCCGGCCAGCATCGCCTCCACAGCCTCGTCGAGCGTCAGCCCGCCATCCGTCAGCAGCTCGGGCGCCATCCGGATCTCGGCGTAGACCACACCATCGGCGGCGAGGTCCTCCAGGCACTCGGCCGCCACCCGCTCGAGCGCCTCGCGCGCCTGCATGACGGCCACGGTGTGGCGGAAGCCCTCCAGGTAGAGCTCGAGTGATTTCCGATCCGCTCCAAGCGTGAACCAGCGGGCCAGCTCGTCCGGATCGGCGGTCGGAAGATCGCGGTAGCCGGCGTCGGCGGCCAGCTCGATGATGGTGCGTGGCCGAAGGCCACCGTCCAGGTGGTCGTGCAGCAGCACCTTCGGCGCGCGACGGATGGTCCCCAGGTCGAGCGTCGGGCGAGCCGCGGCCAGAGTCATGGTGGCGGGCAGCCTAGCAGGCTACTCTGCGCATGTGACAGGCCTTCCATGGTCGTTCGACCGACCGCCCCTCATCGTGGCCACGGTAACCCCGCTGGCCGACGGCGGTGAGCGCATCGATACCGAGGCGATTGCCCCGATCTGGGCCTTCCTTGAGGCGCACGGCGCCGATGGCGTCTTCGCCTGCGGAACCACCGGTGAGGGGATCCTCCTCTCCCTGGAGGAGCGGAGGCAGGTGGCGGCGGCCTATCGAGCCGCGGTTGGCGGTCGGGTCGTCGTGCATGCGGGCGCCCAGTCGACGCGGGATACCGCCGGGCTGGCGGCGCACGCGGCCGAGATCGGGGCCGATGGGGTGGCCGTCATCCCGCCGCCCTACTTCCCGCTCGACGCGGGGGCGCTCGCGGCGCACTTCGTGGCGGCAGCGCGAGCCTGCGAGCCGCTGCCCTTCTTCATCTACGCATTCGCCGCCCGGAGCGGCTATCCGGTCGACCCGGACGTGGTTCGTCGCGTTCGCGCGGAGGCGCCCAACCTTGCCGGGCTGAAGGTCAGCGAATCGCCCCTCGAGAGGGTGCGGCCATACCTCGACCTGGGGCTGCCGGTACTGATCGGGTCGGAGCCGCTGCTGCCGCCGGCGTTGGCGCTCGGCGCGGTTGGAGCGGTCTCGGGGCTGGCCGCCGCGTTCCCCGATGACGTCCGCGCGGCGCTGGACAATCCCGATGACGCGTCCCAGGCGCGACTCGGCGCGCTGCGCGCCGCCATGGAGGCGCAGCCCTTCATCGCCTCGGCGAAGCACGTCCTGGGACGGCACGGCGTTCCCCTGAAGCCGCAGATGCGCGCGCCGATGCGGCCGCTGGGGCGCGACGAAGCCCGGCAGCTCGACGCGACGCTCGATCAGCTGGTCGGCCTGGCCGTCGGCTGACGGCGCGTCCGCAGCTCCCCTACCCGCTCTCGCCGATGTCTCCGGCCACGGCCATCTGCCCGCCGGTGGCGATACCGGTCGCCCTGTGCTCCGGCGCCGTGGCGGCGTCGTTCATCTCGAACCGGCTGGGCGGGGCAGCTGCCGCCAGCCCCGCGATCTCCTCGTCGGTCAGCTCGTAGCCGAAACGGATCGCCGCCACGTTCTCATCCACGAAGCGACGTGGCAGCGACTCGCGGATGGCCGGCTCGTCGAACTCGATGGCCGCCAGCCGCATGATCCGCCCCAGCGCGATCATGTTGCCGAACAGCTCCTTGCCGAATCGCTCGCTGCCCAGCGTGGCAAACGGGATCTGCTCGTCGCCCGGCCGCCCCAGTCCGAGGTCCGTCACCACCTTGCGGCCGCTGATGCGCAGGTGCCCCTTGTCCGCCAGCTTCAGCATGATGTCCGCCTCCTCGACGACCGGGTTCGCGATCGGGGCGTCGTCGAAGATCACGAACGCGTCGGACATGCTGCCGCGAACGCTCGAGTCGTAGTCGAACAGGACGGTCACCTGCTTTCCCATCCGGGCCAGCAGAGCCCCGAGCACGCCCGCGATGACGCGCACGCCCTGGCCGCCGACTCCGTCGAGCGCAATGCGAACCGCCATGAGGCTATGCCGATTCCTCCGGCTCGACGCCCGCCTCGCGCAGCGCATCCTCCAGGCTGATCTCGCGTTTCGCCACCCGCAGCTTCAGCTCCGACGGCAGCTTCTGCATCATCGCCAGCTTGCGCTGGGCCTCGGCGCGCTTGCCCTCCTTCGGATCCTCCGCGACCGATTCGACCGCCTGCGCCGCCAGATCCGTCGGCTGGTCCTGGGTGCGAGGGTCCGCGCCGGTGGCGCTGACCTCCACGTCGCCGGGGGCGACCGGTGCGGGCGCCGGCGCGCTTGCGCCGGTCCGCAGCCATTCCGGCACGTCGAGCCCTGCCTGGTTCAGCGCCTCGACCAGGGTCAGCTCCTTCTTGGCTACCCGGAGCTTCACCTCGGCCGACAGCTGCGCCATCAGCGCCGCGCGCTCCTGCGACTCCGCGCGCTTGCGTGCCTTCTCATCCTCGCCCGATGGCGCGACGGCGGTCGCTGCCGGCTCGGCGGTCGCCTTCATCGGTCCCGCTGGCTGCTCCGGCAGCGAGGCCGGTCGGTCGGGAACCGCGGTCACGCCGGCGCCGTTGCCGTTGGTCGCGACAGCGTCATCGGTCCTGGGGTAGAGCACGCCGATCTCGAATGGGTTCAGGTGCTGTGCGTCCTTGGCCGCCCGCTTATAGGTCTTGCGATAGAAGGTGAGCATCTCGTTGGCACTGGCGAAGCCGATGCGCCGGCCGTTGTTCTCGATGCACTGGCTGGTGATATCCACGAACGCGAAGCCGTCGTGCTCGATCGCCTCGCGGATCACGTTGCGCATGTGCAGCTGGTGGTAGACGGTCGTCTTGGCGTACAGCGCATCGGGTGACGAGCGGACCAGGCCCTGCAGGTTGATCGGTGTGTTCGGGTTGCCGGCTGGCGACGACAGGGTCTTGGTGCCGGTGGGCGTGGTCGGCCCGGTCTGGCCGCCGGTCAGGCCGTAGATCTCGTTGTTGTTGCAGAGCACGGTCAGGTGGGCGTTGCGCCGGATGGCGTGGATCAGGTGGTTGCCGCCGATGCTGGCCGTGTCACCGTCGCCGGCGACCACGATGACGTGCATCTCCGGTCGAACGGTCTTGATCGCCTCGGCCACCGGCAGCGTGCGGCCGTGCAGCGTGTAGACCGATTCGTACTTCATGTAGCCGCCCATGCGGCCGGTGCAGCCGATGCCGGTTACCACGATCGTGTTCTTCTCGTCCATGCTCATCTCGTCGAGGACCATGGCGAGCTGCATCATGATCGTGCCGATCCCGCAGCCCGGGCACCAGATGGTCGGGAAGAGGTCGAGCTTGAGGTGCTCCTTGTAGCCGAGCTCTGCGAGCGGCGCTTCAGGCATGAACCGATGCCCTCCAGGTGACCGGTTTCCCCCAGATCGGCACCTCAGGAACATTAGATGGGCCGATGCGCCCGAATCCGCGTTGGCGGGCCCTCGGCCGAGCGTGAGACAGCCCGCAGCAGCCGGCAATCCGAGGCCAGCACATCTCTAACGTTCCGTGGGTGCAGATCTGAGAAGAATTCCGGGTTGGGTGGCAGATAACAGGCATCAGGCGCCGATTTGATGGATTCCAGGCGCCGCCGACGGCCGACCAGCCCATCAGCCGACTCCCAGGGGTGACCGCGGCTGGTGCTCGTGTGGCGCGGGCGGCACCGGCGGGTCGCCACTGCCACCGGCCAGGACGCGTTCCAGCCCGTCGCGCACCGCCTCCAGCGAGATGCGCCCGCCCAGCAGCGGCACACGCTTGACCTCGCGCCCGAGCGCGAGTTGCGCCATGTCGGCGTACTGGCCGTCGTTTGCCTCGATGCACACGATGTGCTCGTAGCGGTCGGCGATCGCCCGCAGCTCATCCGTAAGCATCGGGTGAATGCGGATCGGCCGGAACAGCGCGTAGTCGGGCGCCAGCGGCGCGGCCACCCGGCTGACGATTCCGTAGCCGATGACCAGCACGCGTGCGTCGACGTTCCAGCCATGCTCGAACAGCGGGTAGCGTGCGGCCACGTCCACGTGACGCTTCTTGGCCGCGTAGTACTGGCGCAGGTACTCGTCGGCGTCAGCAGTGGCCGGCTCGCCCGCATTCGGCCCGTGCTCGTACATCAGCACGCCCGCGAAGAAGCGCGGGCTGCCCGGCTGGTGCTGGCCCAGTGGTGGGATCGACCGCTCGACGACCGTTACCCCTGCCGCCAGCTCATCCAGGTCCACCACCTCGTTGAGGTGCGCGATGAACGTGTCCGACAGGATGACGACGGGGCTCTGCGATTCCTCGGCCGCGTCGAAGGCTTGGATGGTGACGCGGAACGACTCCTCGACCCCATTGGGATAGAAGGCGATCGGGGTGTAGTCACCGGTGCTGCCGTAGCGCACCTGCATGATGTCGCCCTGGCCCGGCATGGTCGGCATGCCGGTGGCCGGGCCGACGCGCTGGACGTTGATGAAGATGGATGGCACGCCGACCTTCTGTGCATAGCCGACCGCCTCCTGCATGAGACTGAAGCCCGGGCCGCTGGTGGCGGTGAAGGCCTTCGCACCGGCCAATGAGGCGCCGATGACGGCGTTGGCGCTCGCGATCTCATCCTCGGCCTGCAGGAAGCGGAACTCTGGGTGCTCGGCCGCCCAGCCGGAAGCGATGTTCAGGATCTCGGTCGAGGGGCTGATCGGATAGCCGGCGTAGTAGCTGGCTCCTGCAGCGATGGCGCCGCGGAAGACGGCCTCGTTCCCCTGGGTCAGGCGTCGCGCCATGCAGTCACTCCCCCTTGCTCCGCGCCTCGTGGGCGGTGACCGCTGCGGGGATCATCTCGATCGCCAGGTCAGGACAGTAGCGCTCGCACAGGCCGCAGAGGATGCAGTTCTCCTCCTCGATGATCGCGTCGTTGCGCAGGACGAGGGTGTCCTTGGGGCAGATATCGACACAGATGTCGCACCGCTTGCAGAACACCGGGTTCCAGCTGATGTTTTCGTAATCGACCCAGCGGATCCCGTCCTTGTGATCGTCGGAGATGCTCTGTCCGAAGCCGATCGCCTCAGTCGCGCGGTCGCGTGTCATGGGACGGCGATTCTAAACCCGTGCCTGGCGATGGCGGGCGGGCTGGGAGGTCAACGCATACGAAGAGAGCCGCGGATGTCTTCCGCGGCCCTCCGTTCGTGGCGCGCTCAGCGCAGCTGTGCGCGGATCACGCCTGCCGGGTGTTCGTCGTTGTGCAGGTTGAGGTAGTACTGGTCCGGATGCGCCAGGATCGCCACCAGCATGCCCCGGTCGACCGTCGTGCAGTCAGACACCGTGAAGGTTCCCGGGAACGCAGTGGGTGCCTCGTGTGGGGCGCCGAAGAGGTGGACGAAGATGCCACCGTTCACTCCGGCGGGCGCGTTGTGGATGTGACCGCCCCAGACGACGTCCGCGGCTGCGGAATCGCCACCGACATCCTCCCAGGAGATCGAGTAGCAGAGCGTCTGCTGGCCGGCGTTGATGGTGATGGCGGCCGAGCCCGTGGCATCCGCATCGCCGCCAAGCGGTTCAACCGCTCCGGAGAGCTGTAGGTGGAATGTCCGTCCTCCCCCGGCTGCCAGGCTTGCGCCGGCGACGGCCAGGAGCAGCGCAACGGCGAGGGCCGTTGCCCAAAACGATTTGACCGATGCTCGCACTGTGTCTCCTCCATGTTCTCGGCACTGAGATCGAGCAGGGCAGCAGGGTGCGGTACGTACGAGGGTACGTCGTCAATCGCACAGCGGATTGCACGCAGCGTGCCTTCATTCGCGCTTCATCGGGTGGTCATACTCTGGGTCCGGAATGGCCACGGTCCTGCTGGTCGACGACGACCCCAAGATCCGCGAGCTGCTGCGCCTGTACATAGAGCGCGAGGGCCATCGGACCCTGTTCGCGGCCGATGGCGAGCGTGCACTCGAAGTCGCCCTGCGTTCGAAGCCAGACCTGGTCCTGCTCGACGTCATGCTCCCGGGCCTCGATGGCTTCGAGGTGAGCCGCCGGATTCGCGATGCGTCGGACGTGCCGATCCTGCTGCTCACTGCGCGCTCGGGCGAGGGCGACAAGGTCATCGGGCTCGACATGGGCGCCGATGACTACGTCGTCAAGCCATTCTCGCCTCGCGAGCTGATGGCCCGCGTGCGCGCCCTGCTGCGGCGGCGGCGGCTGGAGGCGGAGCAGGATGAGCCGGTACTCGTGGCGGACGGGCTCGAGCTGGACGCGAACGCGGTGGAGGCGCGCCTCGACGGTCTGCTGCTGGACCTGACCCCATTCGAGTTCCGGATCCTGCGCGGCCTCATGCGGCGACCGGGTCGCGTGTTCAGCCGCGATGACCTGATCGACGCCATCCACGGCGACGATGACCCCGGGATCATCGACCGCACGATCGACGTGCATCTCGGCCGGCTGCGGCGCAAGCTCGGCGACGACGCCGCAAACCCGCGCTTCATCGCCACCGTGCGCACGGTCGGCTACAAGTTCCTGCCCGCGGTCGAGCGACGGGAGCCTGCCGCCACCGGCGGCTGAGCTGCGGATGCCCACCCTGCGGCTGCGGCTGATCGGGCTGTTCATGCTGCTCGCGCTGGCGGTGGCCGCCGTCATGATCCTGGCCGTCCAGCGCTTCGGCTCCGACCAGATCATGAAGCTGGCCATGCAGAGCGGATCCTCCGAGGCCGAGGCGCAGGCGATGTTCGACGACTACATCGGGCGCGTGCTGCTGATCGGTGCTGCTGCCGGCCTGGTGCTGGGTGGCATCGGTGCATGGTGGCTGCTGCGCCGCATCCTGCTGCCCCTGGAACGGCTGATGAGCGCCACCCGCGCGATCGCGACCGGGAACCTTGCCGTGCGGGTGCCGGATGCCCCCGACCCGGAGCTGCAGCGGCTGGCCGACGCCTTCAACCAGATGGCGGCCGCGCTGCAACGGGTCGAGCAGCTGCGGCGCAGCCTGGTCGAGGACGTGGCCCACGAGCTGCGGACGCCACTGACGTCGCTGCAGGGCTACCTGGAGGCGATGGCCGATGGCGTTGTCGAGCCGACGCCCGAGATGCTGCGCACCGTCCACGAGGAGATCGTGCGACTCACGCGCCTGGTGGA
>CBFGSY010000054.1:0-13790 GCA_965651545.1 uncultured bacterium | reverse complement strand
CGCCGCATGGCTGTAGAACTGGCGCACGTCTCTGCGGCACAGCATCTCCGGGATCCAGACCTGGTTGGACCGATGCGTCCGCGCCGTCTCCACCGCCTCCTCCATCTCCCGCGCGATCTGCGGCGTGTCCGGCTGGCCGGCGCACAGCACCACGCCGAAGCCTGGGTCCAGGTGCTCGATGGCGCGGACGAGGTGGACGATCCCCTTCTGACGCGTGATGCGGCCGACGAAGAGGACGTACGGCTGCGCCGGGTCAACCCCGAACCGATCGAGGGCGTCGTGCGCCGTATCGGGCGTGAAGAAGCCGGAGTCGATGCCGTTATGGATGACGTGTACGCGCTCCGGGGAGACGTCGAACAGGCGCAGCACGTCGTCACGGGTCCCCTGGCTGACCGCGATCACCGCCGCCGCGGCCTCCAGCGCTTCGCGCTCGACCCAGGTCGACAGGTCGTATCCGCCGCCCAGCTGCTCGCGCTTCCAGGGCCGGAGCGGCTCCAGCGAGTGGACGGTCACGACCAGGGGGATGCCGTAGGCGCGCCGCACCAGCAGGGCAGCCAGGTGCGTGTACCAGGTGTGCGCGTGGACCAGGTCCGCCCGCACCGGGTCGGCGGCCATGGCCAGGTCGCGCGAGAACGCGGACCAGGCGGCACGCATGCGCTCGTCGGCGGCGTCAAGGTCGTGGGCGGGCGCGTAGCCCCTGACGCGGAGGCCGGGCTGCTGCTCGTCGTGGTCGCCGAAGGTTCGGATGTCCAGGCCGATCCGCGTCGAGAGGGCACGCGTCAGCTCGCCCACATGGATGCCCGCGCCACCGTAGACGGAGGGCGGGTACTCATTGGTGAGGATGAGCGCCGTGAGGTCAGCCGCGCGCATACGGACGAAAGCGTAGCTGAGCGGTGTAGCCGGGCGGCGTGGCCGCGCGGCTTCAGGCGGAGGCGACCTCCGCCAGGGCAAGCTCCATGTCCCGCAACCGGAACGGCTTGGCGATCACCCGGCCGAGCAGCGAGATCTCGTGCCGCCGCACCGCGTCAGCAGCGGTGCAGAAGAGGACTTTGACCTTGCTGCCGCGGGGATCGGCGCGGAGCTCGCGCACCAGCTCGGCACCGCGGCCGTCCGGCAGGTCGTCGTCGACCACCATCACCGCCGGGGCTCGCTCACGCATCGCCCGTCGAGCCGATGAGCAGCGGGTGAAGGGAATGGGCTCGAGGCCCGCCGAGGCCACCAGCTCGCTAACTAGGCGCAGGGTGGGCACGTCATCCTCGACCACGAACGCACGCGGTGGTGACCGCCGGATCTGCCCCCTTGGTGACGCCATGCGTTGCCCCCGACACGTTCTATGACACTGGTGGGTGCAGGTTATGTGCCATGGGCCGATTCCTCCGATTCATCGGTGAGTCCATCACATGAGCGGCGTGCCAGGAGTGAATCCGCCGATCGATCGGTGAAATTGCAGCAGAAAAGGGTCGGAGTCACCGGTTTTTGGCTCGCCATGCACCGATGGATCGGCAATCTGACGCCTGTGAGGGCCTTTGTGCGCGGCATGGACCGATGGATCGGCGCTGGGCAGCCGTTCCATCGGGTCATGCAGAACGCGGGCGGGCTTCCCGGTGCCGTTCTGCCGTCCTATCGGGCAGTCCCACGCACCAACCGACGAGACCTTGTCGCCTCACGCACAGGGTTTCCCGATGAACCGGCAATCCGGCACCCAACCGGGCGTTCACGTGCGCATCTGCCCGATGCAAAGACAATTCCGCCACGAGCGCCCCAATGAATCGGCAGTGCGGCAGCCGCTAGACTCGCCCCCGATGCCCCTGATCGAGGCCAAGGCGCTGACCAAGCGCTACGGCGCCCACGTCACCGCGCTCGATGGCCTGACGCTCGACGTCGAGCCGGGGATCATCGGCCTGGTCGGCGCGAATGGGGCAGGCAAGAGCACCTTCCTCAAGATCCTGCTGGGCCTGCTGGCGCCGACGAGCGGGTCGGCGGCGGTGATGGGCCTGAACGTGACCCGGGAAGGGCCGCAGATCCGCCAGTTCGTCGGCTACCTGCCTGAGCACGACTGCCTGCCGCCGGACCTGTCGGCCACGGAGTTCGTGACCCACATGGGCCGGATGTCGGGCCTGCCGGCCGCGGCCTCTCGGGAGCGCACCGCCGAGGTGCTTCGCCACGTCGGCCTGTACGAGGAACGGTACCGGCCGATCGGCGGCTACTCGACGGGCATGAAGCAGCGCGTGAAGCTGGCGCAGGCGCTCGTCCACGACCCGAAGCTGCTGCTGCTGGACGAGCCGACCAACGGCCTCGACCCGTCTGGCCGCGACGAGATGCTGGCGCTCGTGAAGCGCACCGGCACCGAGTTCGGTATCGCCACCGTGGTCGCCTCTCACCTGCTGGGTGAGATCGAGCGGGTGTGCAGCTTCCTGCTGGCCATCGACAACGGCAAGCTGCTGCGCGCCGCGCCCATCGCCTCGTTCACCGAACGCACCGGGACCCTCGGGGTGGAGGTGGAGGATGGGGCCGATGCGCTGGCCGCGCGCCTGACGGGCAGCGGCCTGGACGCGAGGGTCGAGGGACGCACCGTGCTTGTCGACGCGCCCGACGAGCGGCCGTACGACCTCGTCCGCGACGCGATCGACGAGATGGGGCTCGCGCTGGTGCGCCTGGAGCACCGGCGCCATCGGCTGGAGGACCTCTTCCGCGCCGATGCCGGCGAGGACGCGGCGTGACGCTGGAGGGCGGGGCCAGGACCCGCGAGAGCGCCACCGGCGCGATCTATGACCTCGGCTACCGCGGATACGACGGACCGCGCCTCGGCCGGCCGGCGGCGGTGGCCACACTCTTCTGGGCAAGCCTGCGGGCGGCGTATGCCCTGAAGCGCAGCGGCCGCGCCAAGATCGTGCCCTGGGGCCTGGCCGCGCTGCTCGTCGCACCGGCCGGGGTATCGGTGGCGGTCGCCGCCCTGGCTCCGTTGGCACCGCAGCCATTCACCTACGACGACTACCTGTGGGGCACCCAGATCCTGATCGCCATATTCGTCGCGGCGCAGGCGCCGGAGCTGGTCAGCTCCGACCAGCGGAACCGGGTGCTGTCGCTCTACTTCAGCCACGCCCTGGAGCGCTCCGACTACGCGCTCGCCAAGCTTGGCGCCCTGGCAGCCGCCGTCTTCGGGCTGGCGCTGGCGCCGATGCTTGTGCTCTTCATCGGGCGCATCCTGCTGGCGGCCGACGTGGCGGAGGCGTTCGGCAACGAGATCGAGAACCTGCCGCAGGTGATCGGTGCGCCCCTGATCTACGCGATCCCGCTGGCGGCCCTGTCGCTCGCAATCGCGGCCTACACACCCCGCCGCGCCTACGCCACAGGCGCCATCATCGCGGTGTTCATCGTGACCGCCGCCATCGGCGGGATCATGGGGGAGGCAGTCCCCACAGGCCCGCTCGGCGACCTCAGCCAGCTGCTCAACCCGATGGTGCCCATCGACGGCACACGCGAGTGGCTGGTCGGCGGGCCCGTCGCCGACTCACCGGTGACCGGGACCGGCCTCCCCGGATACCTGTTCGGCCTCGAGTGGCTCGCGATCGCGCTGGTGGGCACCGCGTTCATCATCTGGCGCTACCAGCGGGTTGCCGCGTGACCGCGGCCGGCGCCGCCGCGGCGCCATCGTTCGCCGTCGAGGTCGTCAACGCCTCGCGCTGGTACGGCAACGTGGTGGCGGTCAACGACGTCACCTTTCGGCTGGGCGGCGGGATCACTGGCCTGCTCGGGCCGAACGGCGCGGGCAAATCGACGATCCTCCACCTGATCGCGGGGTTCCTGGCGCCCTCGTCGGGCCAGGTCACCGTCGCCGGCAGCCCAACCCGCGGCCACCCGGCGCTGTACCGGCAGATCGGTCTCGTCCCGGAGCACGAGGCCATCTACCCGTTCCTGACCGGCCGCCAGTTCGTGCGTGCCAACGCCCGGCTGCAGGGCATGACGCCGCCCGAGGCGGCGGCGGCCGCCGAGCGGGCGATCGGCCAGGTCGAGCTCGCCGGTGCGCAGGACCGGGCCATCGGCACCTACTCCAAGGGGATGCGGCAGCGGATCAAGGTCGCATCGGCCCTGGTGCACGACCCTCAGGTGCTGCTGCTGGACGAACCGTTCAACGGCATGGACCCCCGACAGCGGCTGCAGATGATGGACCTGCTGCGCCGGATGGCGGCCGCTGGCCGGGTGATCCTCTTCTCCAGCCACATCCTGGAAGAAGTGGAGCGGGTCGCTGAGCGTGTGCTGGTCATCGTGGCCGGCCGGTTGGCGGCGTCCGGCGACTTCCGGGAGATCCGCCGGCTCATGACCGACCGGCCGCACACCTTCACCATCCGCTCCTCGGACGATCGCGCGCTGGCGGCCGCGCTGATGGGTGAGCCGATCATCGCCGGCGTGTCGCTGGACGACGGGCTGCTCACGGTCAGGACGGCCGACTTCGGCGCCTTCAGCCGCTCGCTGGCGGGCGTGGCTCGTCGTGCGGACATTCGCCTGCACGAGCTGCTGCCGACCGACGAATCGCTGGAATCGGTCTTCAGCTACCTGGTGCGCCGATGAGGCCGACGGCGTGAACGGGGTCATCGCCGGCATCACCCTGCGCCAGCTCCTGAGCCGGCGGCGCACCATCCTGCTCCTGCTGCTGGGCGGGGTCATGATCCTGGTTGCCCTGGGCCTGCGTCTTGGCGCGGAGGGGGCGAATCTGCCGCGCTTTACATCGGTCCTGCTGGAGACCTTCGGCATCGCCACCCTGATGCCGTTGGTCGCCCTCCTGTTCGGTACGGCCACAATTGGCGCCGAGCTCGAGGAGGGGACGGCGATCTACCTGCTCGCGAAGCCGGTGCCGCGCTGGACGACACTCATCACCAAGCTGGTGGTTGCAGCAGCCTGCTCCATCGGGCTGACCTGTATCCCGGTGCTGCTGGCCGGGCTGGTGGCGGGCGGTGGGCAGAGCGGCCTGGTGCTGGCCTTCACGGTGGCGGCGGCCATCGGATCCGTCATCTACTGCGCCATCTTCGTGGCGCTCAGCCTGATGACCGGGCGCGCCCTGATCTTCGGCCTCGGCTACATCCTGATCTGGGAGGGAGTGCTGGCCGGCCTCTTCGCCGGGACGCAGACGTTCAGCGTGCGCCAGCACACGCTGGCCTTCGCCGACGCTCTCACCGATGCGCCAAGGGCCATCTTCAGCGCCCCCCTGGAGCTCGGCACTGCGGTGGTGATGGCAACCCTGGTCGTCGCGCTGGCCACCGTCGTCGCCATCCGCCGGCTGTCCGCCATCGAGATCGCAGGCGAGACCGCCTGAGCCGATGGACCTCCCGCAGCCCGGCCCGCCGTGGAGCTACCCCTTCGACGGGCGAGTGGACGAGCGGGTGATTGACAGCCAGGCGCTGACCGGCAACGCCCTCGGCGATCCGCATGTCCGGCCGCTGCTGGTGCAGCTGCCGCCAGCCTACGAGGAGGAGCCGGAGCGCCGCTTCCCGACCATCTACGTGCTGCAGGGCCTGGCCAACCAGGTTGACATGTGGCGCGCCAGGCGCCCCTGGCAGCGGAATCCGCTGGAGGAGCTCGACCTGCGCTTCTCCTCGGGCGAGGTCCCACCGACGGTCGTCGTATACGTCGACGCCTGGACCAACCTCGGCGGATCGCAGTTCCTCGACTCGGCGGGCACCGGCCGCTATGCGACGTACCTCTGCGACGAGATCGTGCCGTTCGTCGATGCCGAGTACCGAACCCTCGCCGCGCCCGAGCACCGTGGGCTGACCGGCCACTCCTCGGGAGGCTACGGCGCGATGGTCAACGCCATGCGCCGCCCGGACCTGTTCGGCGGCTTCGCTTCCCACGCCGGCGACGGCCTCTTCGAGGTGTGCTTCGCGCCGGCGATCGGACCCGCCGTGCACGCGCTGCGCGACCGCTACGGCGGCAGCGTGGCCGCGTTCTGGGAGGAGTTTCGTGCGCATCCCGGACGGTCGCGACCCGGCGACGACGAGCTGCTCAACCTGTGCTGCATGGCCGCCTGCTTCTCGACCGATGCCGACGGCACGGTCCAGCTGCCCTTCGAGATCGAGACGGGCCGGCTGCGGCCGGATGTCTGGGACCGATGGCTGGCGCTGGATCCGGTCCGCATGGCGCCGGCACACGCCGATGCCCTGCGCTCGATGCGGGCCGTCTGGCTGGATGCCGGCCGCAACGACGAGTACTTCCTGGACCTGGCCACGGTCGCGTTCCGCGCGGAGCTGGCCGCTGCCGGAGTCCCGGATGAGCGCGTGCAATTCGAGCTGCACGACGGCGGCCATGGCGGCTCGGCCTGGCGCTATCCGCTGGCCATCGCCTGGCTGGCCGAGCGGCTCGGCTAGGCGCTGCGCGGGGACCTGTCCTTTTATCGGTCCATTCTCCGCGTGGGCCGGCTTTGGGGCGCGGTTCTGCCGTTCTATCGGGCAATCACACGCACGAAGGGAGAAGAACTTGTCCTCTAACGCTCAGCACCGCCCGATAGATGAGCAATCTGACGCCTGGCGACGCCCTCGTGTGAAATTTTGCCCGATACATCGGCAGAAACCCCTCAGGCCGCAACGACAACGTCGTCCGGGCGGCCAAGCAGGAAGCCCTGCCCCAGCGTGACGCCCAAGCGCATCAGGGCCCGGCATTCCTGATCGGTCTCGATACCCTCGGCGATCAGCTCACAGCCGGACGCCGCGGCGAAGTGGACCATGCCAGCCACCAGCGCTTCCCGCGCCGGGTCGCGGTGAACGTTGCGCACCAGCTGCATGTCCAGCTTCACGATGGCTGGCCGCAGCTCGGCGATGTGTCGCAGCGATGCGAAGCCGGCGCCCGCGTCGTCGACAGCCACGCGCGCATGCGGCAGGTGCCGGCGCAGCAGCCGCCGGGCGGCACCGTAGTCCTCGATCGCCATCCGCTCCGTGATCTCGATGACCAGCGGCCGGTCGGTGTGCCCGGCCAGCGCCGCCAGCTCCTTCAGGTCCGGCAGCACGGCCGGCGAGATGTTGACGCTCAGCCAGGGTCCCGACGGCAGCGAGCCGGCCGCGGCCATCGCCGAGCTGACGGCCGCCCGCTCCAGGTCCACCGCCAGGCCGGCCTGCTCCGCCTCGGCGAAGCGCTGGAGTGGCGAGCTGCCATCGGTGAAGCGCGTCAGCGCCTCGTAGCCGACGACCTTGCGATCGTGCAGCCGCACGACCGGCTGGAAGACGGTCCGCAGGCCGCCGGACACGATCAGCTCCCGCAGGGCGTTGACATGCAACTGGTCCGCCTGGTGGTGCAGCTGCGGACCGAGCACCGCGTTGGCGACGGTCGCGTATTCCAGCAGGGCGGGCAGCATGCGTCCCATCTGCTTGCCGTCCATTTCGGACGTGGTGCCGCCCACGATCAGGCCATAGGGCACGCCGTTCATGGCGAGCGGCACGTAGGCGCCCACCCGCAGGCCGACCTCGAGCCAGGCACGCTCGTAGTCGCCGCTGGCGGGTCCCGGGCGCCACTCATCGATCCACGGTCCGCGTGCTGCGCTGGCGCGCAGGTAGCTGGACCGCTCGGTCGGCAGCGGCCGGCCAATTGCGATCGGGGCGCCCGGCGGCGTGCGCAGCGCCAGCGGCACGACGGCCTCGCCCTGGAAGGCGTAGACGACTGCAATGTCCACGTTGCGCAGACGCACCAGCTCGCGGCACAGTGCGGCAGCGGTCGACTGCGGGTCGGCGCCGCCGCGGAACGTGCTCAGCGCGGTCGCCACCTCGGCGCGCTCCGCGACCTCCGCCGCCAGCTCGGCCTCGATCTCCTTCTCGCGCGTCACGTCGAACATCACGCCGTGCACCAGGAGGCGGCCCTCGGCGTCCCGGGTCGGCGTCATCTCGTCCCGGATCCACACCGTCCGCCCGTCCCGGGCGATCAGCCGGTATTCGGAGGTGAAGCGCTGTCCGCTCTGCTCGCCGGTCGCCAGCTCGGCGATCGCGCGGTCGCGGTCGTCGGGGTGCAGTGCCTCCACCCAGCGCGCCGAGCTCTGCAGCCACTCATCGCGCGAGTAGCCGAGGAGCGACTCGACCTGCGGGCTGATGTAGCGGCCGAAGGCGCCCGGCTCATCGATATAGGCGATCCCCGGCAGCCGCTCGATCAGCATCCGGAAGCGCTCCTCGCTCTCGCGCAGCGCGGCCAGCGCCGCCCGCTCCCGGGACAGGTCACGGATGAACCCGCTGAACTCCAGCTGGCCGTTGCGTCGCAGGGCAACGACCGCCAGCTCCACCGGGATCTCGACGCCGGACCGATGGAGCGCCTCCAGCTCGATTCGTCGCTCCAGGATGTTCGCGACACCCGTCTCCAGGTAGCGAGCCAGTCCGGCGCGATGGGCTGCGCGATAGCGCTCCGGCAGGAGCACATCGTCCATCGGTCGACCTATCACCTCGCTGGCGGGCCAGCCGAACATCTCGGTGGCGCGGGCGTTCCAGGCCGAGATCCTGCCCCGGGCATCCATGCCCACAACCGCATCCAGGGCGGACGCCATCAGCTTCGGCTCGGCCGCGGCGGACGCGGCGCCCATCGCCAGGTCGGAGCCGGAGGCCCTACGCGGCGACGACACGATCACGTCCTGCGCGCTTTGCCATGAACAGCGCCACGTCGGCCGTCCGCAGCATCGACTCCCGGGTGGCGAGCGCGTCCTCGAGCTGTGTGCAGCCGGCCGAGACCGTCACCGCCAGGCGCTCCCCGTCCTCGTTGGCCAGGTCACTCGACTTGAGGGCCGTGCGGACCTCGTCGGCTGCCTTCTCGGCCGCCTCACGATCGGCGCCCTCCAGAACCACGATGAACTCCTCCCCACCCAGCCGCGCAACCAGGTCGGAGGTGCGGAACCGGCTGCGCAGGATGCTCGCGAACCTGCGCAGCACCAGGTCGCCAACCTGATGGCCATGCCGCTTGTTGAACTCGCCGAAGTGGTCGAGGTCGAACACGATCGCGGACAGCGGGCGCCGTCCGGGTCCCTCGGACCGATGCCAGTTGGCAATCAGGCGCTCCACCGCCTCGTCGAAGTAGCGGCGGTTGTAGAGGTCGGTCAGCGGATCGCGGATGGCCAGCTGCTCAACCTCGGCGTGCAGGAAGGCGTTGGCCAGCGCCAGGGCGGCGTGGCCGGCCAGCAGCTCCATCGCCTCTCGCTCGATCGGGCGGAAGTGGTCGTCCAGATCTCGACGAACGATCGAGATGGCACCCACCACCACGCCGTCGCGGATCAGTGGCACGCCGGCGCCCAGCATCGTCATCGGCTCGGCCCCCTCACGGTAGGACGCAGGCCACTGATCGGTCGAGAAGCTGCCGTCGATCACGACGGTGCGGTCGCGGATGGCGCGCCCGGCCAACCCCTCGCCCGGCCGGACCTCCCGTCCGAGCTTGGATGCGTCGACGTCGGTGATGGCGCGGACCTGGTAGCGCCCGCTCTCGCGGTCCAGGACGGTGAGGGTGACGATGTCGGCACGAACCACCCGGCGGGTGGCATCGACCACCGTTGCGGCCAGGGTGTCGAGCTCCAGGGTGGCCGACACCATCTCGGTGAAGTCGTGCAGGCTGCGGAATACGGCCGCCCGATCGGCGAGCGCATGCCGGTCGTGGCCGAGGGCGACCACGGTGGCGATGCGACCGGCCAGGGTCGCCACCAGGTCGCGATCCGTGCGATCCAGCCGGTCGCGGGACTCGATGTTCAGCGCGCCAAGGAGCTGGCCGTCGATCAGCAGCGGCGCGCAGATCTCGCTCGTTACCTCGCCGAAGACGGAGATGTAATCGGGGTCGCTGGAGACGTCGGGCACGAACGCGAGCTGACGGGTGCGCATGACGCGGCCCATCACCCCGGACGTTCCATCGAAGCTCTCGATCGGCTCTTCGTAGCCACGCTGTGCACCCAGCACGAGGCGCGACTCATCGGCGATGTAGATGGAGACGTACTCGTATCCGAACCGATCGACCAGCACCCCGAGCGCGCGGTCCAGCACCTCGGTCGTCGGCCCGCCGGCCACCAGCAGGCGGCTGACCGCCTCGAGGCCGGTGATCTGGCGTGAGCGACGCCGCTCATCCCGGATGGCGGACCGCAGCTGACGGGTGATGCGCTCCAGGCTGAGAACCAGCTGGCGGGTGCCGAACGCAACCAGCAGGCTGACCCCGGCCAGCGTGATCCCGCGCAGCGCCAGGTCGGCCGAGGAGCCGAGCCGGGTGATCTCCGGGGCCAGGTAGATGACCATGGCCACGCCGCCGATGACCGCGGCCTGCATGGTGCCGATGGCCGCCGCGCCAACCACGACCGGGATGAAGAGGGCGTCGAGGGGTCCGCCGGGTCCACCGCCGAGCTCCACGATGCCCGCCACGAACAGGAGCGCCACCGCCAGGCGCAGGAAGGACCAGCCGAGCGGGGTCAGTGGCCGCATCCGAGCCGGCACGGTGGCAAGCAGCAGCTGTGCGCCGACGAAGACGAATGCCAGCACCCCGAGCGCGATGAGCGACGGCACCTGGCGACCGATGACGAACACCAGCGCGGCGATCGGCGCGAGCGACGCGGTGTAGGCCAGGTACGGGTCGCGGGCGATCAGCGGCGCAAGTCGCCGCGTGCTGCGGGAGGGGCTGCGCGATCGCTCAACAGCGAGCCGTCCGACCCCGGACAGCAGCAGTGCGCGTGATTGGCGCGACATGGCCGGTGGCATCGGGCTGACCGTAACGAACCTACCCGGACCTCACCCATCCCCCGAAAGTACCGACGCCGCTTCGGTCGACCTAGCGCGCCGCGTCCCTCATGGATGCAGTGAGCTGGGCGTTGTTCGGGTCATACAACGCGCACTGCACGCTGTGATCGCCGTCATCCCAGGAACCGGAGGTGGGCGTGATCGGGATCACCTCCAGCATGGAGGAACGGTAGGCCACGCCAACGTACGCGCTGAAGGCCGGGAGGCACTCCTGCCCGATGAACGCGTCGAATTCGGCGTCCGTGGGATAGCTGGCACTCTGCATGTCGACGACGTGGTACATCTCGAACTCGTGCAACTCCGTGCACGGCTTCGCCTCGACCTCGTCGATTTCGCTTGCCTCGGGATCCTTCAGGTCGAAGCAGTCGCCCGCCCGCAGGTCCTGGACCTGGAGATTGCCTGAGTTCGCGATCTGGCCGGAGTCATCGCGGCGAGCGGAGAACCACCAGCCGGCGATCAGCACGGCCGGAATGACCGCCACCCACCAGTAGCTCAGGGCCATCTGCCCCAGGGACCTGCCAGGCGCTGGCTGCGGCGACACCCACTGCCCCGCCGGCCGCCCCTCTTCGCCGGCCGGCGCCGATGCCGGATCTGCGCCTCGCTCCAGGCTGCACTGCTCGCAGGTCGTCGCCTCGGCGTCGTTCGAGGCGAAGCAGCGTCGGCAGACCCAGCGCCCCGCCATCGGTTCCATCTAGGCCGCGCTCCGCGTGCCAATGCTGATCACGAATCAACCCTCCAAGGTTTGCGACCAGCGGGAGTCAGGCTTCGCTGGCCGATGTCAAGGGAACGGCATGCGCCGGTGCCAGCCAATAGGAAGGAAGGATCAGCGCCCGAGCAGGAAGGTCAGCGGCCGAACAGCGGGATGCGTGCGCCGTTGATGGTGGCTGCCGCGTCGCTGGCCAGCATCAGCATCACGTCGGCGATCTCTTCCGGCGTGGTCCACGACGCGTTCTTCGACGTCGGCTCCGACTGGCGCTCATGCTTCACGTCGATCGTGCGCACGATGATCAGGTTAGCGGTCAACCCGGTCCCGGCGACGTCCCTTGCCAGCGTGCGGATCACCGCCTCCTGGGCGGATTTCGCAGCCAGGTAGCCGCCGCCACGCGGCCCGGGTTCAGCCACCAGCGGCGTCGAGATCGCGACCACTCGCCCCCAGCCGCGAGAGAGCATGCCCGGCACCGTTGCCTGCACCACGTTCAGGGTGCTGTACAGGTGCTGCCCGAGCATGTCGTCGAAGTCGTCGTGGCTCACCTCCACGGTCGGCGTCCCGCCGTTCCAGCCGCCAACCAGGCAGAGCGCGATGTCCACCGGGCCGAGCGACTTCTCGATGGCCGCCACGGCGGCACGCGTCTCACCGGGATCCCGCAGGTTGCCAACACCGACCTCCCATCGGTCGGCGGCCAGGCCAAGCTCATCGGCGACGGCGGTGCAGCGGGTTGCATCGGTGCCGATCAGGCCCAGGCGAGCGCCCGCGCGGGCGAAGGCGGCGGCCGCGGCACGTCCCGCCCCGCCGGTCGCGCCGGCGATGGCGACCACCCTATCGATGCTGCCGTCGGCCATGACCTCAGCCTAGCTCACTCGTTGCCAGCGATCGTCCGATCGAGCGCCTTCGCGTACTGCTCGTCGGTCAGCACCCCCTCATCATGCAGCGCCCGCAGCTTGGCGATCTCGTCGGCGACCGATGACCCGGCTGGCGGCAGCGCCGGCGGTGCCTCATCGGGCTCCTGGAGGCTCGCCTCGAGCTCGGCCATCACGCGCTCCTCGATCAGCTGGCTCGCTCGGCCCGCGACCGGGGTCATACGCGCCGCCATGCTGCGGACCCAGCCCGGCATGCTGGCCAGGGCCTCGTCCGGAATGCCGACATCGGGCGCGGACCTCGCAGGTTCCGGTTGGTACGAGACCGGGACGTTGTCGATGTGGAGCTCGTGCAGCGGCTCGGGCTGGTCGATGTCCTTCAGCCGCTGATCACCCAGCGAGCGGATCGTCACCCCTTCCGGCAGCTCGCCGGCGACGATCGCCCGCGTCGTGTCCGACAGCAGCACCTGCCCTCCGCGCCCAACTGCCGCGATGCGCGACGCGCGGACCACGTCCAGGCCGGTGTAGCCGTCCTCGCCCACCGCCGGCTCGCCGGTGTGCAGTCCGAGACGCAGCCGCACCGTCACTCCCTGCGGCCACGCCTCCTCGTTGTGCTGCCGTTGGACGGTCACCGCGGCAGCCACCGCCTCGCGGCCTCGGTGGAATGAATAGAAGAACGCGTCGCCCTGCGTGTCGATCTCCTGGCCGTGGTACAGGCCGAAGGTCTCGCGCACGATGCGCCGATGCGTCCGCAGCAGCTCGGCGTACTGCTCGTCGCCCAACTGCTTGAGCAGGGCGGTGCTGCCCTCGATGTCGCTGAAGAGGAACGTCACCGTCCCGGACGGAAGATTGGGCATCGCGGTCTCCACCACCCTGTCGTCGCATCCTAGAGCCGATGGATCGGCGCCACCAGAGGACAGGTTCCGCATTACGCTGATCGGCGCCGCCCGCCGGGCTGACGCAGATTAGGAGCGCTGAGCAGTGGAAGACCATCCGAACGCGAAGATCATCAGGGAGATGATCGATGACCCGGTCCGCAGCGAAGTCGACTTCGTGACCGATGACGTCGAATGGCACTTCATCGGCCCCATTCCACCGCTCCATGGAAAGGCAGCCATGCTCGCCCGCCGCGACGCGGGGGGCAGCGGGCCGGAATTCGAGCAGATCGCTGCGTCGACCCATGATGTCATCGCCAACGATGAGCACGTTGTCGCTCTGCTCGAGACGACGTTCAGGCGGGGGGATGAGACGCTGACGTACCGGACAGCCGAGATCTACCACATGCGCGACGGCAAGATCTCCGCGCGCTGGGCCTTCTCGGACGACACCGAGGCGATCAACCGCTTCTTCGGTTCCTGAGCCGCCGAGAGCCGATGGCGAGGCTCCGCTATCCTCTAGCGGCTCCGTTGCGGGAGTAGCTCAGTTGGCAGAGCGGCAGCCTTCCAAGCCTCTCGGCCCCTGCGCTGTGCTATCCCGAGTAGGTTGCCGAGC
>CBFGSY010000053.1:0-13987 GCA_965651545.1 uncultured bacterium | reverse complement strand
CCGTCACCAGGAGACGGCCGGCGGGCGACGTCTCTGGCTGGAGGGGAGGGGCAGCGCGGTCGCGCCGCTGGAAGCCACCGCAGGCGATCCCGCCGCCATGGCGGTTCTCTACGCGCCAGTCGCCGATGAGGTTGGCGCAGACGCGATCCACGCCAACGGCGATCAGGTCCACGGCGCGATCCTGCAGGGTTGGCTGCGAGCGACAGCCGATGGGGATGAGGTGACGCAGGTTTCGCTGGCGAGCCTGGATGATGGCCTCCGCCGGGCCCTGGCGACACTCGACGTGCTGGTCGCCAGCCGCGAGGACCTGACGGCGGACGGCATAGCGCCGTCCGACCAGCTGACCGCGCTGCGCCAGGCACTCGGCCAGCGGCCCGTGCTGGTCGTCACCGATAGTGTGGATGGCCTCTGGCTGGACGTTCCCGAATCGGAGCACCAGACCGGCGTCCGCGAGCACCTGCCCGTCCCGTGGCGGGTCGAGGACGTGGCCACCGTCGGGGCCGGCGACATCCTTGCTGCATTCCTGCTGCTGCGCGCCAAGGAGCCGCCTCGAGACTGGCGCCAACACGCATCGGCAGCCATGCAGGTCGTGGCCGAGGAGCTCGATGGACGCAGGTCCCGCTAAGGCCAGGTGAGCATCACGCCACGCGTGCGGAACGCGCCGCGCGGCGCTCGGCGGCGGCCACCCAGCTCCTGAGCCGCCTGAGCCGCCGCTCTACCCGGAGGCGGGTGCGGCCGATGGCATCCAGGCTGCCGCCGCGTCCCAGAGCGAACGCCAGGTCGAGGACCCGCGATGCGGCGGCAGCGGCCTCCAGGGCGCCGTGCAGGTCGTCTCGGTGGCGCTCCCTGATGCGGGCGACCTCCATCCATGCACCAGCGGCATCGACCGATGCGCGCCGGGTGCCAAGCCGCCACAGCTCCTCGGCTCGCTCGACCTGACCGCTCATAAGCAGGAGCCGGGTAGCGATACGTCGAAGCGCATTCGCCTCGGCCGGGTCGCTGCTGATCGCCTGCCCATTCTCGACGAGCTCCAATGCGTCGCCGATGGCACCCGCGCGCAGGAGGTCGAGCGCCATGCCGCGCGGGTCGAGCACGGTAGCCTGGCGCCAGCCGCCAGCACGCAGCCGGGAGATCTCAGCCTCCAGCAGCGCCAGGCTCACGACGTCCTGGAGGTTGTGGTCGAGCACGACGGCCAGGATGTCGGGCGAGCCGCCCTGCAGATAGCCGAAGTAACGAGCCGGCACTTCGCTGCCCGGGCAGTCGGACTCGCGGCGCACGCCAAGCACCCCGGCCTCCACGTCGGCCAGCCGTGCTCCTCCGAGGGGACGCCGGAAGAGACGGCGAGCCGTCGGCAGCAGGTCATCGTGCTCGGGCGGGATGCCCGCCTGCTCGCCGAAGAGCCCGTGGAAGGTGAGGCGGGCGGCCAGCATCGGCAGGTCGAAGCTGCGCCCGTTGTAGGTCACCATCCTGTCTGCGCCAGCAAGGTCGCTGACCACCGCTCGCAGCAGCGGCCGCTCGAATGGGTAATCCGGCAGCAGGTACTGGCGCACCACCACCGTCCCGTCCGCAGCGACCCGTGCGAGGCCGGCCAGGAAGATCACCGTACCCGCTCCCGTCGAGAGGCCGGTCGTCTCCGTGTCGAAGTAGGCGCCCGCGGGCAGCGTGCGGACGGCAGCGGCTTTGGTGGCGGGCAATGGGACGTGCCGCTCGATGACCAGCGCACGGCCGCCCTCCACGACGAGGGTTCGGGCGCCAAACCGGCGCGAGAGCGTCTCGAGCCGATCGTCTGCGGGCCGAGCCGCTCGTGCGACGGGCCGTCGGACTGCCGCCAGGCGATCGGCCAGCGTGCGCGTGGCCCCGGCAGCCGGCTCAGACATCGAGCCCGGCCAGCAGCTCGATGACCGTCTGCTTGCCGCGGGCTCCGACCTCGATGGCTGGCCCGACGCAGGCTGGGCAGCCGTCGGCGCACGCACACGACTCGACGGCCTCTCTCGACGCGCGCACCAGCTCGCCGGTCAGGGTGAAGAGCCGCTCCGTCAAGCCCACGCCGCCCGGCACGGCGTCATACAGGTACAAGGTCGGCTGGCCGGTGAACGGCGCCTGCACCTGGGCCAGCACGCCGAGGTCGCGCGGATCGCACATCAGCAGCAGCGAGGCCGTGGTGCGGGCGATGCGGGCCAGGCCGATCAGCGCCCCATCGAGGGTATCGCGGTCATAACGGTTCACCAGGGCCGCGGGCGGGACCAGCCAGCAGGCGGTCGTGTGCATCTCCAGCTCGGGGATGCTGATCGAGCCCCAGCCGACGTTCTCGTGGGTGTGGTACTTGAGCTTCTTGAACATGGTCACCTTCCAGGCGACCATCACCTCACCGCGCTGCTTGCGTCCCGCCCGGCCGTCCGCCTCGTCGAAGACCTCCAGCACCTTCAGGGTGATGCCGAGGTCCGCATCGGTGTAGTAGTCGACGTCGGTGCGCGTGACGTATGCCTTGCGCTCCTCCCAGTCGAGCCGATCGACGTGGGGGGAGACGACGGGGTCGATGTAGATCGCCTTCTCGTGCACCAGCAGCGGCGCGGCGAAGAGGTCGATCTCCCCCAGCACCCGGTGGCGATCGCTCGTGGTATCGACGATGACCACGTTCTCCGGTGCCCCGCTCCG
The DNA here is from genome assembly GCA_965651545.1 of uncultured bacterium. Lineage (GTDB taxonomy): Bacteria > Chloroflexota > Limnocylindria > QHBO01 > QHBO01 > DASSCW01. The sequence continues at coordinate 11,332 of CBFGSY010000053.1, read as the reverse complement.
CAGGCTGAAGTCCGAGGCCGGAAAGTTGTCGTGGCTCCAGTAGTAGCGGTCGTCCTCCGCGTGGCGGAGGTAGCCGTCCTCCTCCAGCACGTCCAGCAGCGTCGGCGTCTCGTCGATGCCGAAGCGCTCGGTGGCCGGCACCGGCAGCTCGAAGGACGCCGCGCGCAGGTGGTTGATGAGCACGTGCAGGTTGTCCGGATTGATGAGGCCATGCTCGGGCGAGCTCTCGAAGAGGTATTCCGGATGCGCCGCCAGGAACTGATCGATGGGAGCCGATGAGCAGATCAGGGCTGCCAGGCTGGTGCCCGTCCGCCTGCCGGCACGGCCCATCTGCTGCCAGGTCGAGGCGATGGTGCCCGGGTAGCCGATGCTGAGGGCGGCATCCAGGCTGCCGATATCGATGCCGAGCTCCAGGGCATTGGTCGCCACCACGCCCCGCACCCGGCCGTCACGCAGCCCGGCCTCGATCTCATGGCGCTCGTTCGGCAGGTAGCCGCCCCGGTAGCCGCGGATGGTGTGCTGGTGTCCCGGTGGCGGCGCGAACGTCTCGTGCAGGTAGCTGGTCAGCACCTCGACCGCGGTGCGCGAGCGCGCGAAGGCGATGGTCTGCACGCCACCCTCGATCAGCCGCTCGGCCAGGTACTGGCCGGTCAGCAGCGACGAGCCGCGGATTCCCAGCTGCTCGTTGGCGACCGGCGGGTTGACGACCAGGAAGTGCTTCCGGCCTCGCGGCGCTCCGCTCTCCGTGATCAGGTCAACCGGCGCCTCCAACAGCCGCTCGGCGAGATCGCCCGGGTTGGCGATGGTGGCGCTGGCGCAGATGAAGACCGGATCGGCGCCGTAGTGCCGGCACACGCGCCGCAGGCGGCGGATGACGTTTGCGACGTGGCTGCCGAAGAGGCCGCGGTAGGTGTGCAGCTCGTCGATGACGACGAAGCGCAGATTCTCGAAGAGCTTGAACCACTTGGTGTGATGCGGAAGGATCGCCGAGTGCAGCATGTCCGGGTTGGTGATCGCCACCTGTCCCGCGCTGCGCACCACGCTGCGGATGGCGGGCGGCGTGTCGCCGTCGTAGGTGTGGGTCTTGAGGCCGATCCCCGCGGCCTCCGCCATGGCGCGCAGCTCCACCAGCTGGTCGGCGGCCAGCGCCTTGGTGGGGAAGAGGTAGAGGGCGCGCGCGGCGTCGTCCCGCGCGACCGCATCGATGACCGGCAGGTTGTAGCAGAGCGTCTTGCCCGATGCGGTGGGCGTCACCACGCACACGTTGCGGCCCGCCCGAACGGACTCGATGGCGCTGGCCTGGTGGGTGTACAACGCCTCCACGCCACGGCCGCGGAGGGCCGAGATGAGGCGTGAGTCGAGGGCCTCCGGCCACGGTGCGTAGCGGGGCGGCTCCGGCTCCTGGACCACGTGGGCGGTGATGAGCTCCGCGAGCCGGCCATCGCCGAGGACGCTGGCAATCGCCTCGTCGACAGTGCTTGGGCGCTCGAGGATCACGCTGGGCCTCCCGAGCTCGGTTCTTTAGAACACATGTTCTCTCAACTTAGCACGCTCGTTCGGTTTCATGCGCCGAATGTGGACAACTCGCGTCCGAACTCGTTGCGCGGTGGAAAACTCGGCCGGTAGACTCAGGCGCGGATGACCGGCATCGACCTCTTCGCCCCCGCTCCAACGCCCCGACGTCGCCGCTCGGGCTACACGCTGCCAACCTCGCGCGGCGGGCTCGCCTGGCTGGCCGTGCTGCTGCTGGTGGGTGGATTCGTCGCCTTCCAGCTGGGGCGGGAGGTTTACGTCAGCTGGTCGATCGGCCAGGAGGCCGACCAGATCCGGGCCGAGATCGCGGCGTTGGCGGAGGAGAATGCACGGCTCCAGCGTGAGCTGGAGTACCTGCGGTCCGACGCCTACATCTCCGCCGAGGCCCGGAAGCTGCTCAACCTCGGCTCCGTCGGTGAGCGTGTGCTGATCATTCCGCCCGGCAGCGAGGCGCGCCTGCCTGACGCCGTCCAGGAACGGACCGAACCGCCACCACCCCTGCTGGAGCAGTGGCTGGAGCTCTTCTTCGGCGGCTGACCGCATGCGGGGGGTGTAGCCCCGCCGCGTGACACCTTGGCTGTCACGATCGATGGCGCTGCTGCCTCGCGTCGCGAACTGGCGCGGCGCATGCGGATGGGATGGGCGTGGTATCGGCGTTGATCCGTATCGGCTGCTCGGGCTGGCAATACCGGCACTGGCGAGGACGTTTCTATCCGCGCAACCTGCCGGTCGACAGGTGGCTAGAGCATTACGCCGAGTCGTTCGACACGGTTGAGCTCAACAACAGCTTCTACCGACTGCCGGAGGCCGACGCGTTTGCCGCCTGGGCCGGTCGCGTCCCTTCCGATTTCCGCTTCGCTGTCAAGGCGAGCCGCTACCTGACCCACCTGAAGCGCCTGCGCGATCCAGCCGAGCCGCTCGATCGGCTCTGGGGGCGTGCGAAGCGCCTCGGCGATCACATAGGGCCGATGCTCTATCAGCTGCCGCCGCGCTGGCATTTCGATGCTGAGCGCCTCCGGACATTCCTGGCAGCCGTGCCACGTCGTCGCGCGCAGGCTATCGAGTTCCGCGACCGGTCCTGGTATGCGCCACAGGCCATGGAGCTGCTGGCAAAAGGGCCGGTGGCGCTCTGCCTGCACGACATGCCTGGCTCCGCGAGCCCTCGACGGCCGATCGGCAGGATGGCGTACGTGCGCTTTCATGGCCCGAGCGGGTGGTACCGGGGCGGCTATTCGCCGCAGTTCCTGGCGGCGTGGGCCGATCGGCTCGTGGACTGGGCAGATCGTGGGCTGCCCGTCTACGCCTATTTCAACAACGACATCGGTGGGCACGCGGTGAGCGACGCGGCGCGTCTGCGCGAGCTGGTGGCCAGGCGCCGCTAGGTGCCATCGGCTCAGCCGGTCCGGCCGTCCAGGTACTGCAGCAGGTTGTGGGCGGCAAGCTCGATCTTCTTGTGTCGCCACTCCGCCGCACGGTAGTGGCAGGCGATGATGCCGCTGCGATGGATGCGTCGCAGATCGCCGAGGACGAAGGCATAGCGTGCCTTCGTGCCGTCCTCGGCGCCATCGGTGAGGCCGAGGTGCCAGAGCGCGTACTCGTCCCAGGAGTGGTTCTTCAGGAACCGATTCTCGTCATCGGCACGAGGTTGCACCTCGCCCCAGTCGCTGTTGAGCACGTACTGGCGCGTGTCGATCAGCCGCCGTGCGTACGAGATCGTGCGCCGGTTGACGGTGTAGGTGGCCATGCGCGCCGGACTGGCACGATCCGGGCCGTCAGCAGACGTTAGCGAGTCGTCGCGTAGAAGGCGACCTTGCGCTCGAAATAGGCGACGGCTTCGGATGCCGCGAAGGCGAACGCGAAGACGATGATCAGCAGCGCCCAGAAGTCAGCCATCAGGAACGACCGCGAGTAGCGCTCGAACAGGTAGCCGATGCCGACGATGGCGATCAGCAGCTGCCCGATGATCACCCCCTTCACCCCGCGAATGAGGCCGAGCCGGATGCCCGCCAGGATCTCCGGCAGCGCGGCGAGGAGCACGATCCTGAGCAGCAGCTGGCGCCGGTTGGCGCCGAATGATCGGCCCATCTCGAGCAGCGATTGGCTGACGTGGGCCACGCCAACCTGGGTGTCCAGCGCGATGACCCAGACCGAGAACAGGAAGACGGTCACGATCATGGTGGGCAGGCCAAAGCCGAGGAGCGCCATCATCGCGGGCACGATGGCGGTCAGCGGCGAGCTCTCGAAGATATTCGCCCACATCCCGAGCACGTCGGCGAATGCCTGCACCCGTCCCATGAGGAATCCGGCACCGATGCCGACGGCGAGCGATAGCACCATCCCGATGGCGAACGCCTGCAAGGTGATCGTGGCCGCCTCGGCGAAGCGTTCCGAGGTCACCACTCCACCGATGGCGACGAGCACATCGGTGAACGGTGGAATGAGCACCACCAGATCGGCACGGCCGATGACCTCCCAGATGGCGAACCACACCAGGAGCGAGAGCGCCATCGGCACGCGGCGGCCGCCGATCGTCATGACGCGACCCCTGTCGGCTGCGGGCCCTGCATGTCCTGCTCCACGTAGCCGCGCAGCTCGCCCCAGATCTCCTCGACCGCGTCCAGGTAGCCACGGCTGCGACGGATCTCGTCCGAGCTGCCGTCGCGTGCGATCTCCGGCCGGACGGCGTTCGAGACGCGCCCCGGCCCGCGGGTCAGGATGACGATCTGGTCGCTGACGTAGACCGCCTCCTCGATGGAGTGGGTCACGAACAGGACGGTCTTTCGCGCCTCGCTCAGCAGCTGCAGCAGGTCCTCCTGGAACGCACGCCGGATCTGCTCGTCGACCGATGCGAACGGCTCGTCCATCAGCAGGATGTCGGCATCGACCGCCAGCGCCCTGGCGAGGCCCACCCGCTGGCGCATCCCGCCCGACAGCTGGTGCGGGAACTTGTGCTCGAAGCCGGTCAGGTTCGTCTTGGCGATGAACTCGCGGGCCGTCGCCTCGCGCTCTGCTCGCGGCACGCCGCGCAGCTCCAGGCCAAAGGCCACGTTACGCAGCACGTTGCCCCACGGCAGCAGGGCGAAGTCCTGGAAGACGAACGCGCGGTCCGGCCCGGGCGCTGTGACCGGCCGTCCCTCGACGATGACCTGGCCGGAGGTCGCGGGAATCAGGCCCGCCACGATCTTGAGCGTCGTGGTCTTGCCGCAGCCGGATGGCCCGATGAGGCTGGTCAGCTGACCGGCGGGAACGTCGAAGGTGACCCCCTCCAGCGCATGAACGCCACCCGGATAGTCCTTGGCGAGCTCGACGACGCGCACCGCCGGCTCCTCGGCTGCATCGGTCATGGCGAACGAAGCTCCGGGCGGAACATCACCCCTTCGAGCCGCTGGAGGAGGGTGATGCTGACGCTCGCGACCAGGATGATGGAGAGGATCGAGGCGTACATATGGGCGTACTCCGCCTGCGAGCGGTAGAAGGTGATCAGGTCGCCGACACCAGTCGGGGTGATCAGCAGCTCAGCCAGGATGGCGCCGGTGAAGCCCTGGGCGAGTCCCAGGCGCAGCCCGGCGAAGATGAGGCCGCTGGCGGCCGGCAGGATCACCTTCCAGATGCGCTGCCAGCGGCTGGCCAGGAATGCCTCGCTCATCTCGATCAGCGAGACCGGAGTGTTGCGGATCCCTCGGTAGGAGTTCAGGACGATCACCGGTGTGCTGAGGATGACCACGGCGAACACCTTCGCGGCGAAGCCGATGCCGTAGATGAAGGTGATGAGCGGAATGACCGCGGCCGATGGCGTGGCCTGCAGGATGACGAACACCGGTACGCCGAGCCACTCCGCTTTGGGCGACAAGCCCATCACCACCCCCGCCGCCACGCCCCCGATGGCAGTCAGCGCGACGCCGACCAGCAGCGGGCCAACCGTCTCGGAGTAGGCGCTCGGGAACGTGCCGTCGGCGAGCATCTCGCCGAAGGCCGCGGCCGTGGCCGTAAAGCTCGGGAAGGTCAGGCTCAACGGGATGCGGCCCCCGAGCTCCCAGACCGCAAGGACCGCGACGATCGAGCCGGCGCGCAGCAGCCATGTGCGTGTGGCGGGCGGCCACCCGCCCCACGCGCTAGGCCTGCCGGCGGCGGCGTCGGCCGGGGCGGCGAGGCCGCCGCCGGTCACCGGCCCGTGAAGCCCGTTGTCGGCTCGATCACTGGCCGACGGCCTGGAGCGCGGCCTCGGCCGGCCCGAGGTCCCAGAAGTCCTCGACGTTCAGGCTGGCCGGGTCGCCCTCGACCTGCCCGACCAGGCCGTAGAACTCGAAGTCGGCCCGGGCCGCGTCCTCGCCGCCGCAGTCGGTGGTGAGCAGCCCTTCCTCCGCCGCCTGCTCGTAGTACGGCACGATCTGCTCTTCCAGCTCAGGCTCGAGGTCCTCCGCGAGGCCGAGCCGGTCGCGCTCGTCCGCCGCGAAGTTCGGATCCTCGATGATCGCGTTCCACGTGTTCAGCGTTTCCTCGAGCAGCACCTGCGCGACCGGCTGGTTCGCCGCCAGCCACTCGGTGTTGGCCACGAATGCCTCGTCGGTCGCGTTGACCTCCGGAAGCGGCAGCTCGTGGAACTGGTCCGGCGCCTCCTGCTGCACGAAGTTCCAGGCCGGGATGTCGAGGAAGGTGGCCTGGACGTTGCCCTGAAGCAGAGCCGTTGCGCGAACCTCGGCGCCCGAGACGTAGCTGATCTCGCCGAATTCGATGCCTTCCTCCTGCTGGATCAGCAGCGCCATTGCCTCGGTTGTCGAGCCACGTGAATGGACGGTGAAGTTCTCGCCGTCGAGTGCCTGCCAGTCCGGGTACGTCTCCGCGTCGACGATGGCGAAGAAGCGCGGCTTCTGGAGCTGACAGATGATGCGGATGGGAGCTTCGGTCTCCTGGATCACGGCGTATGGCGCGCCCAGGGTGACGTCGGCCTGCCCGCCCAGGACGGCTTCGGCGGCAACGTCCTCCTCCGCGAACTCCTGGAGCTCGACGTCGATCCCGCGCTCGCGCAGCCGCTCCAGCGCGATCAGCAGGTTGATCGTCTCGACCCCCTCGATATCGCCGAGGGCGACCCGGATCGACCCCTCGACCGCGGCCGATGCCTCAGCAGTGCTCGGGCCAGCGGTTCCGTCGCCTGCGGGCTCAGCCGGGGCGCAAGCAGCAAGCGCGAGTAATAGTGTGGAAATGCACGCCAGGGCCTTCATCTCCGCCTCCTCCAGCAGTCTCTAAAAAAGTTTGTACGTTCGCCTTTCCTCTAAGCCTCTCCGGTCTCGGTTACGCTCCCCGCGCGGTCGGCCCTCACCGCGCGGAGCTGTCTACCAGGTCGGGTCGTATGTCCGGCGCGGTGATGTCGGCGGCTTGCATCCGAACGTAATCGATCAGCCGCCGTATCCCTTCCGTCACGTCCTCAAGCGGAGCTGCATACGCAATCCGCAGGCCATGTTCCTGTCCGCTGTCGAAGGCCGTCCCCGGGACAACCGCTACGTGCTGCTCCTCGAGGAGACCCATCGCGATCTCCGATGCAGTCGGAGCACTTGCTGGATAGTTGAGCCAGATGTAGAAGGCGCCATCCGCTTTCGAATAGGTGACGACGTCCTGATCGCCGAGGATGTCGAGAAGTGCCCGGCGTCGTCGCGCGAACTCGGCGACCATCCGCTCGCGGTCGTCCTGCGGGCCATCGAGGGCAGCGGCCGCGCCGTATTGCTCGAACGTCGGTGCGCACACCGTCGTGTACTGGTGGACGCGAAGCGCCCACGTGACGAGGTCGCGAGGTCCCGCCAGGTACCCGAGGCGCCAGCCGTCCATCGCGTAGGCCTTCGCGAAGCCCGAAACGAGTAGGGTCCGTTCACGCATTCCGGAGATCGATGCTGGCGACACGTGGCGCGCCCCGTCATAGATGAGATGCTCGTAGATCTCATCGGAGAGCGCGACGACGTTCGTGCCCTCGAGCATTGCGGCGATCGCCTCGAGCCGCGGCCGATCAAGGACCGCGCCAGTCGGATTCTGGGGCGTGCACAGAACGACCATCCGCGTTCGAGGCGTGATCAAACGCCCAAGCGCCTCAGGATCGATGCGCCAGTCGTCGTTCTCATCGAGTTGGAGGACGACAGGAACACCGCCAGCAAGCCGAACGCACTGTGCGTAATGGGGCCATGCCGGGGTCGGGATGATGACTTCGTCTCCCGGATCGACGAAGGCCATCATGGCGATCCAGACGGCTTCGTTTGCGCCGATGGTCACCACGATCTCGTCGGCGGGGGCGTATGTCAGCCCGCTGTCCCGGCTGAGCTTTGCGGCGATCGCGCGTAGAAGCTGGGGAATGCCGCGGTTGGGCGCGTAGTGGACGGCGCCCGCGTCCAATGCCTCGACCGTGGCGCGTTTGATCAGCGCAGGCGTATCGAAGTCAGGGCGCCCGATCTCCAGGTGGTAGACGTGGATTCCCTGCTCCTCGAGCTCGTGGGCCCGGTCGAAGATCACCCTGATCCTTGAGGGGGGCACATCGGCGAGGCGCGCGGCCGGAGCCGCCACGAACTTGTTCAAGGGGACTTGCTGAGATTCTTGCACCATCACCGAAAGTGCAGCACGCTATGTGCCACCCCAAGCCGGGTTACATGGAGTGATCACTCCCGTCAACGTCGCGCTGTTCGGCTACGGCCCCGTGGCTCGCGACTTCGTGGAGCTCATCGACGAATGTGGATCTGAGCTCCATCGCCGATACGGGATCCGTATCGGCCTCACAGGCATCCGGGGCGCTGCCCAGCAGATCGTCCTCGGTGACGACGGCCAAACGCGGGCAGCCGCGGTTCCTCCGCGGGATGCGTGGCTGCCTGTGACTCGGCTCGAGGACTTTCTGAGCGCCACGGCCCCTTCGATCGTGGTCCAGGCCATTCCGAGCAGCGAGCAGCTGGTCGACATCGCAACCGATCAGACTCTCGCCGCTTTCGAAGCGCGGGTGGACGTCGTCACCGCCACCAAGTCCCATCTCGCTCGACGGTGGGGTCTCCTTACTGACGCGGCGAGTCGAACGGGCTGCCGCATAAGGATCTCGGCCGCTACCGGTGCAGCACTGCCTGCAGCCGACGTCGCCCGGCTGAGCCTTCGTGGCTTCCGCTGCCTACGGATCCGCGGAGCCCTCAACGGCACGAGCACCTTCGTGTTGGAGCGGGTCGCCGCAGGCGAGACGCTGGCGGACGCGATTGCTGTAGCCAAATCCCGTGGAATTGCCGAGGCCGACCCGACCGGCGACCTTGACGGCAGCGACGCCGCATCCAAGCTGGTCCTCCTCGCGAACCTCCTCTGGGACCGCCGAGCGTCCCTCGACGATGTCCAGCGGGAAGGCATCGTTGACTCATCGGCCAGTCGTGCTGTACGCGCTGCGCGTGACGGTCGACGCCTCCGGTCGGTGGCGACCGCCGCTGCTGACACGGGTCGCCTGGAAGTCCGGCTCGAGGAGCTCCCGCCGGGCGACCCGCTCTACCCGCTCAGTGGTCCGGAGAAGGCCGTCGCTTACGACTGCGGTGCATTGGGCGAAATCATCGTCTCGGGCGGCCGGTCGAGCCCACGCGGAGCATCTCAGGCGATATTGAAAGACGTTCTCAGCCTCGCGCTGGATCGGGGCCCAGCCGGCTTCCATTGAATCTCCCAGGGCAACACTCCAGCCCGATCGGCCCGCGAAGGCAATATGGCTGGCACGCAGGCGGATCTGGCCGCCCAGCGTCCGGCATAGCGCATGCACCGCACAGCGGCAGTCAGGGGGCATGACTATGCCTGTACCGCGGATGCGGCGCAGACTCCACGATGCTGGCGCCGACGACGTCCATATGGCCATCGCCCGCGGCCCCGTCGAGCCTCGCCGTGCAGCAGGAATGATCCTGGCACTCGCTGACGAGGCGGTCCGCACTGCCGGGCATCCGGCGGGGACTGATTCCGGCGACTACCGCAGCCCGGAGGAGGGACTTGGTGCTTCACGCTCACCGGCGGGCGACGTGTTCGCCCTGGGCCTGCTGCTGCAGGAGCTCCTGACCGGTCGGAGGCGGTTCGAGGGCCATTCACCCTGGGGCACACCCGCGCATCGCTTGTTCGGCAGTGCTTCGGCCACCAAGGCCTTACTGCCCCGCACGCCCTCCGGCCTGCAGGACATCGTGGCACGTGCATTGGCGCATGATCCTGTCCAGCGATATCCCAACCTTGGGGCCTTCGCTGACGCCATTCGCCGGTGGCTTGATGAAGAGCCCATCGGCCAGTCGGACGTGGATCGCGACAAGGCTGGTCTCCGTTTCGGCGCGTGGGCGCCGGATGCCCGGCATGCGGCGGTCCTGATCCTTGCGCTTCTCGTCATCGGCTTCGTTGGCGTCCGGTCGCTGAGCTGGCTCGGATGGCCGGAGGCCGAGCCGCTGCCCACGAGGGAAGCCGCCGTGAGAGGCGCGGGCGGATCACCCATAGCATCGCCAGCGCGGGGCTCCGCACGGCCGCAGGTCGCCAAACTCAACTCTCCACAGGCCGTTGTGAGGACGTTCTACCGGCACCTGGCGAGGAGCGCGTACAGGCAGGCGCACGCCCTGATGTCCGCCTCACTCCGAGGCCAGGTACCGCCGGAAGAGCTGGCCGAGCGGTACGCGGACACCACCGCAATCACGCTCGAATCGGTTCAAACCACGCGTACCGCCGAAGGCGCGAGCGTCGCAATCGACCTCCTGGAGCAGACCTCGTCCGGCGAGAGTCTGCGACTTCGAGGCTGGTGGACATTGATCCTCGAAGACGGCGAGTGGGTCCTCGATCAGCCGAGCTTCTGATTCGGGCACAGCGGTTGCATACCTACCCGGATGCGCCCCAACGAGGCGGCCAGAATGAGGGGAATCTTCGATGGGCACCATCAAATCCAAACTCCATCAGCACCCAATGCTGCGCCCGTGGCGGGGCTCCGCTGCGGCCGTGGCGGCGGCTGTCCTGTTGGCGATCAGCGCGTCCGCCGCGCCGGTCCACGCGCAGGAACTCACTGTGGAAAAGGTCGTCTCGCAGGTCAATGGCTCTGCGCCACCGGCCACCGAGGTGATCTCCGTATCGCCGGGCGACGACATCTCCTTCGCCATCAGCGTCAGCAGCGTCGCGGACCTCGGCGGGACGGACGTCGTCATTCGTGACGTCTTCCAGAGCCAGGTGCTGGACTTCCGATCAGCGAGCAGCAATGGCTGTACTGCATCCGCCGGTGAGGTGACTTGCACGCTCAGCCTTGATAACGCCGGCGCCACGGAGGTGGAGCTGACCTTCCGCGTCCTGGAGGTTGACAACTGCCGCCGGCTGGTCAATACCGCCCAGGTCGAGGGTGCGGGAAACCTCACGGCCAGCGCCGAGGCGGAGATCGAAGCGTGCCCGGCAGGCGGTGACGGCCAGGGGAACGGTAACCAGGGAAATGGTACCCAGGGCAATGGCGCGTCCCCCGTCCCTGGTAACGGAGGCGGTCAGGACACGGCCATGCTTCAGCCGGTCGGGAGCACGGGCCGCCCCTCGCTAGCGACTCTCGCGGGTCTGTTGCTGATCCTCCTCGCCGCGGCCAGCGGCGTGCTGCGCTGGGAATGGGTGCGCACGGACTGAGCACCAGGGTCACCAGCTCAGGAAGCTGCCGCGCAGTGGACCGAGGGGCAGAGCTTGGTTAGAATCGATGGCCTGGCCGGAGGTCTTGGCCACGGTGCTGAGCGCTCGAACTGAGCGTGAATCGAAGCACAACACGGCGGCGGAGTAGCTCAGTGGTAGAGCAGGGGACTCATAAGCCCTTGGCCGGTGGTTC